>CAYUZO010000005.1:0-80568 GCA_964449735.1 uncultured Ferrimicrobium sp.
GATCTGGGCGAGGGTCAGGCCCGCGTCCTTGATCGCCTGGTCGAAGGGGCTGCGGCAGCGCTCCACGAGGGAGGCGGTCAGCTCGTTGAACTTCGCGCGGGTCAACTTGAGGTCGAGGTGCTTGGGGCCGTCGGCCGTCGCGGTGATGAAGGGCAGGTTGACCTGGGTCTCTTGGAGGCTGGAGAGCTCGATCTTGGCCTTCTCGGCGGCCTCCTTCAGGCGCTGCATGGCCATCTTGTCGCCCGACAGGTCCACGCCCTCGGTGTCCTTGAAGCTCTTGACCAGCCACTCCATCACGGCCTCGTCCCAGTCGTCGCCGCCGAGCTGGGTGTCGCCGTGGGTGGACTTCACCTCGAACACGCCGTCGGCGATCTCGAGCACGCTGACGTCAAAGGTGCCGCCCCCGAGGTCGAAGACGAGCACGGTCTGCTCCTGGGTCCCCTTGTCGAGGCCGTAGGCGAGCGCGGCGGCGGTCGGCTCGTTGACGATGCGCAGCACCTCGAGGCCGGCGATCTGGCCCGCCTCCTTGGTGGCGGTGCGCTGGGCGTCGTTGAAGTAGGCCGGCACGGTGATGACGGCCTGGGTCACGGTGTCGCCCAGGTAGGCCTCGGCGTCGCGCTTCAGCTTCATCAGGATGCGCGCGCTGATCTCCTGGGGCGTGTACTTGGTCCCGTCGATGTCGATCGACCAGGAGTTGTCGCCCATGTGGCGCTTGACCGAGCGGATGGTGCGCTCGGGGTTGGTGATCGCCTGGCGCTTGGCGACCTCGCCGACGAGGACCTCGCCGGTCTTGGAGAAGCCCACGACCGAGGGGGTCGTGCGGCTGCCCTCGGCGTTGGGGATGACGACGGGCTCGCCCGCCTCGAGGACGCTGACCACCGAGTTGGTCGTGCCCAGGTCGATGCCGACTGCCTTGGCCATGGATGCTCCTTACGTCTGTGCCCCAGGCCGGTCCTTCCGAGCCCCGGGGTCGTGCCACCCATGGTACTAAGTTGAGTCTCTCCTTGTCAAGATAATTTACTACTTCCTTATCAGGTACTCGCCTTCCCCGTCCCGCGGCGGCGCAGGACCAGCTCCCCCTTGCCGATCGGCACCACCACCCCGTCCAGACGGGGGTCGCTGAGGGAGCGCTCGACGAAGGGGGCCAGCTCCTCGCGGTGGCTGAGCACGTTGTCGGCGACGAGCAGTCCCCCCGGGACCAGCCGCTCGAGCACGAGGTCGGCGATCTCCTCGTAGAGGTCCTTCTCCGCATCGAGAAAGCAGAAGGCCACCTCGCCGAGGTGCTCGGTGCGCTCGCGCAGGTCCCCCTCGATGAGCTCGACCTGCTCGGCGACGCCGGCCCGGGTGAAGGACTCTCGCGCTAAGGCGACCTTGCGGGGATCCACCTCGAAGGTGGTGAGCTGCCGGCCGGACGCGGCGCAGCCCAGGCTCAACCAGAGCGAGGAGTACCCCGCGCTGGTGCCGACCTCGACGACCTGGCCGGCCGGTGCGCTGGCGCACAGCAGGGCGAGGAGCCGCCCGGTCTCGGGCGGGATCTGGCGCAGGCGCCCCTCGCGGGGCGTCCCGTCGAGCCGGTCGCGCGCGTCGCGCGCCTCCAGCTCGGCCATGGTCGCGGCCATCTCGGCGCTGAGGTCGAACACGGGCTCGGTCTAGCACCCCGAAGTCCCCGCCGCGGGGGGCCTCGGTAGGCTGCGGAGGTGCCCGACCTGATCCTGCTGCGCCACGGGCGCTCGGCCTGGAACGACCTGAACCTGTTCACCGGCTGGACCGACGTCGACCTGAGCCCCGAGGGCGAGGCCGAGGCCGCCGAGGCCGGGCGGCTGCTGGCCGCCGAGGAGGACCTCGACCTGCGCTGGGTCCACACCTCGCTGCTCACCCGCGCCATCCACACCGCCGAGATCGCCCTGCACGAGGCCGGGCGCAGCTGGCTGTGGGTGCGGCGCACCTGGCGGCTGAACGAGCGCCACTACGGGGACCTCACCGGCAAGGACAAGCGAGAGACCGCCGAGACCTTCGGGGCCGACCAGGTGAAGCTCTGGCGCCGCTCCTTCGACGTGCCGCCCCCGCCGCTCGCCGAGGGGGACCCGCGCGGCTCCTGGTCCGACCCGCGCTACCGCGACCTCACCCGTGAGCAGATCCCGGCCAGCGAGTGCCTGAAGGACGTCGTGGCCCGGGTCGGCCCCTACTGGCGCGACACCCTCTCAGAGGACCTGCGCCTCGAGGGGGCTCGCGGCGGCGCGGTGCTGGTGGTGGCCCACGGCAACTCCCTGCGGGCGCTGCGCATGATCATCGAGTCGATCGCCGAGGACGAGATCGCCGAGCTCGACATCCCCACCGGGATCCCCTACCGCTTGCGCCTGGACGACGCGCTCGAGGTGGTCTCGGCGCGCTACCTGGGGGACCCCGCCGCGGCCGCGGCGGCGGCCGCGGCGGTGGCCCGCCAGGCGGGTTGAGCTAGAGGGCCTCGGGCCCGCGCTCGTTGGTGCGCACCCGCACCACCTTCTCCACGTCGGTCACCCAGACCTTGCCGTCGCCCACCGTGTCGGTGCGCGCCGCCGTGACGATCGCATCGAGGACCGCGTCGACCTGCTCGTCGGTGCAGGCCACCTCGATGCGGATCTTGTCGACGAAGTCGAACTCGTACTCCCGACCCCGGTAGATCTCGATGTGGCCGCCCTGGCGGCCGAAGCCCCGGACCTGGCCCACGGTCATGCCCGACACCCCCACCGCCTTCAGCGCGACCTTGACCTCGTCGAGCTTGAAGGGCTTCACCACTGCGGTTACCAGCTTCATGGTTCTCTCTCCTTGGTGTCAGACGTTGTCGGCGTGCAGGTGGCTGGGCGAACCGATCGGCTCGCCGAAGGTCGGCTCGGGGAAGGCCTCCTCCTCGTGGATCGCGATGTCGCCGATCCGCAGGGTCTCCTCGTCCTCGCGCAGGCCGGTCACCAACTTCACGATATAGAAGATGACCGCGGTGCCCACGGCCGTGAAGAGGATGACCCATGCGGCGGCGAGGAACTGCTCCCAGAGCTGGTGGAAGGAGTGGGTGTAGAACCAGCCCCCCACCGAGAAGGAGCCCGATCCCTTGTAGTTGGCCCCGGGCACCCCGTACTCGGTCATGTGGGGGTCGGCGAGGAAGCCCACCAGCAGTCCGCCGGTGAGGCCGGCGATCCCGTGGGTGTACACGACTCCGAGCGCGTCGTCGACCTGGGAGAAGGGCTTGACCTTGGAGAGGTAGTTCCAGGCCACCCAGACGATCGCCGAGGCGATCAGCCCGATCAGCATGGCCCCCACCGCGTTGACCCATCCCGCTGAGGGGGTGATGGCCACCAGTCCGCAGAGCATGCCGTTGAGGGCCCCGAGGAAGGTGGGCTTCTTCTGACGGGAGAAGAACATGTCCATCAGCACCCAGGTCATCAGCGCGACCGCCGTGGCCACGTTGGTGTTGAGCAGGGCGGCCGCCGCGTCGGCGCCGGCGTAGAAGGGGTCACCGCCGTTGAAGCCGTTCCAGCCCATCCACAGGATCCCCATGCCCACCGCCACCATCATCAGGTTCGAGGGGAAGGCGTTCTCCCGGTCCTGCCAGCGCCGCGGGCCGACGATGGCCGCCCCGACGAAGGCGGCCACACCAGCCGACAGGTGGATCACGTAACCACCCGAGTAGTCGACCGCCCCCTTCTGGGCGAAGAAGCCCCCGCCCCAGAGCAGCGCCGCGTTGACGGTGTAGACGAGAGTGATCCACAGCGGCACGATGAGCAGCCAGGCCTTGAACTTGAGCCGCCCGACCAGGCCGCCGAGGAAGAGCAGCGGGGTGATCGCGGCGAAGACGAACTGGAAGTAGGCGAAGGTCGCCGTCGGGAAGTGGAAGGGGATCAGCGTGTTCGAGCCCGACACCGCCTGGCCCTGCTCGGAGCCCGCGGTCGCCAGCGGCTCGAAGTGGCCGATGAAGCCGCTCCAGAAGGACCCCGTCGGCCCGAAGTGGCTCAGCTGGCCGAAGGCCATGTTGTAGGCCCAGAGCATCCAGATCACCAGCGTGATGGAGAAGCCCGCGAAGACCATCATCATCGTGTTGACGATCCACTTCTTGCGCACCAGCCCGCCGTAGAGGACGGCGAGCCCGGGCAGGCTCATCAGACCCACCAGGGTGGCCGCCACCATCTGCCACGTGTTGTCGGCCGGATTCAGCCAATGGGGGTAGGGGATGTTCGCGGCGAAGAGCACGAGCACTCCTTCTTCTCTCGGAGAGGGCCTCGTTGACCTCTAGGACGACGCGCCCAGTGTGGCAACCGAGAGTTTCGGAGTCGTTAGTGGACTGTTTCGGCGGTGTGAACTACCGCCCTAGAGGGAGCGCTCGATCACCTGGCTCACGTCGAGCACCGCCACGTCGTCGCCCCGGCCCTGGGCCTTGACGGCGTCGTCGAGCATGATCATGCAGAACGG
The DNA here is from genome assembly GCA_964449735.1 of uncultured Ferrimicrobium sp. Taxonomy (GTDB): domain Bacteria; phylum Actinomycetota; class Acidimicrobiia; order Acidimicrobiales; family RAAP-2; genus RAAP-2. The sequence continues at coordinate 4,441 of CAYUZO010000005.1, forward strand.
GCAGGCGGTCGAGACGACCGAGGCGCCGGTCCCCAGGGCCTCCTCGGTGCGCTCCATGTTGACGCGCTTGCCGATGCGCTCCTCCATCCACATGCGCGCGCCACCGGCCCCGCAGCAGAAGCCCCGCTCGCGGTGGCGGGCCATCTCGACCTGGGTGAGGCCGGGGACCGCGTCGAGGACGTGGCGGGGCTGATCGAAGACCCGGTTGTGGCGACCCAGGTAGCACGGGTCGTGGTAGGTGACCGTGCTCGAGAAGTTCACCCCGGGCGTCAGGCGTCCCGAGGCCACCAGGTGACCGAGCAGCTCGGAGTGGTGGATCACCTCGTACTGGCCCCCGAGGGCCGGGTACTCGTTCTTGATCGTGTTGAAGCAGTGCGGGCAGCTGGCCACGATCTTGGTGACCTTGGACTCGTCCAGCGTGGCGATGTTGGCCTTGGCCATCTCCTGGAACAGGTACTCGTTGCCCATGCGCCGGGCCGGGTCGCCCGAGCAGGACTCGCGTGGCCCCAGGACCGCGAAGGAGATGCCTGCACGGTGCAACATTCGCGCCGTCGAGACGACCTGCTGGCGGCCGCGCTCGTCGAGCGACCCGGCGCACCCGACCCAGTAGAGGTACTCGACGTCGGCGGGGATCTCCCCGTCGACGACCGGGACCTCGAAGTCGAGCTGGGACAGCCACTCGGTGCGCTTGGCCGCCCCGAGGCCCCAGGGGTCGCCCTGGTTCTCCATGTTGCGCAGCAGCAGGCCCGCCTCGCTCGGGAACCGGCTCTCCATCAGCACCTCGTAGCGGCGCATGTCGATGATGGCGTCGACGTGCTCGATGTCGACCGGGCACTGCTCGACGCAGCTGCCGCAGGTGGTGCAGCTCCACAGCACGTCGGGGTCGATCGTCGTGGGCACGAGGGTGGCGACCTCGCCCTCCCCCGCGCTCAGCAGTCGGTCGGCCGAGGCGAACATCGTGTCGCGCAGCCCCATGATGAGCAGCTTCGGGCTGAGGGGCTTGCCGGTGTTCCAGGCCGGGCAGACGCTCTGGCAGCGCCCGCACTCGGTGCAGGTCGCGAAGTCGAGCATCTGCTTCCAGGTGAAGTCCTCCACCTTGCCCACCCCGAAGACGGTGTCCTCGGTGACCTGCTCCATGTCCATGTTCGGGGTCTTGTCGAGACCCCCGAGGGCCCGGGGCCGGCGGCTGAAGGCGACGTTCACGGGCGCCATGAAGATGTGCAGGTGCTTGGAGTAGGAGACGAAGACCAAGAAGCCGGCGATCACCGCGACGTTGGCCAGCAAGAAGACCGCCTCGAGCACCGCGTTGACGCCGACGCCCAAGGGGTGGAGCAGGACGGCGACCGCCTTGGAGGCGAAGAGCCACCCCGACACCGATGAGGGTCCCGAGGGGCCGGAGTAGCCGAAGGGGTAGGACTTGGGCCACTGCGTGAAGGGAGAGTGGCCGGTGTTGATCTGCGCGCCCCGGTAGAGCAGCAGCGTGATCACCACGAGGGCGATCATCCCGAGGGTGATCCAGGCCGCGTCGGTGTGGCTGCCGTAGAAACGGCTCGCCCGGTCCTTGCGCGAGGGGGCGTTCACGAGGCGGATCACGCTGAAGACCACCAGCGCCACCAGCACGGCGGTGGCGAAGAAGTCCTCGACGAAGCCGAGCCAGGCCTGGGTGCCGATGAGCGGGATGTGGAAATCACGGTTGAAGAGCGCGCCGTAGGCCTCGAGGATGGTCGCCAGCAGGATGGTGAAGCCCCACATCGTGAAGAAGTGGGCGACGCCCGGCACCGTCCAGCGCAGCAGCTTGCGCTGGCCCGCCACCTCGACGAGTTCGGCCTCGGTGGAGCGAGCGGTCCAGCGCCTTCCTGGGGCCTCCTGGCCGGAGCGGATGAGTCGCGAGAGCCACCAGAAGCGCCGTCCCGCGATGGCGAAGCAGACCAGGCTCACGGCGAGGCCGATGATGATGCGTGCGAGCACTCCTGCCTCCTGGCTAGGACCTCTTGAAGTTCTCCGAGTAGCGACTAGGGGTGGGGCCGCGCTGACCGCGGTACTTGCTGCCCAGTCCGGCGGCCCCGTAGGGGCGGTCGGCCGGCGTGGTCATCTCGAAGAAGCTGATCTGGCCGATCTTCATCCCCGGGTAGAGGGTGATGGGCAGGTTGGCCACGTTGGAGAGCTCGAGGGTCAGGTGTCCGTCCCACCCGGCGTCGACGAAGCCGGCCGTCGAGTGGATCAGCAGGCCGAGCCGGCCGAGCGAGCTCTTGCCCTCGAGCCGGGCCACCAGGTCATCGGGCAGGGCCACGCGCTCAATGGTGGATCCGAGCAGGAACTCCCCGGGGTGCAGGATCATCGGGTCGCGGGGTCCCACGTCGATCAGCTCGGTGAGGTCCTCTTGGGCCTCGCGCACGTCGATCACCCGCTGGGAGTGGTTGCGAAAGACCCGGAAGAGCTGGTCGATGTGCAGGTCCACCGAGGAGGGCTGGATGCAGTCTTCGCCCAAGGGGTCGATGACGATGCGCCCCGCCTCCAGGGCCTCTTTGATCGAGCGGTCCGAGAGCACCATGTCGCAGCCACCCTACTCGCGGGTCCGCGCCCGGTCCGGACCTCGCCTGCGCTCAGCGGGGGGCGGAGAAGCCCCCGACGCCCTCGTCGAACTGGACGTAGTCGGAGTAGCCGAGCAGCTCGTAGAGCTCGGCGCGGGTCTGCATGTCGCTCACCACCGAGGCCATCGAGCCCTCGGCGGCCAACGTGGCGAGGCCCCGGGCGACCGCCCCCATCGCCAGGCGCATCATCGACACCGGGAAGATCACCATGTCGACCCCCAGCGCGTCCAGGCGCGCGGCGTCCCACAGCGGCCCCTTGCCGAACTCGGTCGCGTTGATGAGCAGCGGCGCCTCGACGGCGGCCCGGAAGGCCTCCACCTCCCCTTCGTCCTCCAGGGCCTCGGCGAAGATCGCGTCGGCTCCCGCCTCGAGGTAGGCCCGGGCGCGGGCCAGGGCTCCCTCGAGGCCCTCGACGGCCCGGGCGTCGGTGCGCGCGACGATCAGGGTGGCCGGGTCCTGACGGGCCGCCACCGCCGCGCGCAGGCGCGCGACGGCGAGCTCTTCGGTGACGACCTCCTTGCCGTCGAGATGGCCGCATCGCTTGGGGTTGACCTGGTCCTCGAGGTGGAGGGCGGCGGCCCCGGCCTCCTCGAGGGCCACGACCGTGCGCGCCACGTTGAGCGGCTCGCCGAAGCCGGTGTCGGCGTCGACGAGCAGGGGCAGGGTGCAGGCCCGCGAGACCTGGGCGGTGCGCTGGGCGACCTCGCTGAGCGTCGTGAGTCCCACGTCGGGCAGCCCGAGCTCGGCGGCCATCACGGCTCCCGAGAGATAGGCCGCCTCGAAGCCCGCCGCCTCGATCGCCCGCGCCCCGAGCGGCGTGAAGGCGCCCGGCAGCACGAGAATGCGCTCCTCGGAGAGTCGCTGGCGCAGGGCGGCGCGCCGCTCGCTCGCCGGAGGGCCCTGTCCGAGGATCACAGGACCCCCGTCGTCGGGGTCCGCGCGTCGAGCAGGCCCGCACGGGCGGTAAAGCCGAGGTCGGCGAGCTCGCCGGCCCTCAGCTCGGTGAGCGAGAGGGCGGCCGCGAGGAAGCGCTCCCGCTCGGCCGCCTCGACGACGTCGGCGCTGAGCGTCTCGAACTTGGCGACGTACTGCTCGCGCGCGAAGGGCCGCGCCCCGCCGGGGTGGGCGTCGGGCAGAGCGATCTCGGCCTCGATCACCCGCCCGTCGCTGAGGTGGGCCTCGAGGCGCCCGCCGAAGGCCTTGTCCGGCCCGTTCGACAGGTAGCGCCGCGACCACTCCGGGTCTTCGGTCGTGGTCACCTTGCGCCACAGCGCCACGGTGTCGGGCCGAGTGGCGCGCTCGGGGAGGTAGGAGGTCTCGTGGTGCCAGACCCCGTCCTGGAGCGCCACCGCCAGGATGTAGGGCAGGGAGTGGTCGAGGGTCTCACGGGTGGAGCTCGGGTCGTACTTCTCGGGGTCCCCCGATCCCGAGCCGATCACCTGGTGGGTGTGGTGCGAGGTGTGCACCAGGATCGAGCGCACCGCCAAGGGATCGGCCAGCTCGGGGTGGCTCTCGCGAAGGCGACGCGCCAGGTCGATCCAGGCCTGGGCCTGGTACTCGGCGGAGTGCTCCTTGGTGAAGGAGTCGAGGATCGCCCGCGGGGGCTCTCCCGGCTCGGGCAGGCTCACCTCGTAGCTCGCCTCGGGCCCGTCGAGCAGCCAGGCGATCACCCCGTCCTCGCCCTCGTAGATCGGCTCGGGCGAACTCTGTCCGCGCCAGGCCCGGTCCATCGCCTCGAGGGCCGCCTTGGCGGCGAAGGCCGGCGCGTAGGCCTTCCAGGTGGAGATCTGCCCCTTGCGGGACTGGCGGGTCGCGGTCGTCACGTGCAGCGCCTGGCCGATCGCCTGGAAGGTCACCTCCGGCTCGGCGCGCAGCAGCGCCCCAAGGCCCGCGGCGACCGCCACCGACAGGTGGGCGACGTGGTCGATGCGATGGGCGTGCAGGCTGATCGCGCGGCACAGGTCGATCTGGACCTCGTAGGCCACGGCGATGGCCCGGGCCAGATCGGCCCCGGAGACCTCGGTGACCGTGGCGCACTGGGCGAGGGCCAGCAACGGTGTGATCGTGTCGCCCGGATGCGCGTACTCCTGGGCGAGGAAGGTGTCGTGGAAGTCGAGCTCGCGCACGGCCACCGCGTTGGCCCAGGCCGCCCACTCGGGCGCCACCGTCGCCTCGCGGGCGAGCCCCCACACGGTGGCCCCGGGCCGACGCGGTCGCGCGGTCGCTTGATCGCGCGCCGCGCCGACCGGGGCGCGGGTCAGCGAAGCTGCGGCGACGGCGGCGTCGTCGACGACCCGATTGGCCACCATCTCGCAGACCTCGCGGTCGGGCTGGGGCGCGCGATGGGCCAACTCGGCGAGCCACCAGGCGAGCTGCTCCTCGCGCGCCATCGGCTCGCCGGCACGCCGGGGCCGCACCTCGCGGGTGATCACGGGATGCGCCGGGTGATGGCCGCGCTGGCGCGCCGCAGCTCGGTGACCAGGGCGTCGACGTCGAGCGGGATGTCCTCGATGAAGCCCGAGAGCTGGATCGAGGCGATGACCTGGCCGGCGCGGTCGTGCACCGGGACGGCCACCGACACGCTGCCGCCCTCGCCCTGCCCCTGGCCGAAGGCGTAGCCGCGCTCGCGGATCGCCCCCAGACTCTCGACGAACTCCTGGCGGTCCATGAAGCGGCCGTTGGCGAGCGGCACCCGCTCGATGCCGTCGAGCAGGCGGTCGAGGTCCTCGGGCTCGAGGGCGGCCGCCAGCACGCGGGCGCCACCGAGGTAGAGCGGGACCTGCTCGCCGACCTCGGCCTGGTAGCGAGGGGGCGGCGTCGAGAGGATGCGCAGCAGGCGCACCTGGGTGAGGTCGTAGCGGACGTTGAGCATCGAGGTGAGCTTGGTGACGTCGGTGAGCCCGAGCAGGATCGGCTCGGCGATCTGGGTCAGGCTGTTGGTGAGCAGGTAGGTGTGCCCGCTGATCAGGTTGACCAGCCCGAGGCGGTACTCCACCCCCTCGCGCTCGACGTAGCCGTGGCGCACGAGGAGGTTCACCAGTCTCTGGGTGGTCGCCAGGTGCAGGCCGGTGGCCTGGGCGATCTCGGTCAGGCGCATCGGCGCGCGGTTCTCGCGCAGGGCCAACAGGACCATGAAGGGGCGGTCGAGCGACCGTACCGCGCTCGTCGACTCCTGGTCCTCCTCGCCGGGCCCGCCGTCGTGGGGGGCCGAGGACTCGGAGGTCGTCACGCGACTCACGCCTGCCTCACGGGTGCGACCCTACCCCGGCCGTCGGTAGACGACTCCGCCTCGAGGGCGTCGCGCGCCGGTGAGCTGATCGGCTCGCGCCACGGCGAGCGGGCCCCCTCGTGCACCGAGGGGCCGAGACGGAAGTGCTGGGCCTCCTGCTCGGTCTCGATGAAGGGCAGGTCCATCGGGAAGAGCCGCGCACCGCGCGGGCGCGGGCCGGCCTTCGAGACGTGGCCGTAGAGAGCGTGGCCCACGACCTGCTCGGCCAGGTGGGCCGCTTCGATCAACCGGTCGAGGTCGACGCCGGTCGCGATCCCGATTTCCTCGAGGAGGTCGACCAGGTCCTCGGTGGGGATCATGCGGGTCATGCGGCCGTGGCCCCCGTAGGGGCAGCCCCCCATGCCGCCGATCGAGGAGTCGAGGACCAGGGTGCAGTCCTCGTCGAGCGCCTCCAGAGCGGCGTAGGCCGAGGTGAGGGCCGAGCCGCGCGCGTCGTGCAGGTGCAGGTGGAAGCGCGTGATCGCCGGCCAGCGCTCGCGGATCGCGCGCAGCTGCTCGGCGACGACCGGCGGGAGGTTCCAGCCCATGGGATCCCCGATCCAGACCCGGTCGACCTCGATCCCCGCCTCGCTCCAGAGCCGGTGCTGGCGCTCGAGCAGGTCCATGCGCTGGTCGAAAGTGAAGGGGCCCAGCCAGTTGGATCCCCACGCCGCGTTGATCGCGATGCCCGCTCTGGTCGCGCCCGCGGCCCGGGCCCGCTCGATGACCGGCGTCCAGGCCGCGACCTCCTCGGCCTGGGAGCGGTTGGTGTTGCGCCGCACGAAAACGTCGCACAGGTGAGCCAGGGTCTGGGGCACCTCGTCGGGGGGGCTCAGCGGCGGCACGTGGGCGCGCATCCGCTCACGGCCCCGCTCGTTCAGCGCCAACGCGGTGAGGGTGACACCCTCCACGGGTGACAGGCGCGACACCACCTCGTCGACCTGGGCCATCTGGGGGGTCCAGGTGGGGTTGACGAAGGATCCGACGACAATCGTGCGCAGTCCCGTCGCGGCCAGCGCCTCGATGAGGGCGACTCTCGCCTCGACCGGGATGTCGGCGCTCTCGATCTGGAGGCCCTCGCGGGGTCCCTCCTCGACGATCTCGACGGCCGGCCAGCGCCTCACGAGGGGGTCTCCTCGAACCGGGAGAGCTGATCGGCACTGAGGCCCACCTCGCTAAGGACCTCGAGCGTGTGCTCGCCGAGGCGGGCCGGTGGTCGCGACGGGCCGAGGGCCTCACCGTCCACGTGCACCCCCGAGCCGAGCACGGCGACCTCGTGACGCCCCTCGATCGCGAGGGGGACCTCGTGGATGAGCTCGCGCTCCTTGATCTGCTCCTGGGTGAGAGCCTCTTCGAGGGAGAGGACCCGGCCCGTGGGCACGCCGGCCTCGGCGAGCAGGATCTCCCAATCGGCGGCGGGCCGGCTGAGCAAGGCGGACTCCAGCTCGCCGGTCAGCTCACGCCGGTGGCGCTTGCGCAGATCACGGGTGAGGAACCGGTGGTCGCCGATCAGGTCCTCGCGCCCGCAGACCATGCAGACCGCCTCGAACTGGGCCTGAGTGTTGGCGGCGATGTTGAGGAGCCCCTCGCCGGTGTGGAAGGTGCCCGAGGGGGAGGAGGCCGCGTTGTCGTTTCCCCGGCGCTGCCCGGGCCGTCCGGAGATCAGGTACTCCGAGGTGACCCAGCCCATCGCGGTGATCGCGGTCTCGAGCATCGACACGTCGAGGTGGGCTCCCACGCCCTCGCGGTCGCGGCGCACCAGCGCGGCGCACACGGCCATCGCGGCGGCCATGCCCCCGAGGGTGTCGCAGATGGGAAAGCCCACGCGCAGCGGGTCGTCCGAGGGCCAGCCGGTGACGTCGCACATCCCCGACATCCCCTGGATGATCTGGTCATAGGCGGGTCGCTGAGCCAGCGGGCCGGTCTGGCCGAAGCCCGAGACCGCGCAGTAGATGAGCCGGGGGTTGACTTCGCGCAGGCGGCTCCAGCCCACGCCGAGTCGCTCGAGGACCCCGGGACGCATGTTCTCCACCACCACGTCGGCGCTGGCGACGAGCCGCTCGAAGGCCTCACGTCCGACCTCGCTCTTGAGGTCGATGGCCACCGAGCGCTTGGCCGCGTTCTGGGCGAGGAAGGAGGCGCCCATCGCGTGCTCGGCGAGGAAGGCCTCGTCGCCCATCTCGCGGGCCAGGTCGCCGCCGCCGGGCATCTCGACCTTGATGACGTCGGCGCCGAAGAGGGCGAGCTGGTAGGAGCCGAAGGGCCCCGCCAGCACCGTCGTCACGTCGACGACGCGCACCCCCTCGAGCAGTCCTGACACGTTGCCTTCCTCACTGGTCCCTCCCGACCCAACCGTGCACTGCCGTTCGCCCGAGGGCGGCTGCCCGAAGGGCTCCCGTCACGGCGGGCGACTCGGGAGAGAGGCGCCGCCCGCCGTGACGGGAGCTGGGGGCAGGGACGACTACTTCTCCTTGGCCACCACCGAGGCGAGCTGGGCCGGCGAGACCGTGCCGCGCAGCACGTTGTTGAGGCTGGAGTCGAAGCCGATCATCTGGAAGCCCGAGAAGACGTTGTGGAACTGGTTGAAGTCGTCGTTCCCGGCGGCTCCCTCGTAGTTGATCTTCTTGTGCTTCTTCAACAGGGCCAAGCAGGAGGCGTAGGTGCCGCACTTGGTCCCCGGCGGGTTGGACACCTTGATGACGTCCTTGGTCCAGATCTTCGGGTTCGTCGAGCCGGCGTAGTTCATGGCCAGCGCGGCGATGACGATCGAGTCGTACTCGTTGAAGGTCGTGGGCAGGATCGTCGTCGTTCGCCACACCTGCTGGTAGTCAGCCAGGAAGTGGTTGTAGGCGTTGTCCGCAGTGGAGGGCGAGGCCGGCAGGGCCGCGGTCAGCTCGGTCGCCGCCGTCGGGCCGAAGGCCTTGGCGTAGGCGCCCTGAGGAGCGGACTGCAGGTCGTCACCGATCCACGGGATGTTCATGTAGCCCAGCTGCTGACCGTCCGAGAAGAGGGTCGCCGCGGTCTGGGCGTCCATCGAGTCGAAGATCACCTGCGGGCTCCCGGCGAAGGCCTGCGTCAGCTCGGTGCTGTACGAGGACTGACCGGGGGTCAGCACGATGTTCTGCTGCACGGTGCCTCCCAGCGCCTTGTAGGCCGCCTCGAGGGGAGCCACGAAGCCCTGGGAGTTGTTCGAGTTGTCGAACATCAGCGACGCCGTCTTCCAGCCGTGGGAGATCGCGTAGTAGGCCATGGCGATCGCCTCGTTGGAGTCCGACGACGAGGTGCGGAACACGTAGGGGTACTTCATGTTGTCGAGGGTCGTCAGACCACCGACCATGAAGTCCGCCACGTTGTTGGGCTTGAACTGGTTGATCACCGCCTCGATGGTCGGCGAGAACGGCCCCACCACCATCGTCGGCTTGCTCAGCATCAGCTTGCGGAACGCGGGCAGCGCGTCGACCGAGTCGGCCGCGTCGTCCACGTACACGCTCTTCAGCTGGTGTCCCAGGACCCCACCGTTGTGGTTCACCTCATAGAGGCCCACCGCCACGCCATGGGTGCCCCACTGCGAGAGCAGGGACTTCGAACCGGTGAAGGGGAACATGCCCCCGATCACCAGAGGCTTCAGCTTGGACGCGGCCACCGCCGGCCCCGAGCCCACACCGAAGCTCACCACCGACGCCAGCGTCGCCAGGGCCACCGCCACGGTGGTGCCCCGACGGCGCGCCGCCGACCTTGCTTGCCATCTCATCAGGTACATCCCCCTCTGTTGTCTTTCTTGCTTCGTGCGCACGGGCGTCTCCCGCCGCTACGACCTAGTGGGTCTCGGCCCGGCCGAGGAAGATCGCGGCCAGGTCCAGTGACGCGATCTCGGAGGCCGGCCCGTGGACGTGGTTGGAGCCGGCCACGAAGATGTGGACGAAGTCGGCGTGCTTGAGCGCCCGCTCGACGTTCTGCTCGACGACGAGCACCGCGGTGTCGCCCGAGCGGATCTGTTCGATCTGGTTCCACACGACATCGGTGTAGGCGGGCGACAGGCCCGCGGTGGGCTCGTCGAGCACGATCACCTTGGGCTTGACCATGAGGGCGCGGGCGATGGCGAGCAGGTTCTGCTGGCCGCCCGACAGGTTGCCGGCCCGCTTCTCGCGGGCCTTGCCGAGGTCGGTGAAGATCGAGAGGATCTCCTCCATGCGCTCCGTGGTGTCCCCGCTGGCGGCGAAACCTCCGACCTCGAGGTTCTCTCTCACGGTGAGGCTCTTGAAGACGTTGTCGTTCTGGGGCACGTAGACGAGCCCGTTGCGCGGGATGAGGTGGCCCGGCATGCGCGTGATGTCGAGATCCCCGATGGCGATCCGGCCGGCGCTCGGCCGCAGGATGCCCACCAGCGTCTTGGCGAAGGTGGACTTGCCCGCGCCGTTGGGCCCGATGATCGTGGTGATGGTGCCGACGTCGGCACTCAGCGAGATGCCGTGGATGATGGGCGTGCGCCCGTAGCCGGCGGTGACGTCCTCAGCGACGAGTGTCGGCATTGATCACCTCTCCCAGATAGGCCGTGACGACTTCGGGGTTGGCCCGCAGGTCGCTCAACTTGCCGGTGGCCAGAGTGCGGCCCTCGGCGAGAACGATGACGTGGTCGCAGATCTGCTCCACCACGTTGAGGTTGTGCTCGACCATCAAGATGGTGACCCCCTGGCGCTTGAGGTCGAGGATGTAGCCCCCGATGCGCTCGATGAGGGCCGGGTTCACACCGGCCATCGGCTCGTCGAGCAGGAGGATCTTCGGCTCGGCCATGACGGCCCGGGAGATCTCGAGCAGTTTCTTCTGGCCTCCTGAGAGCTCCCGTGCGCGGTTGTCGCGCAGCTTGTAGAGGCCGTAGGTTCGCAGCACCTCGAGGGCCCGCTCGACGTGGGCGCGCTCCTGTCGCTTCACGAGGCCCGGGCGGAAGAAGATGTTGAGCAGGGACTCGCCGGGCTGGACCTTCGGGGCGACCAGCAGGTTCTCGAGCACGGTGAGCCCGCCGAGCTCGCGCGAGAGCTGGAAGGTGCGCATCAGGCCCATGCGGGCGATGCGGTGGCTCGGCCAGTTGGTCACCTCGGTGGCGCCGATGTGCTCGGTACCCGCGTCGCTCTTCATGGAGCCGGACAGGATGTTGACGACTGTCGTCTTGCCCGCGCCGTTCGGGCCAATCAGGGCCGTGATCTGGCCCTCGGGCACCTCGAAGGTGGCCCCGTTGACCGCGGTCACCCCCTGGAAGGCTTTGGTGACGCCCTCGCAGCGCAGGGCCGCGGTCGTGGTCGAGTCGCTCATCAGGCACCCTCCCCTTCGCTCGGAGCGCCGTCGAGCGCCGCCTCGAAGGCCGCCAGGTCGAAGCCGTCACTCGCCGGAGCGGGCATCTCGGCCTCGGTGGGGCCTCGCCGCAGGGACTCGGGCACGATCCCCTGGGGCCGGAACCACAGCATGACCATCAAGAAGACGCCGATCGTCATCGCGCCGATGTACTGGATCAACCCGGCGTGGCCCGGGATATCGGGCAGGAAGGCCGGCAGGTGGACGAGGAGGGTCTCCACCAGCAGCGCGCCGACCAGCAGGCCGATGTTGTTGCCCACACCACCGACAATGATCACCGCGAAGATGACGAAGGTCTCGCCCGGGAGCCAGGCTGAGGTGTTGAAGGAGCCCCCGAACTCCATGATGAGCCCGCCCCCGATGCCCGCGTAGAAGGCGCCGATGATCATGGCCACCAGCTGGCGGCGGAAGACGTCCTTGCCGAGAGCCGCGGCCACTGTCTCGTCGTCGCGGATGGCGCGCATGGTGCGACCCAGCGGCGACCGGGTGATGCGCGACATCACCAGCCACATGAGCAAGGAGATCGCGATCGTGACGATCGAGAAGAAGATCGTGAAGGCGTTGGTCGTCAGGTGCAGCGCCTTGGCCATGGGCTCGGGCACGTTGTAGATGCCGTCAGCGCCGTTGAACAGCGGCACGTAGTTGTTGCAGACGTCGTAGAGCACGAGGGACATCGAGATGAGCACGACCGCCTGATAGTCGGTGCGCAGACGTCTCATCACCACGAAGGCCACGAAGACCGCCAGCAGCGATGCCGCCACCCCGCCTAGGAGCAGGTTCAGGGGGAAGACCAGGTGCCAGCCGAGGATGTAGTGCTCGCCGGTGGTCGTCGAGTTCGGCATGGCGGCCGCCCCAGTGACGTAGGCACCGAGCGCGACGAAGCCGATGTAGCCGAAGTTGAGGATCCCGGTCTCCCCGTACTGCACGTTGAGCCCCATCGCGAGGATGAAGTAATCGAACAGGAAGAAGATGAGGGTGAAGACGTAGTACCAGATTGCTGCCATGGCTCAGCCCTTCCCCGTGCGTGCCAAGAGGCCATTGGGCCTGATCAAGAGGGCGATGATGAGGATCACGAAGGCGATGTCCAGCTTGTAGGCGGGATTGATGAAGACCGCCGAGATCTCGGTCACCATGCCAATGAGGACCGCACCGGCCATCGCTCCGTAGATCGAACCGATGCCGCCGACGATCACCGCGGCGAAGATCACGAAGAGGAAGAGCTCACCCGAGGTCGGAGTCAAGTTGCCCTGGGTGATGCCGAGCACGGTCCCCGCCAGACCGGCGAGCGTGCCGGACATGAACCAAGTGATCGTCGTGATCCGCTTGGTGTCGATGCCACTGGTCATCGCGAGGGTCGTGTTGTCCGACATCGCGCGCATCTGCTTGCCGAGCCGCGTCGTCTTGAGCAGGATGTGCACCCCGACCATCAGCGCGACCGAGATGCCCATGACGATCAACTGGTAGGGGGTGAGCAGCAGCGGACCGACGTGAACGGCCCGGTTGATCGGCATCACGTAGAAGCGCACCGCTGCTCCCCAGATCGAGTACACGACATTGAGCAGGATGAGCGAGAGACCGAAGGTGACAATCAGGACGTAGAAGGTCTTCTGGAATCGGCGAGCGAAGGGACTGAGGATCGCCCGCTGCACCGCGACCGCGAAGACGCCCACGAGTAGCGACCCGACCACGAGAGCGACCCAGATGTTCCAGTGGAACCACTCGTTGTTCACGACGTAGGTGAAGTAGGCACCCAACGCCATGTAGTCCCCGTAGGCGAAGTTGATGTAGTTGGTGATCCCGAACTGGAGCGACAGCCCCACCGAGGACACGGCCAGGACCGATGAGGTCACGAGGCCGAAGCCGAAGGCCAGCCAGAACAGCTGCGCCGAGATCACCCCCAGGCTGAGAGGCAGCCCAAGCAGATGCACCGAATTCCCCCCTTAATGACGCCGCGGATTGGGTACCGCAACGAACTTGATAGTTCCTATCAGATTCGTGCCAGTCCGTCAAGGAAGGTCTAGGGAGAAGTAGAACTCCTGGTCAAGAGGGAGACAACCCAGGAAGATCGAGAGGCTCCACTGCGGACAGCCACTCGGCAGTCAAGGAATCCCCCCATGTCGCCGTCAACTCCCCCCTCGGCGGACGTCCACCGTGGGGCACCATACGCGAACGGAGCGTGGTGTGCTGGTCGGGTCGTCTCAGGAAAGTCCCAGAATCACAGCCGGTACTATGGGGCCCTTCGCGGGTGTAGTTCAGAGGTAGAACATCAGCTTCCCAAGCTGAGAACGCGGGTTCGATTCCCGTCGCCCGCTCCAGTCCTTCTCCCTGGGAACCCCCATGATCTCAACGGTTTCCGAGTCCGTTCCCCGTCGACGACCCTCCGGACGTCACACTCGGCGGGGCCAGCGATCGTCCGTCAACTGGATTGACACCGCTGACCCCGTTCACGGTGGCGAGCGCCTCCGGCGCCTGGTGCGCACCCACATCGGCCGGTCCGCACGCGACTTCCAGGCGACTGATGACCTCGGCGACCGCTCAGCGTGACCCCTCGACCAAAGCCGTTGGTGGCCGAGAGGAAGAGCGGATGAGAACGACGTAGATCCCCAGTGCGGCCAACTGGGTGAGCGCGACGTAGAGGTCGACGCTGGCGTGCGAGACCTCGTAGAGCAGCCCGATCACCCACCCGCCGGCCAGCCAGGCGAGGCCATAGACGGCGGTGAAGGTCCCGTATCCCGCCCCTCGCCGCCCAACGGGAACGAGGTCGGTGACCGCGGCTCGCAAGGTCGACTCGTGGATACCCAGGGCAAAGCCCCAGAGGACGGCTCCGGCCCACACCCACACCGCGCGATCACTGAAGGTGAGGAACGGGAGGGTCGCGGTGAGCGGTGGCAGGATGACCAGTCCGCGCAGCCCCACTCGGTCGTAGAGCCAGCCCGACGCCAGCGCGGCGAGCGCGTCGGCTCCCATGGCGGCGGCGTAGACGATGGGGATCTCCCACGCGGCCATCACGTGGGCGACCGCCATGTGGTACGAGAGGACGCCGAAGGTGGAGAAGCCGACCATCGTCATCGCCGCGAAGGCGCTGTAGGTCCAGTACCGCTGCGAAAAGCGCCACCACGGCTCGGGCGTCACGGGCTGCTCCATCGCGCGAGTGGCGGCCGGGTCGTATCGCTCGGGGTGGGGCGCGGCACGCCAGAGCCAGGAGAGCATGACGAGAGCACCGACTCCGGGCAGGACCAGGACGGCGAAGCCGAGACGGAACCCCGAGACTGCGACCATCGCGGCGACGAGGAGTGGGCCGAGCAGAGCCCCTGACTGGTCTAAGGCCTCATGGAGTGCGAAGGTCCGCCCTCGGCCGAGCTCGGCGCTGGCGTGGCCGAGCATCGTGTCACGAGCGGGAGTACGCACAGCCTTGGCGAAGCGCTCGGCGACGACCGCGGTCATCGCCTGGTACAGGTTGGTGACCGCTCCGAGCAGGGGGACGGACACCACCGTGATGAGATACCCGACGAAGGTGATCGGCCAGTAGCGCCGGGTGCGGTCCGACAGTCGTCCGGTGACCAGCCGGAATCCCAGGGCCACCGCCTCGCCGAGGCCGGTGACCGCGCCGACGAGTGCAGCGCTCGCGCCGAAGCTGGCGAGGTAGGGACCGACAATCGAGCGGGCCCCCTCGTAGACGAGGTCGGCAAGCATGCTCACCACGCCGAAGGAGAGGACAAAGCGCAGGGGGTTCAGGCGATTACCGGACTGCCCCGCGCCGTCGTCCCCAGGGCCCATCACCCGACCCTAGCCAGAGGCCCCAAGCCGGCCTCTTCTCCGACGAGCCTGCTCCACGAGCCGACCGCTCGTCACTCGGACCGAGAGGTGGGTGGAGCCTCATCGCCGCAGCTGCAGGGTTCCATTCCTCGTGATCGCGTCGAGGGACCTTCGTTCGAGTCTCGGCGCACCATGCGCCACGTCGGGGTCTCGAGACGTCAACGGGCGCTAGACCGAAGTCATCGGGCGTGTCGCACTGGACAGTCCTGGCACGATGGGGGCATGAGCCCCTCCGTGCCCACCCACCCTCTCTTCACGCTCGACGGTGAGGTCGCCCTCGTCACCGGGGCCGGTAGTCCGGGCGGCATCGGCTTCGCGACCGCTCTCCTCCTTGGCCAACTGGGCTGCTCCCTCGCCGTGGCGGCGACCGGTCCACGGATCGAGCAGCGGGCCCAGAGCCTCCGTGACCTCGGGATCGAGGTCAGCGCGCACCGCGCCGACCTGCGCCGGCCCGAGGAGGCCGGGCGGCTGATCGACGAGGTGCGACAGGCTCACGGACGCCTCGACATCGTGGTGAACAACGCCGGCATGGAGCAGGAGGGTCAGCCCGAGGCCTTCACCGAAGTGGCGGCGCTCGATCCCGCCGACTGGGCAGCCGCCCTAGCGCGCAGCCTCGACAGCGCCTTCCTCGTGACTCGCTTCGCGCTTCCCCACCTGCTCGCCCAGGGTGCGGGCAGCATCGTCAACGTCGCCTCCGTGACCGGTCCGGTCGTCGCCACGGCGGGCGAGGCCCCCTACGCCGCCGCCAAGGCCGGAATGGTCGGCCTGACGAGGGCGCTCGCGCTGGAGATCGCCACCACTGGAGTGCGCGTCAACGCCGTGGCCCCGGGCTGGGTGGCGACCGACACCCAGCCGCTCGACGAGGCGCTCGCGTCGGACGCCTCGCCGATGGGTCGGGCGGCGCGACCCGAGGAGGTCGCTGCCGTCATCGCCTTCCTCGCCATGCCGGCCGCCAGCTACGTCCACGGAGCCCTCGTGGTGGTCGACGGGGCCAATCATCTCGTCGAGCGTCTCCGCCCCTGAGGACGCACCCGAGAGCGACAGGGTCCGTCGGGATTCAAGACCGGGTCAGTCCCTCTCCTGATCGGTCCGCCGGCGCCGTGCGGCTCCGACGAGGCCTCCCGCACCGAGGAGGATGAGGGCCGCACCGACGAAGACGCCCGTCGACGAGGGTGTCTCCCTGCGGGCGAAGCTGGCGAGGCTCACCGAATCGAGTTGGGACGGATCGACCAGTGCCGCGACCGTCGAGCCGGGTGGACGCTCTGCGCGAAGGCCCTGGACGACGGCCCGGTGAGCCGACCTCTCCACTCGGTAGCGGCCTTCACAGGTGAAGGAGGCACCGTTGGACCCCGAGCGTCCCAGCGCTCCCTGACATCGGGTGATCGTGACGGTGACCGCGAGGCCCCGGGACTGGATCCGCTCGATCCGCGAGCGTTGCTCGAGGGAGGCGACGACCGACAGGACCCCAACCAGTGCGACCAGTGCGGCCAGGGCCCAGGAGGCGACGCGAGCGAGCCGTCGGCGCGGCGCGACAGCGGCGCCACGCAGGGTCGCGACCGGGGCGCGGCCGCGATACTCGGAGGTGGCGGGCGAGGCCATGGGGGCCCGACCCTAGCGGCTGTGGCCCACTCCGGGCGAAGCGGCGAGGACCGCCTGGCGCGCGTCGCCTGAGGCCCCGAGAGAGAGCGCCACCTTCATCACCCCGAGCTGGCGGACCATGCCGTCTCCGACGTGGTGCGCGACGACACCCTCGACCTGGTGCTCGCGCAGGAAGCGCGCGACGCGCGCGTGGTGCCGGGCCGAGCTGCCCTCGTCGTGGCGCACGCTCCAGAGCTCGTCGTACTCCTGCCAGTCGACGATCTGGTGGCCTTCGACGCGGGCCACGGCGAGCCGGTCCGCACGACCGAAGCGCGAGTCGACGGCGCCGTCGGGGAGGACGGGGACGCAGAGGATCATGAGACGACCCTAGAGAGGGCCTCGGCGGCCGGGCCCGGCTCGAACACGGACCAACGTCACGAGATGCCGTGGGGTCACCCCTAGATTGCGGTGATGGACTACAGGAACCTCGGAACGACCGGTCTCAAGGTGTCGCGGATCTGCCTGGGCTGCATGAGCTACGGCGAGCCCTCCCGGGGCAATCAGCCCTGGTCGCTGGGGTCCGAGGCGGCCGAGCCCTTCTTCGCCCAGGCTCTCGATCTGGGCATCAACTTCTTCGATACGGCCAACGTCTACTCCGCCGGCTCGAGCGAGGAGATCACCGGCGCGACGCTGCTGAAGATGGTGCCGCGCGAGGAGGTCGTCATCGCCACCAAGGTCAACGGCCGGATGCGGCCGGGAGTCAACGGCGAGGGCCTGAGCCGCAAGGCGATCATGGCCGAGATCGACGACAGCCTGCGTCGGCTCGGCACCGACTACGTGGACCTCTACCAGATCCACCGCTGGGACTACACGACGCCGATCGAGGAGACCCTCGACGCCTTGAGCGAGCTGGTGCACGTGGGCAAGGTCCGCTACCTCGGAGCCTCCTCGATGCACGCCTGGCAGTTCGCCAAGTCCCTCTTCCTCGCCGACGCTCGGGGGGCGAACCGGTTCGTCTCGATGCAGAACCACTACAACCTCCTCTACCGCGAGGAGGAGCGCGAGATGCTGCCCCTCTGCGCCGACCAGGGTGTCGGCGCCATCCCCTGGAGCCCGCTGGCGCGCGGTCGACTGGCCCGACCCTGGGGGGAGAGCACCCACCGCTCCGAGCGCGACCAGTTCGGGGCCGCCCTCTACCACGAGTCCGACCGCGCGGTCGTGGACGTGGTGGCGGCCATCGCCAAGGAGCGCGGCGTCGCCATGGCTAGCGTCGCCCTGGCCTGGCTCCTCGCCCAGCCCCAGGTGGTCAGCCCAATCGTCGGGGCGACCAAGCCCCATCACCTCGCCGACGCCGTGGCCGCCCTCGACCTCGCGCTCAGCCCCGAGGAGATCGAACGCCTCGAGGCGCCCTACCGGCCCCACGCGGTGGCGGGCTTCCGTTGAGCGAGGTGGCCGACCTGATCCTCGAGGCGGGACGGGTCTGGAACGGCGAGGGGCTCCCCTTCGACGGCGGGGTCGCGGTCGCGGGGTCGAGGATCGTGGCAGTGGGCCAGTCGTCCGACCTCGCGCCGTGGCGAGGGCCGCGCACGCGGGTCGTCAACCTTGGGGGTCGTCTCGTGCTCCCCGCCTTCGGCGACGCGCACCTGCACGCGGTCTCGGGTGGACTCGAGGGCCTGCGCTGCGACCTCAGCGGACTACGCACTCGGGCGGCCTGCCTGGAGCGAGTCGCCGCCCACGTGGCGACGCTGCCCCCCGACGCCTGGGTGCTCGGCGGGGGTTGGGCGATGGAGGCCTTCCCGGGCGGGACGCCCCTCGCCGCGGACCTCGACGCCGTCTGCCAGGGGCGCCCGGCCTTCCTGCCCAACAAGGACCACCACTCGGCCTGGGTGTCGAGCGCAGCGCTGGCGCGCGCGGGCCTCGACCGCGACAGCCCCGACCCGCCGGCCGGGCGCATCGAGCGCGACGAGCGAGGCGGGCCCTCGGGCACCCTGCACGAGAGCGCCATGGCACTGGTGCTGCGCCACGTGCCGGTCCCGAGCGCCCAGGAACTGGCCGAGGGGCTGCGAGCCGCCTTGAGGACCCTGCACCGAGTGGGCATCACCCACTTCCAGGACGCCTGCGTGGGTGAGGCCCCCGACATTGGCGTGCCGGACTCCTTCGACACTTACCGCCGCGCGGCCGAGGATGGGTGGCTGAGCGCCGAGGTGCGCGGTGCCCTGTGGTGGGACCGCTCCCGGGGCCTGGAGCAGATCGACGACCTGCTGGCCCGGCGCGAACGTTGCCCCGAGGGACCCTTCGCCGCCCACGCCGTCAAGATCATGGTGGATGGGGTCTGTGAGAACTTCACCGCCGCGCTGGCGTCGCCCTACCTTGGCGCGGCCGGCCACGACAACCACCGTGGCCACCTCTTCGTCGAGCCCGAGCTCCTCACCGAGGCGGTCGCCCGGCTCGACGGGCTCGGTTTCCAAGTCCACTTCCACACCATCGGTGACCGCGCCGTGACCACGGCCCTCGACGCCCTCGAGTCCCTGGCGCCCGAGCGCCGGGGCCGGGGTCGCCACCATCTGGCCCACCTGCAGCTGGTGGACCCGCGCGATCTCCCTCGCTTCGCGCAACTCGGGGCGGTCGCCAACTTCCAGCCCCTATGGGCCTGCCACGACCCCCAGATGGACGAGCTGACCGTGCCGGTGCTCGGAGAGGAGCGAGCCGGATGGCAGTACTCGATCGGCTCGCTGTGGGCCTCGGGGGCGACCGTGGCCTTCGGCTCGGACTGGCCGGTCTCCAGCCCCGACCCGCTCCAGGAGATGCACGTGGCCCTCACCAGGACCCTGTCGACCCGCCTTGGCGAGGCGGGCACCCCCGAGACGACCGATCCGCTGCGAGCCGACCAGGCGATCACCCTTACTCAGGCCCTCACCTCCTTCACTCAGGGCCCCGCCTTCCTCAATGGCGCCGAGCGGCACCGGGGACGGCTCCTCGAGGGGTGGGCGGCCGACCTCGTGGTCCTCGACCAGGACCTGTTCGCCGGCCCGGTCACCGAGGTCGGACAGGCCCGTGTCGACATGACGATCGGGGCGGGCGCCGTACTCCACGGCGAGGAGTGAGGTCGGACGCCGAACTCGCGATGACGTTCGCCGGCAGGCGGGGCGCCGAGACCTCCAGGGCGCGACGCTCTCCTCAGACGAGGGGTCGCCAGCTCGTTGAACAGTCCATCAAGGGCGACGCATCCGTCGGGGATGCGAGGAGTCTGCGCAGCCGGAGAGGCACCGCCTCTGACGTCATTACGAGGACCCACCACGGCTCGCGGAATCCATGAGGCGACCCTGAGCCACGACGAAGGCACCGACCAGTCCTGACCGGTCCCCGAGCCCGGGGGGATGGACCCGCTGGGCGACGTCGCCGCCGGCGAGGAAGCCGTCGAGGTAGCCCCCTAGCGAGATGACGACGCCGGCGCGCACTCGCTCGAGCAGACTCGGCGCCCCCATCACGCCCCCGCCGACCACGACGACCTCGGCCGACGTGGTCAACAGCAGGGTCGCCACCGCAGTGGCGAGGTACTCGGACTCGAGCCGCCAGGCGGGGTGTCCCTCACCGAGCTGGCGGGCGTCGTCGACCCCCCAGCGCGCCGCCACCGCCGGACCGCTGGCCAGTCCCTCGAGGCAGTCACCGTGGAAGGGGCACCGACCTTCGAAGTCATCGCCGGGAGCGCGAGGGATGCGGATATGACCGATCTCGGGGTGCCCCAAGCCGCGCAGGGGACGGCCCCGCGCCACGACCCCGCCACCGATCCCGGTGCCGACGGTGAGGTAGGCCATGAGGTCAGTGCCTCGGCCCGCCCCGAAGCGATGCTCCGCCAGCGCGGCCGCGTTGACGTCGGTCTCGACGGCCACCCGCTCGCGCGCCACCAGCGCGCCGAGCGAGCTCACCCAGTCGTGACCGCGCCAGTCGGCCTTGGGCGTCGTGGAGAGGATCCGACCTCTCTGCAGGTCGACGGGACCAAAGGTGGCGACACCGACCCCCTCGAGGCGCCGCCCGGCTGCGTGGGTTCCCACCCACTCGAGGACCTCACCGACGGTTCGATCGGGCGTGGTGGTGGGGATGAGGGCGACCTCGCCCACCTGGATCTCCCGCCAGCTCTCCCCGAGCGCCACTCGGGTGGTGGTCCCGCCCGCCTCGATGGCCGCGAGCACGCTGGTCCTGCCGATCGGCCGTCGGGGACGGCCCGACTCAGAGGGCGGGACTCGCCGGCGCGGCCTTCTCGGCGAGCCGGGCCACCTGGGCCGACAGCTGGGCCACCGCCGTGCGCAACTCCTCGCGAGCCCGCTCGGCAGTGTCCGACAGCGCCGTCAACTCCTCGATCCGCCAGGTCTCGAGAGCCGGCTTCACGACGTCGTTGAGGAACTGGGGCAGGCCGTAGATGCCCTCGCGCGCGATCCGCACGGCGTGGCGCACGAAGTTCGGGATGCCCACCCCGGGCATGTTGAAGTCGCGCACCCGGCGGCTAATCGCCTGGACCATCGTCGAGGGGTCGATCTGCAGCGCCGAGGTGACGAGATCCCGGTAGAAGATGTGGTGCTTGGTCTCGTCCCCGGCGATCAGGGCGAGGACGTTGCGACCCACCTTGTCCTCCTTGGGGAGGCGAGCGGCGGTGTTGCGGTGGGCGATCTGGGTGGCGCGCTCCTGGAGGGCCACGTAGGCGATCATCTCGCTCAGGCTCGAGAAGTGGGGGGCTGCCGCAGTGGACATCTGGGCGCGGCGGGCCTCCTCGAGAGCCACCGGGTCGATGCAGCGCGACAGGTGGACCCAGTCGCGCATCACCGTGGAGTGGCGGTTCTCCTCCATCGTCCAGAACTGGGTCCACTCGCGCAGCGGGTGGCCCGAGGGGGCGTGCGAGAGGATCTCCTCGGTGTAGTAGGGCAGGTTGTCCTCGGTCAGCAGGTTGACGTGGATCGAGCTGCGGACCCCTTCGGGCAGCGGGTACTGCTCGGGGGCCCACGGCGTGGTCGCAAAGCTCTGACCCGAGCCCCAGTCCACCTGCTCGTGCGGGCTCCAGGTGCGCGCGCTGTCCAGGTGCCGGTTGAAGAGGTCGGCGGCGGGACCGTCGATCTCGGCCAGCAGGGGTGTGTCATCCAGCCGATCGGTATGGTCCATGAGCCTGACCGTACTAGGCATCGCGCACCAGGGCCCCCCATTCTTAAGAAATGCAAGCTGAGGAGCGGGGATTGCCTCGCCCCGGCCCGGGCCCGTAGCGTTGGGAGATGGCCGGACCCACCCTCGTGATCCTCGCCGCCGGTCGCGCCCGGCGCTACGGGGGCATCAAGCAGTTGGCCCCGATCGGGACTCATGGCGAGGCCACCATCGACCTGATCGCCTCGGACGCGCTAGCCGGCGGGTTCGAGGAGTTCGTCGTCGTCATCAACCGTGAGACCGGCCCGGTCATCCAGGACCACGTGGCCGAGCACTGGCCGATGGCCGATCGGGTGGCCTTCGCCTTCCAGGACTCGCTGCGCGGGACCGTCGACGCCGTCCTCTCGGCCGAGGATCTCGTGGGCCACGAGGTGCCCTTTGGCATCTCCAACGCCGACGACATCTACGGCGTCGACGCCCTGCGTCAACTGGGAGGCCACCTGGCCTCCTCGGGGGAGTCCTGCCTGATCGCCTACCGCCTCGAGAACTCCCTGGTTGGCGATCTGCCGGTCTCGCGCGGCACCTGCCGTGCGGTCGAGGGCTACCTGCGGCGCATCGTCGAGCGGCGCAACGTCCACCTCCAGCCCGAGGGTCTGGTCGCCGACGACGGGCTCCACCCACGCCATCTCGACCCCCAGCTGCTGGTCTCGATGAATCTCTGGGGATTCCAACCCGAGGTTTGGCCCCTCCTGCACCGGGCGATGGCCGAGAACGACTTCGAGCTCAACTCCGAGGTGCTGCTGCCGACCTTCGTGGCCGAAGCGATGAACCGGGACCAGCTGGCCGTGCGGGTCCTCGAGACCGCCTCGCGCTGCATCGGAGTGACCCACGCCCAGGACCTCGAGCTGGCCCAGGCGCTCCTGCGCGAGGAGGTCGAGGCCGGCCTTCGCCCCGAGCGGACCTTCGCCTAGCTGGCCGTGATCGCGATCACCGGGTGGGCGCTGGGAAGCAGCCACGCCAGCAGCCGGTAGAGGGTGGCTCGGGGAATAGCCACGCAGCCGGTCGTCGGCCCACCGTCGTCGGCGTGCAGGAAGATGCCTGAGCCACGCCCGGCCACCCGCCGGGGGTTGAATTCGATCACGGCGAAGATCGGGTAGGCCCGGGTCTCGGTCCACAGGGCCTCGCCGGTGAAGGGCGGCGTCACGCCGCACGGGACGATGACCAGCTCGTCGTAAGAGACCGAGCGCGGGTCCTCGTCCCACCAATCCCCGCAGGTCAGGCGGCGGTAGGGATAGGCGTCGTGGGGATCGGGCCCGTCGCCGAGCAGGCGCCCCCCGAGCGCGAAGGTCCCCAGTGGCGTCGTCTCGTCCCCCTCGTGACGCCATCGGCGCAGTCCCGCCCGCCCCACCCGGGCGCGCACGGGACCGAACGCCCGCACCCAGCAGCCGGCCACCTCTCCGTATGCATCGAGAGTGGCCACGGTCGAGGCCGCCGACGGCGCGTGGACCGTGATGACCTGGCGGGCGTCGGCGGGGACCCGTCGGCCCGGTGCCCGCGTCAGGCAGGGTGCGGTGGGAGGCGCGGTCGTCGTCACCACCGAGGTGGTCGTGCTGGGGGATGCGGTCGTCGTGGTGATGCTGTCGCCCGCGGCGAGGCCGGGGACGAGCGCGCCCGCCACGACGAGGATGGCGACGACCCGGACCCTCATCCTCGCAACCTACCGACCGGCCCGGGCACACGTCACGGGGGGTGGTTAGGGTCGGACCATGTCACACCTCGACGAGCACGGTCGGCCCGAGCCTCCCCTCCACGCCACGGAGCGTGAGACGCTGCTCGGCTTCCTCGACTACCAGAGAGCGACCTTCGCCTGGAAGACCCGGGGCGTCGACCGCGACGGACTGAACCTGCGTGTCGCCGCCTCCTCCCTGTCCCTCGGTGGGATGCTCAAGCACCTGGCGGCAGTGGAGGACTACTGGTTCTCCTACTGGCTCGACGGAGCCGACCTCGCCGAGCCCTTCGCCCACATCGACCTCGAGACCGAGACCGACTGGGAGTGGGAGAGCGCCCGCCACGACTCTCCCGACTACCTGCGCTCCCTTTGGGAGGACTTCGCTGAGCGGTCGCGCACCCGCGTGTCCGCCGCCTTGGAGCGCGGCGACCTCAGCCAGTCCACCGCGCGCCTCAGCCCGTCGGGCGAGAGCCCGAGTCTCCGATGGGTGCTCTGCCACATGATCGAGGAGTACGCGCGCCACAACGGCCACGCCGATCTCCTGCGAGAGGCCGTCGACGGCGAGGTCGGCGAGTAGTCAACTCAGCGCAGCGGATGCCGGCCCTTGACCACACGAGCCACGACCGCTCCGACCATGGCCAGCCCGACGATCAGCGAAAACATCGTCGCCACCGGTCCGCGAAGGTAGATCGCGAGAAGGCGCACCGTCATCGAGAAGAGGGTCACGACCCCCAGTCCGAGGACTGGCGGTTGGTGGGCGCGAACCCCATAGGTGACCCCCGCCGCCGCGGTCGCCAGACCGAGCGACAGCGCCAACACGTTCTGATTCCCCATCATGACCATCGCCCCCATGAGTGCCCCCGCCTGACCCAGTAGCAGACCAGCGAGACGCGGACGAAGGACCGTCGCTCCGAGGACCGCCATCGCGACGGAGACCGTCCACAGGAGGAAGCCGCCCAGGAGCGGGCCGACCGTCCAGTGCAACGCGTTGACGGCCCCGACGACCGTCGCCACCGCTCCGGCGACGGTCGACAGGAACTGCAGTGGCCGGTCCTGGTTGCGCCAGAGCGAGGCCGACAGGGCCGCGACGACGGCTCCCGTCCAAAGGGCCGTCACCGCGGGGTGGCCGTGGCCGAGTCGGTCGGCGAGGACAGCTGCCACCATGGCCACGCCGCCCGTGCCACAGAACCAGAGGAACCACGCCAAACGGGTCGTCCCCGGCTCATCGAGACGTTGCACGACTGCCCCCGCGAAGAAACCAACCCCGGCCACCACGGCGCCGACGGCAACTCGACCAGCGAGTCCGATCTCCTGCCAGACGTGATTGACCAGCGCCGCGCCGCTCGCGACGACGATCACCACCCCGAGGTAGACGAGGATCTCCGCCAGCGGACTCAGACGGCCCCGCGTCGTCGACGGCTCGACCTGAGGGTGCTCGAGGTGGAGGATCTGCTCGCCCTGCTCAGAAGTCAGAATCCCGCCCCGCACCCACTCCTCGACGTGGCTTCCCAGCTCGCCGCTGCCCCACTCACGACGCTGCTCCATGACAGCCTCCTCGCCAGTCGTCTCCTTCCAGTGTCCACCGACACCGGACGGGACACACGGGGACGGGACCTTGGTCCCACAGGGGTCCCCTAACGGGGCGTGGAGTCGAAGGTCTCGGCGCAGTGCTCACAGCAGAAGTAGAAGGTCTCACCCTCTCGGGTGCGCGTGGCGGCAGCCGTTTGCACCTCGACCGTCATCTGGCAGATCGGGTCCACCGCCGTGGTGGGAGTGGGGACCTGGTCGTCGAAGGTCTCGGCGCAGTGCTCACAGCAGAAGTAGAAGGTCTCACCCTCTCGGGTGCGCGTGGCGGCAGCCGTTTGCACCTCGACCGTCATCTGGCAGATCGGGTCCACCGCTGTGGCCCGTGGCCGCACGCCCAGAGTCAATGGCACGCTCTCAGCGAGAGCCGCTCCGCCGCTCCTCGCCCCGGCACGTTGCTCGGCGCGCACGAAACGCGCCGGATCGGCGGCGAAGCGGTCGCGACAGCGGTCGGCGCAGAAGTAGTAGCTCTCCCCCTCGTGGCGCAGCCACGCAGGGGCCTCGCTGGTGCGCACCTGCATGCCGCAGACCGGGTCTAGGGCGTAGCCGGCGTCGGCGGGCGCGTGGCGGCGCGCCATCCACCACATCCATCCCGCGAGGACCACCGCGACGATGTTGAGGTAGGCGGTCGGTCCCCAGTGCGGGGTGGCGGTCGCCGCCACGACCGGGTGGTGCGTGGGCACGGCGTGGAACAGGGCGAAGACCCCCTCGGTGGCCAGGCCGGCCAGCGCCATCACCCCGTACAGGAGCCCGAGCATCCTCCAGGTCATCGACGCGCCGTAGAAGCGCCTATAGACGAGGAGCAGCGGCATCGAGATGAGATCGGCGAAGACGAAGGCGATCACCCCGCCAAAGGAGATCCCACCGTTCCACAGGGCTGCGGCGAGGGGCACGTTCCCCACCGAGCAGACCCAGCTGATGATGGCGATCACCGGTCCCACGAGGACGTTCTCGACGTCGGCGAGCAGTCCGTGCCCGTGCAGGAAGAGCCCACCCCACCAGCTCGCTGGCACAGTCGCAGCGAGCAGACCGGCCACCAGGTACCCGGCGAAGAGCTCGCGACGCAGCATCGTGAAGTCGGCGAGCGCGTAGCGCGACGCGTCGGACCAACCCGCGGCGGTGCGCCAACTCGAAGCGGGCGCCTCGGGGACCTCGACTGGTCCGCAGCTCGGATCCGGGAGCGGGCCGGCTTGTCCGAGGTGGCGCCGGGCCGCCGCGACGGCGGCGGGCGTGAGGACGAGGCCACCGAGCAGACCCAGCAGGCCGATCATGATCGGGCCACCGACGAACTCGCCGACGGCGAACTGCCAGCCGAGCAACACCACCAAGACGGCCCCCAACTCGATGACGAGGTTGGTCGAGGCGATCATGAAGGCCAGGGCCGCCACGAAGTCAGCACCCTTGGCCACCAGGGACTTGGTCATGGCGGAGGCCGCGTAGGAGCAGCTCGACGAGGCCATGCCGTAGCCCGAGGCCCTTAGCAGCGAGAGGGGACGGTGGTCGCCGAGTCGCCGACGCATCTGGTCCCGGGTCACGAAGGCCTGGACGGCCCCCGAGATGCCGAGGCCCAAGGCGAGGGCCCACAGAGTCTCCCAGAACATGTAGAGACCCTCACGCAGGCCGCGCCCGATCTCGACCAACCAGAGGGCGGTCGCGAGGTTCATGAGCGCACCAGGCGGGCGATGGCGGCCGAGGCCTCCGCCACCTTCGACTCGGCGTCGGCGCCGCCTTCGGCGAGCGCGTGGGCGACGCAGTGCGAGAGGTGGTCCTCGACGAGCAGGAGCGCCACCCCCTGAAGGGCCTTGGTCGCGGCGGCGATCTGGTCGAGGACGTCGATGCAGTACCGCTCACTCTGGACCATCTCGGCGATGCCCCGCACCTGCCCCTCGACGCGGCGCAGCCGCTTGAGAACCGCCGCCTGGTCGTCGGAGTAACCGGGGTTCGCCATCCTGCCTCCTATACCCCTCTAGGGTATAGGAGGCAGACTACCGCCACCTAGAGAGTCCCCTGGCGTGACCTTCGTCCCTTCGCCCCCGCCCTCACTACCCCTACCCTGGAGGTGAGAGGAGGTCGACATGAGGACCTTCAAGATCTCACGCTGGATGCCGGCTCGTCGTCGCTCGAAGGGTCGGACCCATCAGGAGGCTCGCGAGCAGAGCCGCGAGGTCGCCCACCGCGAGCACCGTTACTGGTCGCGGTAGGTCTTTGGCGCCCAACCGTAGAGTCGGCGGGGTGAACGTCCTGTTCGTCACGCTCGACCAGTTTCGCGGGGACTGCCTCTCGGCGGCCGGCCACCCGAGCGTGCGCACCCCCACCCTCGATCAGATCGCCGCCGAAGGGGTCCGGCTGGCTCGCCACTTCTCCCAGGCGGCACCCTGCTCGCCGGGCCGGGCGGCGCTCTACACGGGCACCTACCAGATGAACAACCGGGTCGTGGCCAACGGCTCGCCACTGTCGAGCGACTTCGACAACCTGGCGACGATGGGTCGACGGGCCGGCTACCGGCCGACGCTCTTTGGCTACACCGATCAAGGTGTCGACCCCCGAGCGGTGCCACCCGAGGACCCCCGCTTGGAGGACTACGCGGGGATTCTTCCCGGCTTCGAGCTCGGGCTCTACCTGCCCGAGGACCAGGCACCCTGGGTCGAGCACCTGCGAACCCTCGGGTACGAGGTCCCCTACGGGCTGGATGAGGCATTGGCTGGCGAGCCCGACCGGCCCGCCGAGCACTCTCTCGCCGCCTTCTTGACCGATGGCTTCCTCCACTGGCTCGACGGACGAGAGGGCCCCTGGTTCGCCCACCTCTCCTACCTGCGGCCCCATCCCCCCTACGGCGCGGCGGGCGAGTTCGCCACTCGGGTCGACCCGGCGACCGTTCCCCTGCCCCTCGCGCCCCAGGCCGAGGGCCGCCATCCGTTGCACGAGCTGGCCTTGGCGTGGAGCGAGACCCGCGCGCCCGCCGACGAGGCGGGGCTGCGCCAGTTGCGCGCCCACTACTACGGCGCGATCGAGGAAGTCGACCATCAGTTGGGGCGCGTCGTCAGTTCACTGCGCGAGCGCGGCGAGTGGGAGGACACCCTCGTCGTGGTGACCTCGGACCACGGTGACCAGCTGGGTGACCACGGCCTCGTGGAGAAGCTCGGCTACTTCCCCCAGAGCTTCCACGTGATCGGCCTGTGGCGCGACCCGCGCGAGCCCTACGCCGGCACCGTCATCGAGCGCTTCACCGAGAACGTGGACTGGATGCCGACCCTGGCGGTGGCGCTCGGGCTCGAGCCTCCGCGCCAGTGCGACGGTCGAGTCCTCCAGGAGCTCCTCGACGGCTCGGCGACCGAGTGGCGACGGGCCGCTCACTACGAGTGGGACTGGCGGTTCCTCGCCATCGGGCCCACCACGCCGCGCTGGCCCTACAGCCGCGACCTCTCGAGGTCCCACCTGGCGGTCGGGGTCTCCGAGGAGATCGCCTACGTGCAGTTCGGCGACGGCTCCTCCCTCTGCTTCGACCTGGCCGCCGACCCCAC
Source organism: uncultured Ferrimicrobium sp. (assembly GCA_964449735.1). Taxonomy (GTDB): domain Bacteria; phylum Actinomycetota; class Acidimicrobiia; order Acidimicrobiales; family RAAP-2; genus RAAP-2. The sequence continues at coordinate 33,001 of CAYUZO010000005.1, forward strand.
GTGGCGCACGCCCTGCGAGGACCCCGCCCGGGTCCTGGCCGCCGCCCAGGAGATGCTGGTGTGGCGCGGTGAGCATCTGGGGCGCACCTTGACCGACATGCTGCTCGCCCCGGGTCGCCCGGGCCACTGGCCCGAAGGGACCCCGTGACCTCTCAGCAAGTGCGCCTCGGGGTCTTCTCGCGGCCCCTGCTGGTCGACCTCGCCGAGGAGACCGGTCGGCTCGCCGAGGCCTCCCTCACGGTGTCGCGCGAGCCGGTCTCCTCCTCCAAGGCCCAGTTCGCCGCGCTGGACGACGGGCAGCTCGACGCCGCGCTCACCGGCCCCGACAACGTCCTCGCCTACGGACTCAGCGCGCAGAACCCGCTGGGACGACTCGTCGAGGTCGAGGTCCTCGGGGGCGTCGATCGGGGGCTCGGGCTGGGGCTCTGGCGGGCCCCGGGGGACACCTCGTCCCTGGCCGGGGGGCGCCTCGGCGTCGACGTGGCCGCCTCGGGCTTCGCGCTCGTCGCCTTCGCCCTCTTGGAGGCTCGCGGTCTCGGACGGCAGGACTACGAGGTCCTCGAAATCGGCTCGACGCCTCGCCGGGCGCGGGCCCTGGTCGAAGGGGCCTGCGACCTCACCATCCTCAACGCGGGCAACGAACTGTGGGCCGCGGCGCGCGGAGCCACCGCGCTCGCCAGCGTCGAGGAGCTCGGGCCCTACCTCGGCACCGTCCTGGTGGCCCCCGATCCCACCCCCGCGGTCCGCACCCTCGCCACGGTTCTCGCCGGGTTGGCCACCGAGGTCCTCGAGGGCCGTCACGATCGGACACTCGCCGCGCTCGCCGTCCGCCAGCTCGAGCTCGACGAGAGCGGAGCGGCCGCTCACGTCGCCATCCTGCGCAGCGAGCGCCACGGCCTGATCGCTGGGGGCCAGGTGGACGAGGCGAGTCTCGACACCGTCGTCGGGCTCCGCCGTCGCCTGGCCCCGACGGCCGCGCTCCTCGGCGAGGCCGACCCGGCCCGGGTCCTGCGGCCTCACTGACGAACCACGACCTCAGGTGGCAGACTGCCGCCATGAGCGAACTCGACGATCTCCTTCAGCAACTCCGTGGCGAGCGGGCCCACGTCCTGGCCACCGTCGACGGCCTCTCGGAGGAGGACCTCACGACCGCCTGGGTGGCGAGCGGGTGGACCCCGGCGGGACTCGTCTCCCATCTGGCGCTCGACGTCGAGCGCTTCTGGTTCCGCGAGATCCTCAACGGCGTGGAGGTGGACCCCGAGGGCGAACCCGAGAGCGCCTGGCTCGTCGAGGAGGGCAACGGCCTCGCCGCCCTCGAGCGCTACCGCGAGGAGGCCCGCCTGGCCGACGAGGCCCTCGAGGGCCACGACGTGCTCGACGGCCTGGCCGCCTGGCCCGAGGAGTGGAGCGACTGGCGCATGGAGAACCTCCGCGAGCTGATGCTGCACGTGATTACCGAGACGGCCACCCACGCCGGCCACCTCGACATCGTGCGCGAGATGATCGACGGGACCCAACACCTCGTCATCGACTGAGCGGGCTGAAAAAGACTCACCGGCGCCGATGGCTCACCCCGCGAGGCCGGGGGTAGGGTCGCGCCGATTGAGGGGGTGAGTTGAGCGAGATCGACAGCGCCGCGAGTGATGAACTACTGGTGCGTCGACCCCTCTGGGGCGCGCTGATCGATGGCCAGTGGGTCCTGCCCGAGGGCGCCCCCACCTTCGAGGTCCTCGAGGCGGCCACCGGGCGACCGATGGCCCGCGTGGTCGAAGCCGACGCGGCCCTCGTCGACGCCGCGGTCACGAGCTCGCGACGGGCCTACGAGAAGGTCTGGCGCCACACCCCGGGCAAGGAGCGCACCGCGCTGATGCGCGAGGTGGCCGAGCGCATCCGCGCCCACGCCGACGAGCTGGCCGAGCTCGTGGCGCGCGAGATGGGCAAGCCCCGTCGCGACGCCCGACGGGTCGACGTGGTGTCGAGCCACACCAGCTTCGACTACTACGCCGGTCTGACTGAGTCGGTGCCCGGGGAGATCATCGATCAGGGGGCCATCGAGGCCCGAGTGGTCTACGAGCCCTACGGCGTCGTCGCCGCCATCCTGCCCTTCAACTGGCCGCCCATCCACTTCTCGAAGAAGGGGGCCCCGGCCCTCGCGGTGGGCAACACCGTGGTGATGAAGCCGGGCGAGCAGGCGCCCCTCACCGTGCTGCGCTTGGCCGAGATTGCCAACGAGGTCCTGCCTCCGGGTGTGCTCAACGCCGTCGCCGGCCTGGGTGCCGGTCCCGCGCTCGTGGCCCATCCCCGTGTGGAGCGGGTCACCTTCACCGGCGCCACCGCGACCGGTCGCAAGGTGATGGCGAGCGCCGCCGCCAATCTGACCTTCGTCACCCTCGAGCTCGGGGGCAAGAACGCGCTCGTCGTGATGGAGGATGCCGATCTCGACCAGGCGGTCACCATCGCGATCGAGGGGATGTTCTACAACCAAGGCGCCGCCTGCACCTCGACCTCGCGACTGCTCGTGCACGACTCGCTCTACGACGCCTTCGCCGAGCGCTTCGTCGCCGCCACCGCGCAGCTGCGCCTCGCCCACTCCCTCGACCCGGCCTGCGACATCGGCCCCATGGTCGACGCCGTCCAGCGGGACCGGGTCGCCGCCTTCGTCGAGGGGGCGCTGGCCCAGGGGGCCACCCTCCTCTACCGCGGACAGCTGCCCGGAGATCCCGACCTCGCGGGCGGCTTCTGGATCGCGCCCGCCGTCTTCGGCGACGTCACCCCCGCGATGGACCTCTTCCAGGAGGAGGTCTTCGGGCCGGTCGCCGCCCTCACTCGCTTTTCCACTGAGGAGGAGGCCGTCGCCCTCGTCAACGAGTCGCGCTACGGGCTGACGGCTGCCCTGGTCACCGCCGACGAGGCCCGAGCCTGGCGGCTGGCTGAGCGGCTCGAGGTGGGCATGGTCTTCGTCAACAACTACACCCGGCGCAACTTCGTCGGCTCGCCCTTTGGCGGGGTGAAGGAGTCGGGATACGGACGCGAGTACGGGGCTGACACCCTGCACGAGTTCGTGCGGGCGAAGAACGTGCGCTTCGCCTCGGGTCGGGGCTCGATCCCGACCTGGCCCCCCCGCTAGGCCCCGCCGACACCGCTCAGGCGCCGAGAAGCGGACTCGCCGACAGGACGCGATCGATCTCCTGGGCGATCACCATGTAGCCAGCCTCATTGGGGTGGTTGTCGGGTCCGAAGGGGTCGGTCTCGCACATCCATGTCAGCTGGCAGATCCGCTCGACGTTGGTGGGGATCTCCCCCACGGGACCCAGTGAGATCGGTGAGGTGTCGCCGGAGTGGAAGGCCCGAAAGACGTCGGCCACCTCGAAACCCGTGGCGTGGTAGTCCTCGCGCAGCACCTCGTTGAGCCGGCGGATCTGCACCAGTGACCCGCCGGCCAGCGCCGCACCGTGCGGGTCGTCGAGCAGTCGCGCGAGGAAGGGGTCGTAGGCGGTGAGGCCGACCAGCACCACCCGGGGTCCCGCCGCCGCGGCCAGGCGGGTGAGCACCTGGGGCAGGCTCGCGCGCACCGAGGAGAGGCCGGCCGTGACGCAGGCGAGGTCGTAGCGGTGGTGGGCCATGCAGGGCCGCACGGCGTTGAAACCGAGGTCCACCGTGACCACTCCTCGGTCGCCAGCGTGGTCCCGCAGGAAGCGCACCGCTCGGTCCAGCTGGGTGGTGGGCGGGCGGTAGCAGGCGTCGCCGCCGTCGCGCCCGAGCATGGTGACCGGCGTCTCACCCGGGCAGCCGACCTCCGTCGCCTGGAGCGAGAGCCCTCGGTGACCCTCGAGACGCACGAGGTCGTCGACGTAGCCCTGGTCGGTCTGGCGCGCCGGGCGGGCGGCGACCCCCGTGGGCTGCATGCCCAGCGAGGCCGAACCGCCGATCGCCAGGTAGAAGGTCGACGGGGTCGGACTGGCCGGCGCGGTGGAGGCGTCGCCGCGGCCGAGCAGGAAGGTGACGGTGAGTAGACCCAACAGGGCGAGCAGCAGTGCGCCGCGCGTGACCGTCTTGAGCATCGCTCCCCCGTCCTCGCGGCGCATGGTACCGAGTCGACTCCTCGCGCGACGGCATCGACACCGAGTCGTCATCGAGAACCCGCCACTGGCACCTAAGTCCATAAACCCGTTCAACCTGGTCCTCGCTAGCGTCGGCCACGAAGGGGGGAGATGTGACGACTGAGGACTCCACGACCGAACAGAGTGAGGTGGCCGCCACGCCACCCTCGCCGTCGCGACGACGGCCGGTCCGGCGCGCGGTCCCCTTCACCCTTCTGACGCTGCTCGGTGCCGGCGCGGCGCTGACTGCGTCACTCGGCGTCGCGCCCACCTCTGACGCCGGCGCGGCGGCGGCGATGCGCGACGCGGTGTCCAACACGTTGTCGACAAGCGGCGTGGCGATCTCGGTTCACGGGACGTTAGAGACCCAGGGGGAAAGTTTTGCCCTCACTGGGCAGGGACAGGCCGACCTCGCCTCTCGTGTCGCCTCGCTCACCGTCCAGACGAGCTTGAACGGCGTGGCGCTGGACGAGACTGTCGTCGACGATGGCACCACCACCTACATGTCGATGGATGTCAACGGGGCGAGTCTGGCGAATCGGCTCGGTGGGCGACACTGGGTGGCGTTCCCTCAGCCCAGTTCGTCGGCGATGACGGGGGTGGGCTCGGGGGGAGACCCCCTCGGATCTCTGCGCTCTCTGCTCGGCGCCCAGTCGGTCGCCTCCCTCGCCCCGCGCCAGGTCGACGGGGTGAGCGTCACCGGCTACCAGGCCACCCTCGATCCCTCGACGCTGCTCGCTAAAGCCCGCGCCGATCTCGCCGGCAGCGGCCTCACCGACTCCCAGATGACGACGATCCTCGACTCCTTCGACCTCTCCGAAATGGGGATCACCGTCTGGGTCGACGCCGCCCATCGCGTCGTGCGCGAGATTCTCGACCTTTCTCTTGCCAGCGGCGGAGTCCCTGTCCGGGAGCACGTGACCGTGGACTACTCCCACTACGGAACTCCGGTCACGGTGGCCATCCCCGCCTCGAGCGACGTGGTGTCGCTCTCGGCGTTTCTCAGCGCGGCCGCGGGCTAGGACAGGACGCGCCGGCGGAAGTTGCGCAGGCCGAGGGCCATGAATCCCGTGAGGAAGCCGAGCATCACGGGGTAGACCACGTAGAGGTGCATGTGGGGGGCCTCGGTGAAGGCGGCCCGCATCCCCTCGTTGACGTAAATCAGCGGGTTCACCAAGACGAGGGTCTGGAGCCAGTGGAAGTGGCCGATCTCGACGGGCGCCAGGTGGGTCCAGGGGTAGTAGGTGCCGCCGAGAAAGGTGATCGGCAGGATCACGAAGCCGAACATGAGCCCGATGTTGCGCGGCTCGAAGCTGGTGCCCAGCACGAGGCCGAGGGCGGCCATCGTCGCGCAGGCCAACGGCAGGAAGGTCACGACGACCCACCATTGGAGCGAGAGCTGGGCCGTCACACCCGCGGCGTGGACCACCGAGGCGATTGGGAAGACGATGAGCGCGGCCAACAGTCCTTGGGCCAGGCCCGAGAGGACCTTCGCCACGGCGACCAGCCAGATCGGGCAGGGGGCCTGGACCCGGTCCTCGATCTCGCGGGTGAATCCGAACTCCTGGGCCATCGCCAGCGCGATTGACTGGACGCCTTGGAACATCACCGAGATGCCCACGACCCCAGGGACCAACACAGTGGCGAAGTCGCTCCCGCCCCGTCCCCCTCCGACCGACTGGCCGATCTTGGGGAAGACGTAGAGGAAGACGAAGCAGAGCAAGAAGGGCTGGATGAGGGTGCGCAGCACGAACTCTCCGAGGGACTTGCGCAGCACGGTGAGGTCGCGAGCAAGCAGGGCCCGCAGTGCGGCGGCGCTGGCCGCCGAGACCGAGCGGGTGGGGGTCGTGGCGATGGTCACGCTTCGCGCAGCTCCTTGCCGGTGAGGTTGATGAAGACCGTCTCGAGGCTCGGCTCGGCCACCGCGAGGTCGACGATGTCCACGCCGATTGATTCGGCGGCGTCGACGACCCGTGGCACCAGGTGAGCCGCCTCGCGCGCGGTCGCCGTGACGACGTCGTCTGTCACGCGCGCCTCCACGACCCCCGGCACGGCGAGCAGCGCTGACGCCAGGCGCTCGCCCTCAGTGCCCACGCGAATCGTGACCACGGTGTCCACGCCGGTCGAGTGCTTGAGGTCAGCGGGGCTGTCGAGGGCGAGGATCCGGCCGTGGTCCATGATTGCCACCCGGTCGCAGAGCTGGTCGGCCTCTTCCATGTAGTGGGTGGTCAACAAGACTGTCTGGCCGGCTCCGTTGAGCTCGCGAAGCATCTCCCACAGCGCGAGCCGACTCTGGGGGTCCAGTCCGGCGGTGGGCTCGTCGAGGAACAGGACGGCCGGATTGTGGAAGACCGCGCGGGCCACCATCAACCGCTGGGCCATGCCCCCCGACAGGGCGTAGACCGAGGCTTGGGCCCAGCGCGTCAGGGAGAAGGCCTCGAGCAGCTCCGCCGCCCGCCGGCGGCTCTCCCCCTTCGCGACGCCGAAGAGCCGGCCGTGGAAGTAGAGGTTCTCGAAGACCGTCAACTGTCGATCGAGGGTGTTCTGCTGGGAGACGATGCCGGTCAACTGCTTGGCGAGGGCCGGGTGGCCGACCACGTCCACGCCCCCGACGAAGGCCCGGCCCGCCGTCGGGATCACTCGGGTTGTCAAAATGCCCGCCGTCGTGGTCTTGCCGGCCCCGTTGGGCCCGAGCAGACCGAAGATCTCTCCCGCGCGCACCTCCAGGTCGAGGTGATCCACCGCCGGCGAGTCCATGCCGGGGTAGGTCTTCGTCAGGCCCTCGGTGCGGATGATTCCCGTCATCGGCGCCACCCTAGGGGGGCTTCGCGTGCGGTCAGGGCGTCGCCCAGAGGTGGTCTCCATGAGAGTCGAAGAGGAGCACGCGACCGTGATCCCCCACGCTGAGGCGCGCCCCGGGGTGACCACTCGTCCCGCTCGACCAGACCTGGATACCGGTCGCGCCGCGCGTGACGAGGTTGCCCGACTGGTCAAGGGTGGTCACGGCGCCTCGGGCGCCCACCAGGTCGTGCCAGAAGGTCTGGCCGTCGGCGGTCCGCAGCTCGAGGTTCCCGTGGGGGAGCATCAGGAGCTCGCAACCTCCTGAGGGGGAGTAGAGGCGCCAGCCGGGTCGCAGCTGATCGCCGGGCTGCAGGCCACTCTGACGGCCGCTGCCCCGCCAGAGCACTCCGGTCGACCCGACGATGGTGAGGCCGCCGTCGTCACCGAGGTGCGGCACCGCCCCGGTGGCCCCGGGCGTGCGCCACTCGAGGCTCCCTTCCGGGCCGACGAGCTCGAGGGCGCCGTCTCGGACCTTGAGGGCCGAACCCGTCGATGCGTCATGGGTCCACAGGGTGCGGCCCCCGGCAATCGCCCAGCTGAGCCTCCCGGACGCCGCCAGGTTCAAGGTGTACTGCCCGCTCGGCGAGGACCACGACTGACCGGCCTCGAGCGTCGAGCCGTCCGGGTAGGTCGTGGCGGGGACGGCGAAGGGGGCGTGCGCAGTCCCGCAGCTCGCCGGCGGGCCGCGACGTCCCAGCAGGTCGACGAAGGTGTAGTGGCGTGCCCGGAACCAGCGGATGATCGAGGGCAGGGCCGCCACAGTCGCGGGCATCGCCGCGCGTTGGTTGTGTAGGAGGACGACGGGATGGGTCTGATGGCTCGCCGCCGACTCGACGGCCCGCTCGATGGTGCTGACCCAGTGGGACGAGCCCGATCCGCCGGCCAACCAGTCGCCGCCACCGTCACTCCACATCCACAGCGACATCCCCCGCTCGGCGGCGACCTGCCGGGTGGCGGCGTCGTAGCTCCCGTAAGGGGGGCGGAACACGCAGATCGGCGAGCCAGTCAGTCGATGCTCGATCACGGCGACCTGGTCCACCTCAGCAAGCTGGTCCGCCCGACTGAGGTGAGCGAGGTTGGGATGACTGTTGGTGTGATCTCCGAGGAGGAAGCCGTCGTTGGCCTCCTCACGCACGAGGCTGGGCCGCTCGCTGACCTGCTGGCCGATATTGAAGAAGGTGGCCCGCACGTGGAGTCTGGTGAGGATGGTCAGGATGGCGCCCGTCGAGGCGCCAGGCCCGTCGTCGAAGGTGAGCGCGACGGTGCGAGCCCGGCCCGCCGGCGGAGCGGAGTTGAGGACACCTATCGTGGCCTGCGGGCACGACAAGGTGGCGGGGAGTGGGTGTCGAGTGGACGCCGAAGTCCCGCCGGTGAGGCCCGTTAGCGAGCCCAACACCACGAGGGCACCGAACGCGACGCGGGAGAAGGGCACGTCTTCACCCTGTCGCACCACCTCTGTCCCTGACAGGGGCCGGTGGCCCAATTTCCTACCAAGGGGATTGCATTCTGTCGCTTCGTACCGGTACCGTCGGCTCATCACCTGAGGAGGTCGCATGGCCTTCGCCCCATCCCATGCACAGCGCATCGACGAGGCCGCTGCGGCCTTCGTCTCTAACACTGACGTGCCGGGCCTCGTCCTGCTGGTCGCCCGCGGAGAGGAGGTCCACCTCTCCGCCCACGGACGGCAGGGCATCGGACGCGGCCCGATGACGCCCGACACCCTCTTTCGGATTGCCTCCGTGACCAAACCGCTCACGGCCCTGACGGTGCTGTCCCTCGTCGGCGAGGGACGGGTCTCCCTCGACGAGCCCGTCGGCCGCCTCCTGCCCGAGCTCGGCGGTCCGCGAGTCCTACGCGCGCCCGACGCCCCCTTGAGCGCCACCGAACCGGCCCATCGGCCCGTCGCGGTGCGCAACCTGCTCGACTTCACCTTCGGCTTCGGGATCGACGGGGCGATGTTCGACTCGCCAGAGCCGTGGCCCATCGTCGAGGCCGCGAACCGGGCCCGACTCGCCACCCTCGGCCCACCCGAGCCGCTGACCCCTCCCGACGCCGACACCTGGCTGGCCCGCCTGGCGACCCTGCCCCTGATGCGCCAACCCGGCGAACGCTGGCTCTACAACACCGGCGCCCAGGTCGCCGGCGTGCTGGCCGCCCGTGCCGGCGGCATGCGTCTGGGCGAGGTCATGGCCGAGCGAGTTCTCGGCCCGCTGGCCATGAGGGACACCGGCTTCGTCGCCCGCGACCCCGAGCGGCTCGCCACCGCCTACGCGAACGGGCCCGAGGGGCTCGTCGAGGTGGACCGCGAAGGTGCCTGGCGGCACCGGCCGGCCTTCGATGACGGCGCCGCCGGCCTCGTCTCCACGGCGGAAGACCTCTTCCGCCTGGCCCGCGCTCTCCTGGCGGGAGGTTCGGGCGTCACGACACCGGCCCTCGTCGCCCAGATGACCTCGGCCCAGCTCACCCGGGACCAGTTGCCCGAGGACGCCCTCGGCCCCGGCTCCTTCGTCGGACGGTCGTGGGGGCTCGGACTGGCGGTGGGAGAGGACGGGAGCTTTGGATGGGACGGCGGCCTGGGAACCTCCTTCCTGGTCGACCCACGCCGCGATCTCGTCATCATCGTGCTCACCCAGCGTCAGTTCGACTCGCCCGCCCTGCCCCCCGTTCACCGCGCGGTGCGTGAGGCCGTCTACGCCGGCTTGGCGAGCTGAGTCGTCATCTGTTCGTCATTCGGTCCGCCTCCCTCCGTCATCCAATCGTCAAGGGAAAGTTGTCTAGCTGTAGTCGTCTCGCCCTTCCCCTCGGGCGGCCCCACTCTTAGGCTTCTTCATCACAAGCGACCCTTCGGAGGTTCACTATGTACCGCTCGTCCCTCACCCGACTGCGCCGGCGCGTCGGCCTGTCGGCCGCCGCCGGCGCCTTGGCCCTCGGCGGCGTCACCGTGGCCGCCGTCGCTGGCGCCTCGCCCCACTCGCACTCCAGCGCCGGTCGGCACAGCCATACCCACGTCAGCAGCGTCACGCTTCACTCCCGCTCGTCCGGCGCCCACCAGGTAGGTGCCCGCGACCACGGGGCCCATGGCGCCGATGGCGTGATCAGCGCCGTCTCGGCGACCTCGATCACCCTCGCCGAGCACGGCGTCGCGGTCACCTTCACGATCAACTCCTCCACCACGGTGACCGTCGGCTCGACCGCCTCGACCGCCTCGGCTCTGGCGGTGGGTGAGCACGTCCGGGTGACGCCGTCGACGAGTGACCCGACGATCGCCGGTGCGATCCAGATCGAGCTCGTCCGCGTCGAGGGCACGCTGAGCGCGGCCTCGGCGACTTCGATCACCGTCTCCACTGAGTTCGGAGGCACCGCGACCTTCGCCATCGACGCCTCGACCACGGTCACGAAGGACGGGGCGGCCGCCACGGCCGCCGATCTCGCCGTCGGCCAGAAGGTCGTGGTGACCCCGTCGGCGTCCAACCCGACCACGGCGGCATCCATCGCCATCCACGCCAAGGTGTGCGTGAGTGGCACGATCAGCGCCGTCTCGGCCAGCTCGCTCACCCTCACGCCACGTAGCGGTGGCTCGGTGACCTTCGCCCTCACTGCCTTCACGACGGTGACGAGCGGCGGCACGGCCTCGAGCGTGAGCGCCCTCGCCGTCGGTCAGTCCGTCAAGGTCACCTCAACCGACGGGACGACCGCCGCGACCGTCGCGATCTCCCCGGCTCGCCAACTGCGCCACGGAACCGTGACGGCGCTCAGCGCCACCACCTTCACGATCACCTCGAAGGACAACAACGGTGACGCCGACGACAGCGGCGCGGCGACCACGGCGACCTACACCGTCAACTCCTCGACGACCTACTTCGTCGGACGGACGGCCGCGACCTCGACCGCGCTGGGACTGAACGAGATGGTGATGGTCCAGCCCACTGCGGCCGACCCGACGGTCGCTGGCGTCGTCGAGATCGTGCCCGTGCGAGTGGTGGGCACCGTGAGCTCGATTGGCTCCAACACCTTCGTCGTCACCGTGCGCCACGGCGGCACCGTGACGATCGCGGTCGGCGCCTCCACCACCTTCACCACGGCCGGCGCGGCCTCGACCCTGTCGGCGCTCGCCACGGGTGACGGCGTCATCGTGATTGGCGAGCCCGATGCGGTCACGGCCACCACCATTGACGCGGCCTCCGTGACCTTCGGAGCCTGGCTGGGCGGCGGTGAGCACGGCGGACCGGTCCACGCCTTCGGCGGCGGCGGTGGGTCCGGCGGTTCAGGCTTTGGCGGCGGCTTCGGCGGCGGACGCGGCCGCGAGGGCGGCCACCACTAGCGAGGAGAAGGTCCCTGGGTGAGGGGCAGCTCCACTACGACGGTGGTGCCCCCACCCGGGGTGTCCTCGAAGCGGATCTCCCCGCCGAGAACCTGCGCGAGGCCCGACGCCACGGACAGGTTGAGCCCGGCCCCGAGCGTCTCGCCCGAGAGGTGCTCGAAGGGCGCGGTGACCGCCCGGCGCACCGGTTCGGGCACCCCGGGCCCGCGGTCCACCACCAGGATCTCGAGCCGTCCCGCCACGACGCCGGCGCGCACCCGCACCGGTTCGGCCAGGGGGCCGAAGCGACATCCGTTCGTAATGACGTTGGCGAGCACCCGCTGGGCCAGCGCCGCGTCGGTCTCGACGACCAGGCGCTCCTCCTCGACGTCGAGCTCAAGTCGTCGACCTCGTGGGTCGATGGCGGCCAGCGCGCCGGCCAACAGGTGCCCCACCGAGACCGGGGCCAGGCGGACTTCGACCTCCCCGGCCTCGAGTCGCCCCGCGTCGACCAGATTCGTCACCAGCCGACGCAGACGGTGGATCCGCTCGGCGACCACCACGAGTGTCGCGCCGACCGCGGGGTCCTCGGCGAGTCGGCGCCGCAGCCCGTCGAGTTCCTCGGCGACGTCGGCGAGCGGAGCGCCCAGGTCCTCGGCGGCCGTGCGGAAGAGCGCGAGGCGCAGCGACTCCGCCTCGGCCAGCGCCGCCAGCTCCGTGGCGTCGCGCGCGATCACCTGGCCCCGCAGACCGGCGGCCACGCGAGCCGCGAAGGCGCCGATCAGGCGGCGGTCCGGCGCTCCCAACCTCGCTCCCGCTACCGCCAGCTGGTGCTCGTCGTCGATCGGGAAGCGCTCGGAGGGACCCTCCTCGGCCTCCTCGCCGACGGCGACCTCGCTCTCCCACCGTCCGTCTCGTCGCACCAGCACCGACACGGTGGCCGCGTCGAACACCTCGCGCAACGTCTCGAGCAGCGGGGCCAGGTCCTCGTGGGAGCTGAGCAGCCCGGCGGCGGTCCGCACCAGCACCTCAGCCTCCGCTCGCGCCCGCTCGGCCTCCGCCGAGCGTTGGGCGAGCCGTCCGACCGCCAGGCTCGCCACGATGGCGAAGAGCGCGAAGAAGACAAGGGCGGCGACGTCGTCGGGGCGGGCCACCGCGAAGGTGTGCAGGGGCGGCACGAAGAGGAAGTTCTCGAGCGTGGCCCCCGCGAGCGCCGTCACGAGCCCGATGAGCGCGCCGGCCACGGCCGTCGCGCCGACCACGACGGCCAGGTAGGCGAGGGAGACGGTCGAGAGCGACAGATGCGTGCGCAGTGGCACCATCGCCGTGCTCAGCGCGGTGAGGGCCAGGACAGCCCCGAGCGCGCCGAGAAGCTGGCGACGTCGACCGACACGTTGCCGTCGGCGCCGCGCGCGAGTCCGGGCCGGCCGCTCCCCGCCCACCGCGATGACGTGCACGTCGAGGTCGCGGGCCCGGCGCAGGACCCCCTCGACGATCCCGGTCGGTGGTCGCCACCTCGCGCGGGGCCGGCTCGCACCCACCACGATCTGGGTCGCCCGCTCGGAACGGGCCACCGCAACCAGGGCCGTGGCCACCTCCTCGTCGACGACCTGGGTAAAGCGACCGTCGAGCTGGGCGGTGAGCTCGCGGGCCAGGGCCGCCTCCTCGCGTCCGGCGCGCTGCGCGTCGGCGGTCACCACGTGCACGGCCAGCAGCTCGGCGCCGGTGCGTGAGGCGATCCGGGCCGCGCGGCGCAGCAGGGCCTCGTCGACCTCGGTCCCGGTGACCCCGACGACCAGGCGCTCGCGGGTCTCCCAGGTCTGCTCGATCGAGTGCTCGGCCTGATAGCGCTGGAGGGCGTCCTCGACACGGTCGGCCAGCCACAGCAGGGCCAACTCGCGCAAGGCGGAGAGGTTCCCGGGCCGGAAGTAGTTGCTGAGAGCCGCATCGATCCGGTCGGCGGCGTAGATATTGCCGTGGGCCATCCGTCGGCGCAGGGCCTCGGGGGTGATGTCCACCAGCTCGATCTGCTCGGCTCGGCGCACGACGGCGTCGGGGACGGTCTCACGCTGGGTGATGCCGGTCACCTTCTCCACCACGTCGTTGACCGACTCGAGGTGCTGGATGTTCACGGTCGTGATGACGTCGATGCCGGCCTCGAGGATCTCCTCCACGTCCTGCCAGCGCTTCTCGTGTCGTCCCCCGGGGACGTTGGTGTGGGCCAGCTCGTCCACGAGGACCACCTGGGGTCGTCGGGCCAGGACCCCGTCGAGGTCCATCTCCTCGAGGCGGGTCCCCCGGTACTCCCGCTCGACTCGAGCGAGCACCTCCAGGTCACGGACCTGGGCGGCGGTCCGCTCGCGCCCGTGGGTCTCGACGTAGCCCACCACGACGTCGGTGCCGCGATCGCGGCGCCGGCACCCCTCGTCGAGCATCCGGTAGGTCTTGCCGACGCCGGGGGCCGCGCCCAGGTAGACGCGCAGGCTCCCGCGAGCCATCAGTCGTCCCGAGCCGGGGTGAGCACCGGGGCCACGATCTCGGCGATCGCCGCCGCGGCGGCCAGGCGGGCCGAGCCGATGGCCAGGCCCGGCGTCGGCGAGCCCACGAAGCGCCCGACGTCGCGACCGCGAAAGCGCACCGGCACCTCGAACTGCGGCCCGGGCAGCCCGAGCCGCTCGCTGTCCCAAATCAGCCCGACGTGCAGGACCTCACCGGCGGGGGTGATGCGCGCCAGCGGCGGTCCCTCACCGGGCTCGTCGAAGACGAGGCGCCGAGCCGAGAGCAGTTCGGTGATCGCCGCCAGGGCGTGGGTGAGGACGCCGTCGGCGGGCTCACCGGCCGCGACCACGGCCGCCACCTCGGCCACGAGCACCAGTTGGCGGCGCCCGTCGGCCGCCCGGAGCCAGTAGCGCCGACCGCGTGCGGCCAACTCGGTGACCGCCACGCCCACCACCACCAGGGCGATAGAGCACTGCGCCTCGGTGCGGTCGGCGATGTTGAGATGGCCGTAGGGACGGGTGAGCAGCAGGTCGTAGAAGAGGGCCGCCGACACCGTGGCGAGCAGTCCCCAGAGCCGACGGCCCGGCGCGGCGACGGCAGCCACCGCGACGACGAGCACCAGCGCGCTGGCCGGCGCGGCCACCTGGCCGCGCAGGGGCACCATCGCGCCCGCCACCGCGAGCGGTGTCAGGAAGGCCCCGAGGGGGGCCAGGCGCCCGACCCGCCGGGCCCACGTCACCGCTCGGCCCTCGCCAGTGCCTCGTTGAGCTCGAGCACCACGACGTAGCTCGAGCCGAGGAAGCCGAACTGGGCCGGGTGGGTCTGGGCCCTGATGAGCGACGCCAGGCGCGCCGCGCCAATGCCCGTGGCCCGTGACACCATCGGGATCTGAGCGTAGGCGTCGGCCGGCGTGATGTCCGGATCGAGCCCGCTGGCCGAGGTGGTCACCAGGTCGGGGGTCGGCGTGACCCCGTGGGCGTGCCACCACGCGACGAGGGCCCGCGTGTCAGCCAGGAGCGCCGTGGAACGCGGGCCGAGGTTCGTGGCCCCGAAGCCCCCCGTCACCCCGTTCGCCACGAGCGGGTTGTCCCCGTCGACGACCCCCGTCGCCGCGTCGTGGGCGTAGGGGCCGAAGCCGTCGGGTCGGCCGTGGAACCAGGCCGGGCTGGTCCAGTCCTGGCCGATCAGGCTCGACCCGTTCGGGCCCAGTGAGCCGTTGGCCTGGGCCGGGAAGAGGACCTGGGAGAGGCCCGTGCCCGCCAGGGCGTAGAGCAGCGTGAGGGCCAGCATCACGAGGGCCAGCAGGACCGAGCGGCGCAGGTGGATCAGCACGGCGTCCTCCTAGTAGGCGTGTAGGGCGACGAGCGCCAGGTCGATGAGCTTGATGAACACGAAGGGCACGATCACGCCCCCGACGCCGTAGATGAGCACGTTGCGGCGCAGGATCGCGGCCGAGTTGGTGGCGCGAAAGCGCACCCCGCGCAGGGCGAGGGGGATGAGGGCCACGATGACCAGGGCGTTGAAGATGACGGCCGAGAGGATCGCGCTCTCGGGGCTGTGCAGGCCCATGACGTTGAGACTGCGCAACTGCGGGTAGGTCGTGACGAACAGGGCCGGGATGATGGCGAAGTACTTCGCGATGTCGTTGGCGATCGAGAAGGTGGTGAGCGAGCCCCGAGTGATGAGCAGCTGCTTGCCAATCTCGACGACATCGATGAGCTTCGTGGGATTGGAATCGAGGTCGACCATGTTGCCGGCCTCCTTGGCCGCCGTGGTCCCGGTGTTCATGGCCACCCCGACGTCAGCCTGGGCGAGGGCCGGAGCGTCGTTGGTGCCGTCGCCGGTCATCGCGACCAGCTTCCCGCCCTCCTGCTCCTGGCGGATCAGGGCCATCTTGGCCTCGGGCGTCGCCTCGGCGAGGAAGTCGTCGACCCCGGCCTCCTGGGCGATGGCGGCGGCCGTGAGCGGGTTGTCGCCGGTGATCATCACGGTGCGGATGCCCATCGCACGCATCTGGTCGAACTTCTCGCGGATCCCGGTCTTGACGACATCCTTCAACTCGATGACCCCGAGCACGCGCGCTCCGTCGGCCACGACGAGGGGCGTCGAGCCCGCCCGCGAGACCCTCTCGACGATCCCGTCGAGGTCGCCCGGGACCGTCGCGCCCTGCTCGAGCACCCACCGCTTGACCGACTCGGCGGCTCCCTTGCGGACCTGGCGGTCCGCCACGTCCAGTCCCGACATCCGGGTCGTGGCCGTGAAGGGGACGAAGACGTGATCGGCCCCCATCTCGCGCTCGCGCAGGTTGAAGCGCTCCTTGGCGACCACGACGACCGAGCGACCCTCGGGGGTCTCGTCGGCCAGGGAGGCCAGTTGGGCGGCATCGGCCAGCGTCTCCTCGGTGACGCCCTCGACCGGCAGGAAGGCGGCGGCCATCCGGTTGCCCAGGGTGATCGTCCCGGTCTTGTCGAGCAACAGGGTCTGGACGTCGCCGGCCGCCTCGACGGCCCGTCCACTCATCGCGAGCACGTTGCGCTGGACCAGGCGGTCCATACCGGCGATCCCGATCGCGCTGAGGAGGGCGCCGATCGTGGTGGGGATCAGGCAGACGAGCAGAGCGACCAGCACCACGACCGAGACCGAGGTCCCCGCGAAGTGCCCGAAGGGAACCAGGGTGACGACGACGGGGATGAAGACGATGGTCAGCACGGCCAGCAGGATCGTCAAGGCAATCTCGTTAGGGGTCTTCTGGCGGTTCGCCCCCTCGACCAGACCGATCATCCGGTCGATGAAGGTCTGGCCCCGCTCGGCGGTGATGCGCACCACGATCCGATCGGAGAGCACGCGCGTCCCGCCGGTGACCGCCGAGCGGTCCCCGCCCGACTCGCGGATCACCGGGGCCGACTCACCGGTGATCGCCGACTCGTCGACTGAGGCGATGCCCTCGATGATGTCCCCATCGCTCGGGATCACGTCCCCGGCCTCGCACACGACCGTGTCGCCCTTGGCCAGGGAGGCGGCGGCACAGATCTCCTCGCCACCCCCTTCGAGCAGTCGGCGAGCCGTCGTCTCGGTGCGCATCCGGCGAAGGGTGTCGGCCTGCGCCTTGCCGCGTCCCTCGGCCATCGCCTCGGCGAAGTTGGCGAAGAGCACGGTGAGCACCAGCCAGACGGTGATGGACCAGGAGAAGACCCCAGGATGACTGATGGCCTCGAGCAGGGAGATCACCGATCCGACCAGGACGACGAACATCACCGGGTTGCGGGCCTGGACCCGGGGGTCGAGCTTGACGAAGGCCCCGCGCAGGGCCTGGCCCAGGATCTCGCGGTCGAAGAGGCCGCGGGCCTGGGCCACCCCCTTGCGAGGGGGCTCGGTCGTGGTCGCGACGACACTCATCAGAAGAACCGTCCTTTCAGAAGCTCCTCGACGATCGGACCGAGGCTGATCGCGGGGAAGAAGGTGAGCCCCCCGATGATCAGGATCACCCCCGTGGTCAGCCCCACGAACATGGGGTTGTCGGTGCGGAAGGTCCCCAGGCCCTCGGGGACCGCGGGCTTGGCGGCCAGTCGACCGGCCAGCGCCAGGACCGGGATGATGATGCCGAAGCGTCCCAGCAGCATCGCGACCGCCCCGAGCACGTTGTAGAAGGGGGTGTTGCCCCCGAGCCCGGCGAAGGCGGAGCCGTTGTTGTTGCCCTGGCTGGTGAAGGCGTAGAGGATCTCGGTGAAGCCGTGCGGGCCGTGATTGAGCGCGCCGGCGCGCCCGGCGGCCAGGGAGACCGCGAGGGCCGTGAGCACCAGGACCACGAGAGGCATCACCAGGGCCCCGAGCCCGGCCAGCTTCACCTCGGAGGCCTGGATCTTCTTGCCCAGGTACTCCGGCGTGCGCCCGATCATCAGTCCCCCGATGAAGACCGCGATGATCGCGTAGAGCAGGATCGTGTAGAGACCGCTGCCGACCCCACCGGGCGTGACCTCGCCGAGCATCATTCCCGTGAGCAGCCCGAAGCCCCCCATCGGGGTGAAGGAGTCGGCCGACGAGTCCATCGAGCCGGTCGAGGTGGAGGTGGAGGCGACGGCGAACAGGGCGCTGGAGGTGTCGCCGAAGCGCGACTCCTTGCCGACCGTGTTGCCCGTGCTCGAGTGGACACCCGCCGCGGCGACCGCCGGATTGGACTGGTGCTCGGCGTAGCTCGTGAAGCCGACCCAGACCCCGAACAGGAGCGCCATCACCGCCAGCAGGGTCGCCCCGTGACGCACCGAGCGCACCATGGCGCCGAAGGTGTAGGTGAGGGCGACGGGGATCGCGAGCAGCAGGTAGATCGAGAGGAAGTTGGTGAGGCCCGTCGGGTTCTCGAAGGGGTGGGCCGAGTTGGCGTTGAAGAAGCCCCCGCCGTTGGTGCCGAGCTGCTTGATCGCCTCCATGAAGGCGACCGGGCCGCGTGCGATTGTCTGGGTCACCTGGTTCAAGGCGTCGTGGATCGTCGCCGGTCCCGCCAGGGTCATCACCGCGCCCTCGGCCACGAAGACGATCCCGAAGAGGAAGGCGATCGGCAGCAGCACGTAGAGCACCGCCCGGGTGATGTCGACCCAGAAGTTCCCCACCGTCGTCGCGTTGCGTCGGGCGAAGCCGCGCACCAGCACGATGGCCGCGGCGATCCCGACAGCGGCCGACACGAACTGCTGGACGGTGAGCGCACCGATCTGGGAGAGGTAGGACATCGTGGTCTCGCCGGCGTAGTTCTGCCAGTTGGTGTTGCTCACGAAGCTGGTCGCGGTGTTGAAGGCCAGACCCGGGCTCACCGCACCGAGGTGCTGGGGGTTGAGCGGCAGGTGGGCCTGGAGGCGCAAGAGGGCGTAGGTGAAGAGGATCGAGACCGCCGAGAAGACGACCATCGCCCCCGCGTAGCGCTTCCAGGTCTGCTCGGAGTCGGGGTCGGTGCCGAGCAGGCGGTACAGGGGTCGCTCGACGACGGCGAGGAAGCGGACCCGGCCCTCGAAGACGGCCGCCATGTAGGCACCGAGGAACCGCCAGGTCACGCCCAGCAGGACGACCAGCGCGAGCAGGGTCGCGGCGAAACCCATCAGAACCTCTCGGGCTTGAACATGGCGTAGCCGAGGTAGAGGAACATCGCGATCGACACGACGAGCAGCAGGACCTGGGAGAGGCTCATACCTTGTCCAGACCCCTCGCCAGCCCGAGGAAGGCGGCCACGAAGGCCGCGACGCCGATGATCGTCAGGAGGTCGCCCATGACGTCCATCCTCGGCGAGCTCGCCCTGAACGCGCTCTTGACGTCGGCACGGCGTCCTTCATTCTTTCTTCACGCGCTGACGCCACGCTCCGTCGGCGGCGACCCGGACTCCGGACCATACTGAGAGAGTGGACCGGCGCCTTCGCGGCGGGCTTCTGGGAGCCCTAGGACTGGCCGGGCTCGCCGGGGCGATGATCCCCCTGCGCCCACACCTGGCCATCTCGACGAGCGCGCTGGTCCTGGTGGTCCCGGTCGTCCTGGCTGCCGCCGCCGGGGGCTTCGCGGCGGGGCTCGGGATCGCGGCACTGGGCTTTCTCGCCTTCGACCTGCTCTTCATCCCTCCCTACGGCACCTTGAGCGTGGGCGCCGGCCAGAACTGGGTCGCGCTGGCCGTCTACCTGGCGGTGACCGCCCTCGTCGCGCGGGTCGTCTCGCACCTCGACAGTTCCCGGGCCGAGGTTGAACGAGGCGACGTCGCGGCCCGGCGCCTCGTGGAGCTCTCCGAGATCCTGGTCGGCGACCGTCCCGTCGACGAGCTGCTGCGCGGCATCGCCCAGGCGGCCCACGGCGCTCTCGGCATCCCGGGGGTGGCGCTGCTGGTCCTCGAGGGTGATCGGCTCCGGGTCGCCGCCATGGCCGGCGACCCGCTGGCGCCCGAGGCCCTCGCCGACCTCGCCGACGGCGCGGGCCACCCCGTCGCGGTCGGTGCCGTCGGCCCCTCGGGCGAGCCGCGCTCGATCGCCCTGGTGGCCTCGGGGCGCCCAGTCGGGGTGTTGGTCCTCTCCGAACTACCCGAGCGCCCCGCCGAGCGGGACCTCCTCACGACCTTCGCCAACGACGCCGCGCTCGCCCTCGAGCGAGCCCGCCTGCGCGAGCAGGCCGTACGCACTCAGCTGCTCGAAGAGGTGGACCGCTTCCGCCAGGGCCTGCTCGGAGCGGTGAGCCACGACCTGCGCACCCCCTTGGCCACGATCAAGGTGGCCTCCTCGGCGCTGGCGAGCGAGGGTGACGCCTTGGCCCCCGCGGGCCGCGCGGAGCTCTACCGGCTGATCGAGATGGAGGCCGACCGGCTGGGTCGGCTCGTGGCCAACCTCCTCGACCTCGCTCGCGTCGAGGCGGGAGTGCTCACGGTCCAGCGCAGCCCCGTCCCCGTGACGGAGCTCGTGGAGGAGGCGCGGGCCGCCCTGGGCCCCGCCCTGTCCGATCATCAGGTCCTGGTCGAGATCGAGCCAGGACTCCCCGAGGTGCTGGCCGATCCGGCGCTCGTGAACTCGGTGCTGGTGAACCTCCTCGACAACGCCCAGCGCCACTCGCCCCCCGACGCCCCAATCACGGTGAGCGCTCGGTGTCGTGGGGCCGAGGTGGAGGTCGCGGTCTGCGACGAGGGCCCCGGCGTGCCGGCGCCCCTGCGCGACGCGATCTTCCACCGCTTCACCCGGCTCGACACCGCGGGGCGGTCCGGACTCGGCCTGGCCCTCGCTCGCACCTTCGTCGAGGCCCACGGAGGGCGCATCGGGGTCGAGGAGGCCCCCGGGGGAGGGGCCCGGTTCGTCTTCACCCTGGAGCCCGCGTCCTTCGCGGTCGAGGAGCCCTGATGGCTCGCGTGCTGGTGATCGACGACGACGCCTCCCTGCTGCGAGCGCTGCGGGTGGGCCTGCCGGCACTCGGCCACGAGGTGATCACGGCCAGCACCGGCGAGGCCGGCCTCTCCCAGGTCGCCCTCACGGCCCCGGACGTCGTCGTCCTCGACATGGGCCTGCCCGATCTCGACGGTCTGGACGTCTGCTCGCGCATCCGGGCGTGGAGCGAGGTGCCAATTATCGTGCTGTCGGCGGCGGGTGACGAGACGACCAAGGTGACCGCCCTCGACGGCGGAGCCGACGACTACGTCACCAAGCCCTTCTCGCTGCCCGAGCTCGGCGCGAGGATCCGGGCCACGCTGAGGGGCCGTCGGCGCGAGACCGAGGAGCCCGCCGAGGTGACGAGTGGGAACCTGCACCTCGACCTCGTGAGACGAGAGGCCCGCGCCGGCGACCGGGTGCTCCCGCTCACCGTGAAGGAGTTCGACCTGCTGGCCTTCCTGATGCGTCACGCCGGGCGCACCTGCACGTACCAGATGATCCTCCAGGCCGTCTGGGGGCCGACCTACGACCGTGAGGCGAGCTACGTCCACGCCTACGCCCATCGCCTGCGCGCCAAACTCGCCGCCGAGGACCGCCTGAAAACCGTGCCGGGGGTCGGGTATCGCTTCGAGGACCCCCCTTCCGCGTAGGACCCCTACACTTCGCCCATGTCACCAGGGCGCATGGAGGCCTTCAGCGACGGCGTCATCGCCATCATCATCACGGTGATGGTGCTGGGGCTGCGGATGCCCCACGGCACCACCCTGAGCGCCCTGCACGCGATCTACCCCCAGCTACTCGCCTACCTGCTCAGCTTCGCCAACCTCGGCATCTACTGGGTGAACCACCACCACCTCCTGCGCACGATTCACCGGGTGACGGGCGGGATGCTCTGGGCCAACCTGAACCTGCTCTTCTGGCTCTCGCTCTTCCCCTTCGCCACCGCCTGGATGAGCCAGAACGGCTTCGCCCACACCACGGTCGCCGTCTACTCCTTCGTGCTCTTCGCCGCGGCGATCTCCTACTTCGTGCTCCAGAGCGTGATCGTGCGCGGCGACTCGGAGGACGACGCACTGCGCGACGCCCTCGGGAGGGACTGGAAGGGCAAGGGCTCGATGGTCGCCTACCTGGCGGCCATCCCCCTCGCCGGGTGGTGGCGCTGGGGATCGCTGGCGATCGTGGCCGCGGTGGCGATCACCTGGCTCATCCCCGATCGCCGCCTAGAAGCGCACCTCGAGGCGCACGACCACTAGGGCGCCGGGGCCTCAGTGTCCGCGGTGGGGCGAGACCACCACGGTGAAGCTCCAGGTTCCGATGTCCCCTTGGGAGTCGGTGTCAGTGCCGCCGATCGTGTAGCGGCCCGGAGCCAGCCTCGACCCGTCACAACTCACCGTCCCGTCGGTGGTGACGCTGAGGAAGCGGTTGGGCTGGGTGACCGAGTACTGCACGGTGCCGGCACTGGGGTCCACCTGGAGGTGGCTCGCGCAGTGGCCCTCGGCGTCGCCGCCCGAGAGGGACTCGCCGAAGGGTTCGCGCTGCTCGACTCGACCGTGGCCGTGGACCTCCTGGGAGGGGCCGACCGCCACGAGCTGATAGGGCAGACCGCTTCCGTGACCGTCCGACCCGATCACCACCGCCTGGCCCGCGACCGGATAGGGATTCCAGCCGCTCTGTCCGGAGGCGGGTTGGGTCGCGTAGGCCGAGGCGAACTCGAACTCGAAGCTGACCGAGCCGCTCTGACCCGGGGCGAGAACCCCGGTCAACGGGTAGGGCCCCTTCAGCGGCCAGCAGCTGCTCGGTGAGGGACTAGCGCAGGCGTCGCTGAGGTCGCTCGAGGAGAAGACCGATCCGAGGGCACCCGCACCCGCCGAGGAGATGCGCACGAGGCCGTAGCGACCGAGGGTGTTGAGGGCGCTCAGGGCGGTGCGGTTCGGGAAGGCGAGGTAGAGGACGGCCGGCAGCTGGCCGGTGTTGGAGTAGTCCAGGGTGACGGTGGCGGGCGAACCCGGCAGGAGCTGACCGAGCGTCAGGTCGGTGCCGTCGGCCCCGCCACCACCGCTCACCGAGATGGTGATCTGGCGCGACTCGTGGTCGTCGTGGGCGGTGGCCGCGACGGAGGGGTGATGCAGGGTGAGCGCGAGGACCCCCGAGGCGAAGGCCAGGACCCCGGCGAGCGCCACGCTCGCGACCTTCAGCGAGAGGGCGCCGATCGCGTGAGGGCGGCGGCCGCTCACGATCCCACCGCCACGGCGGGCTCGGCTTCCCCCGCCAGTGGCTCCGCGCGCTCCGCGCCCAGAGCCCAGATCTGCCAGAGGACCAGCACGGCGAGCAGCGCCGAGGCCAGTCCCACGGGGTCCTTGAAGTACATGATCCAGTAGCCGACGTAGGGCGGTGACCAGATCACTCCCCCGATGATCTGGCTGCGCGGCACGTGCCAGGGGTCGGGGGTGGGGTTCCCGTCGCCCTTCGTGATGGTGAGGCCCGACGGGGTGAAGCCGACGAGCCGGTGGGTTACCGTCAGGCCCTCCTCGGTGAAGGTGATGACCTGGCCGACGTGGTACTGACCGATCCGCACGAGGACCGCGCTGCCCGTGGGCACCGTCGGGCTCATCGAGCCGGTATGGATCACGTAGACCCGATAGGTCTTGGACTCCACCTTCAAGAAGGTGAAGGTCGCCAGCAGCACCAGCGGGACCAGGATCGCAACAACCCTGCGCAGGACTTTCACGTCACTCCTTCCCCCCGTCGCTGGGTCCCGGCGGCGGTGCCGGGACCCAGCGGGGGGCTCAACCCTGAACCGGGTTGGCTAGAACTTGGTCCCGACCTGGCCCGGCGTGACGCCGACCTGGGTCGCGATCAACTGGTAGGGCAGGCCGTCACCAGAGCCGTCCGCACCGTTCACCGTGAACTGGTTGTTGCTGCAGTCCTTGTGGGACCCACCGTTCGCGATGCAGGTGCTGTAGGAGACCCCACCGGCCAGCGGGTACTGGTTCCAGACGCCGGGCCCGTTGCCCGAGAGCATCGAGGCGTACTCGAAGGTGAAGGTGAAGTTCTCCGACCAGCCGGGCTGGACGTTGCTCGCCAGCAGCAGCGGCGAGGTCAGCGGCCAACAACCGGAGTTCGAACCCGACGGAATCGCGTTGGAGAACGGTCCGCAGCTCGTCGAGTTGTCATCGAGGTTGTAGGAGGTGAACACCGAGCCCACCGACCCTCCGCCCGCCGACGAGACCTGGACGCTGCCGTAGCGGCCCAGGTTGTTCAGCGCGCTCAGCGCCGTCGCGTTGGGAAAGGCCAGGTAGACGTCCTCGGGGCTGGTGCCCGAGTTGTGGTAATTCACCTGGACCGTCTGGGGCACGCCGGGCAGGAGGTTGGAGAACCCGATGCTCGTCGGGCTGTCCGTCGAGACCAGGATGCTCCCGATCGTCCCCGAGATGCTCCCGTTGTGGGTGTCGCTGAAGTACGCCCCCGTCGACCCGGAGGCCACGACAGCGGTACCACCTAGCAAGGCGATGCTGGACACAAGGGCTAGAACCCTCGCCTTGGCGCCTCTCTTCATGTTGTAATCCTTTTCTGTTGATGCCCTGACTCTCAGAGCGGAATGAACGAGGTGGCGGTTTCGCCATTAGCTCCCCACGGGCGGGGCGACCACACAAGGCCCGTGGTTCAACGCATCACCTGAAAAGGCCAGTCAGACCGATAACTGGGCAGACGGGACCACTCCTACAACGGAATTGTCGTAGGTGAGAACTCAGTCCTCTTCGAGTGTCCCCCAGCCGCAGAGTCGGAATGCCGACGCCTGGGCTCTCTCCTTTCCTCCTACGCAGTGAACGGAGGGATTTCGGGCACTCGCTCCCTGTCTGACGTGAACACCGACGATCTCTGAGGCTCCACCGACACGTCCGTATCATCACCATCAGCCCCACCCGGAGTGGTTCTGATGTCAGTGAAACGAGCCCTTGCAACCATCGATATACATCAGTACATCTCGAACTTCACGAAACTACTTCCTCCAATAGAGGGTCCTATCACGTGACAAGTTGTTCGTCAATTGAGAATGTAGGCTCTGAGAACAATTCTACAAACCACACCGGTGTCGTCTGAATTATCTGTTCGTTTCCTTGGGGTATCCACTTCGGCGGAGTAGTCCTGGCATCGTGCGCCCTGCGCAGTACAGTCCCTCCCATGAGCCGCGTTCGTCGGTTTGCGCGGCAACGGGCCTGCACCATCGCCCTCTCCCTCGTCGTCTTGGGGACATTCATGGTCTGCGGTCCGGGCAAGGCGCCAACCGCCTCGGCCACGAGCGCCCCAACCTGTAGGACCTCGTCCCTCCGAGCTGTTGCGCTTGGCAACGCGGGTCTTGGGCACGGGTCCTACATCGTCGAGCTACGCAACGTCGCCGCGACGTCGTGTCGCTTGTCGGGGTATCCGCGGGTCGTGACATCGCCGCTCGGACCCTTGACTGGGATGTTCTCGCCCGTCTTCCGAGGGACCAGTCGGCTGAAGGCCGTCGCCCACGATGCGCGCACGGGCTACTCCGGGGGCCTCGGCACACCCCACCGACCGCCGCCAGTGGTCACCCTGGCGGCTCACACCGGTAGGGCTTCCTTCGTGATCGAGTGGATCGAGGTCTCGCCAAGGAAGACCTGCCGCTCCTTCGCTCGCCTCTACGTGACCCTTCCGGGCTCGACGTCGCCGATGCGACTCAACGATGCTGGCCTGCTCTGCTCCATCCTCGAGGTACACCCGATCGTCAAGGGTTGGTCAGGATTCCTGAGCTAGTTTCCGACTGCGACTGAGGGCAGGACCAGAAGCCCGTAAAGCCCAGTGGCCCACCGCCCCTGGCGGCGTCCTTCATCAGGACTACTCCGTCGAAGTGGATACCCCAACCGATTCCTGACGGTGGTGCACCGGACTCCAGATCCTTCGAGGACTCCACCCGCGAGTGGGGACCGGGCACCGCGACGAGGCACCCGCGCGGCGCAGTGCCGGGGACACCCCTCGCCGCCTGCACCTCCTCACTGGTTGCAGCCTGGGATTGGTCGGCCCTCGTTGGCATCCCCGCAGAGCTCGTCCCCGGCGTGGAGAAGGGCCCGGGCGAAGGGTCGACTAGAGCGAAGAGGGAAGCTGCCCGGCGATCGTCTCGGCGATCTTCTGATAGCCGGACTTGTTCGGGTGGTCGTCAGGCCCGAAGGGGTGGGGGGCACACATCCACGTCCAGGCGCAGACGTTGGCGACGTTCTGGGGCACGGTGCCGAAGGTGCCGGTCGAGACCATGGTCGTGTTCGTGCTCTCGAACACCTGAGGCATGTCGGCCACCGCGATGCCGGCCGCACGGTAGAGGGTGGACAGGGTCGAGTTCATCTCCGTCATCAACCCCAGACTTTGGGTGGCCAGTGCCGGCCCCTGGCCGCCCTTGGTGTAGCGCATGAGGAAGGGGTCGTCGTAGAGGAGGCCCACGAAGTGGACGTGGGCTCCAGCGGCGGCCTTGAGCTGGGTGAGGACCTTGGGGAGGTCGGCTCGGACGTGGGCAATCCCTTGGTTGACGCACGAGACCGCGAGGGGCACGACCCACAGGCAGGGCCTGATGTCGTTGAAGCCGAGGTCGATGGAGACGACCCCGGCCTCAGCCTTGTGGGAATCGAGGAAGGCGACCGCCTGAGTGAGCTGGGTCTGAGGCAGCGGGTAGCAGTGGTCGCCTGAGAACATGGACTCCGCGGTCTCGCCCATGCAGCCGATCTTGGTGAGCTGGAGGGTGATGCCCTTGGCGGCCTCGACGCGCACGAGGTCGTCGCCGTAGCCCCAGGGCGTGAAGGCCCCGTTGTGCTTGGGGTCACCGGTCGGCTGGACGCCGAGCGAGGCCGAGGCACCGATGTCAAGGTAGAAGCCGGTGCGGATCCCCGACGTGAGGGACTGGGCCGACGACGCCACGGTCGTCGGAGGGGCGACCGCCGACGAGCTCGACGGCGTGATGAACAACCCTGTCACCAGGACAAATGCGCCAACGACGGCCACGGCGACGCCGGCGACGGGATGTGGGGTTCGTACTCTGACGCGACGGGGCACCTGGCAACCTCCCGGGGCCCTTCCAGGCTAGCCAGGTCACTGGCCGAGTGGGCCGAGAAGGACCGGGGTCGCCCTTAGGTTTCTTCTGCCGGCGGCGGGATGGAAAGGGCCCCTAATCAGGGCGCTAACTGTCCGTAACGTCGTAACAGTTTCGTGACATTCGGCCACGAATTGGCCTAGTTTCCCTACTTTGGAGGGAGGAGGAGGGGCTCGCCGCCGAGGGATCTGGGGGAAGAGGAACTCATCCCACGCGAGCCGCACAACCATGACGCTTGAGAACCCCCAGACCCCCATCGAGTTGCCCGCGCGCGAGGTCAAGCCACGGTCGAGCGGACTGACCATGGTGATCGACGGCGGGCTGCCTACCGGCTACTTCACGGACCTCATCGAGAGCCACGCCGACCACATCGACTTCATCAAGTTCGGCTGGGGGACCTCGCTCGTCACTCGCCAGATCCGCCAGAAGGTGAAGGTCCTCGACGCCGAGGGTGTCGACTACTACTTCGGCGGGACCCTCCTCGAGAAGTTCCTCATCCAAGGCCGATTTGACGAGTTCCGCACCTTCCTCGCCTCGCTCGGCGCCCGCGTCGTCGAGGTCAGCAACGGCACGGCCCATCTCAGCGACGAGGACAAGGCGACCTACGTGGCCGAGCTCGCGAAGGACTTCCGGGTGGTCAGCGAGGTTGGCTCGAAGGACCAGGCGAACTCGGACACGATGGCCCCTTACAAGTGGATCGAGTGCATCCGCGCCGACATCGAGGCGGGCGCCGAGCTGGTGACCCTGGAGACCCGCGAGTCCGGGCGGGGTGGGATCTGCCGCTCCAACGGGGAGCTTCGCTACGGGTTGATCGAGGAGATCCTGACCTCGGGAGTGGAGCCCGATCGCCTGATCTTCGAGGCGCCTTCGACCGAGTTGCAGAACTACTTCGCCAAGCGGGTCGGACCCAACGTCAACCTGGGGAACATCGCGGCGACCGACGTCATCGGAGTCGAGACGATCCGCCTTGGTCTGCGTTCGGAGACCCTCTACTCCTTCGAGCCCGAGGAGCGTCAGGGTACCGTGGGTGGCCTGTGAGAGAGAGCAGGGACGTCTTCCACCTGGCCATCCCGACCTGGGACCTCGATGAGGCGGTCGCCTTCTACGTCGGGACCCTCGGGTGCAAGCTCGCACGACGCTACGAGGACCGGATCACGCTCGACTTCTTCGGCGACCAACTGGTCTGCCACCTCTCCCCCGCCCCCGAGCCCCGCCCCACCTTGGCCGACCTCACGACGATGTACCCGCGCCACTTCGGAGTTACCTTCCGTGACGCGGAGGACTTCGCTCGCCTCCACCGCCTCTGCCAGGAGCGCGGCGTCCCCTTCTACTCCGACGTGGCCCGCCGCTTCGAGGGCCGCATCGAGGTCCACTCGACCTTCGTGATCGCCGACCCGGCACTGAACCTGCTCGAGTTCAAGCACTACGACGATCCGCGGATGATGTACTAGCCCCGTGTCCGACCTCGCCACCCTCTCTGAGCTCGTCGCGAGGCAGTCGGCCCGAGGTGATGATCCCTATCTGCTCGAGGTCCGCGGCCCGCGCGTGCTCGCCTACGCGGACCTCCCGCGAGTTCTCGGCGCCTGGGCGGCCCGCCTGGAGCTGGCGGGAGTCGCTCCCGGCGAGAGGGTCGCCCTGTCCCTGTCGGACCCCCTCGACTTGGCGGAGGCGCTGCTCGGCACCATCGCCTCGGGTCGATGGGCCGCGCCGCTCGACCCCGGTCTCGAGGCCGGCCACCCCGGCGCCGCGCGCGCGCGCGCGACCCGCTTGGAGGCCGCGGCGCTGGTGACGGGGGTCGATGAGCCGATCGAGCGGCTGTCGACGTCGGCGACGACTCGAGAGGGTGGGGGCATCGTCCTGGCCTCCTCCGGGACTACGGGGACCCCGAAGGTCATGGCCCTCTCCACCCGGCAGTTGCTCGCGACCGCCGAGCTGATCAGCCACCACCATCGCCTCAGTCCCGCGGACCGCGGATTCAACCCCTTGCCGCTCTTCCACATCAACGCCGAGGTCGTCGGCCTGCTTTCGACCTTGGTCGCGGGAGCCTCTCTCGCCCTCGACGAGCGCTTCCACCGGACCCGCTTCTGGTCCGAGGTCGAGCGCCTCGGTGCGACGTGGGTCAACGCGGTGCCCGCGATCATCGCGCGCCTCGCCGTGCTGCAGCCCGGCGAGCAAGTGCCCGGCGGCGTCCGCTTCGTCCGCTCCGCCTCCGCCCCGCTGGCCCCGGCCCTACTCGAGGAGTTCGAGGCCACCACCGGTCTCGCCGTGATCGAGACCTACGGGATGACCGAGGCCGCGAGCCAGATCTGCGCGAACCCACTCGAGGGACCCCGCAAGGCCGGGTCGGTCGGGCGCCCAGTGGGCGTGCGGGTGCGGGTGCGCACCGGCACCGCCGACGCCGGACCGGGTGAGGTCGGTGAGGTGGAGATCTGCGGACCCACGGTGATCGACCACTACGAGTCACCGGGCTACGAGTCGCGCTTCAGCCCCGATGGATGGTTGCACACGGGCGACCTCGGCTACCTCGACGAGGAGGGCTACCTCTTCCTCGCGGGACGCTCGGACGACGTGATCAACCGCGGCGGCGAGAAGATCCTGCCCCGCGAGATCGAGGAGGTCCTCCTCGGTGCGCCTGAGGTCGCCGGCGCGGCGGTCGTCGGTCGAGCCGACCAGGTCTTCGGACAGGTGCCGGTCGCCTACGTCGAGCTCGACGGAATCGGGCCGGACAGCGCGATCGAGGTCGTCGCCCCGATCTTGAAGGACCTTCGCGAGCGCCTCGTCGATGCCTTCCCCCGCACCAGGAGACCGGCCAGCGTGAACGTCGTGTCGGCCCTGCCCTCGCACGTCAACGGCAAGATCCGCCGGTCCGAGTTGCGTGACACCCTGCCGGACCCTCTCTTCAGCGAAGAGGTCGGCTAGTCCCATGAGTCAGGAAGCCTCCGCCGGAGGCACCCGCAAGCGGCTCGACCACGTCGACGCGATGCGCCCCATCAAGCAGGCGGCGGTCATCTCGACCCACGCCATCATCTTCCTCGCCCCGGGCTACGCCGGTCTGGCGCGCACCAACATGCTCATCTTCACCCACTTCTCCCGAGAGGCCTTCCTCTTCGTGTCGGCCTGCATGCTCGCCTACAGCTACCGCGACTCCGATCGGGTCGTGCTCGGCCACTACGCGAAGCGCCGGTGGTGGGCGGTGGGCGTCCCCTACCTCGTCTGGACCGCGATCTACTTCCTCTACCTCGCCCTCGTCCCGCGCAGCGGCTTCCCCTTCTACGGCGTCAACGGCGCGATGATCTGGTCCTGGCACGGGCTGTGGCGACTCACGCATCTCGCCCTCGTGGGCTACTACCACCTGTACTACCTGCTCGTCATCGCCGAGTTCTATGTCCTGTTCCCGTGGCTGGTGCGCTGGGTGAAGTCCTTGCCCACGCCGGCCCAGGTGCGCCTGGTCGTGGCGACGCTGGCCTTCCAGATCCTCTACGACTCCCTCTGGGCCGACTTCTACAACGCGCTGGCTCGCATCCACCTGGCCTCCACCGGCAACCAGGGGTTCTGGGAGACCCGAATCGTCACCTCCTACGCCTTCTACCTCGTCGCGGGGGTGGTCGTGGCCCTGCACCTCGACGTGGTGCACGACTGGATCGTGCGCCACCGGGCGCTCATCCTGCTGGGCACGCCGCTCGCGGGTCTCGGGGCGGTGGCCCTCAACTACTGGAACCCGCAGTCGGATCTGCTGCGCCACCTGCTGGTGCCGGGGATCAACCCCTTCTCGATGGTGGTGATCCCCTACAACGTGGGGGCGATTCTGTGCGTCTACCTGCTCGGGGTCTTCCTCGTCAGCCCGAGGCGCTCCTGGCGCACCCGGGCCGCCACCGCGTCGGGATCGGACAACGCCTACGGCATCTACCTGACCCAGCTGATCTGGATCCCCATCGTCGGGAGGCTCCTGCCCGTGCACCACCCGCCGATCCCCTGGCCCCTGTTCACTCTGGGGTGCATGGTGATCGTGTACCTCACCGGCTTCCTCTTCTCGGCTCTGGTGGCCCGCACGCCGGTGGCCCGCGCGGTCGTCGGCCGCTCGCCCACCAGCTGGGCCAGCCTCTGGCCGCGCCTGCGCCTAGTCCCCTCCACGGCCGGCGCCCCCGACGGCCCCCTCGACCTCACCGCGAGCGACTGACCTACTCGGGGGTGTGCAGCTCCCAGGTGGTCGCGTTGTGGACCGACCCCCAGGGCGAGCCGGTGACGAGGGGGCGACCCTCGGCCCAGGCGAGCAGCGCCCGCACCGTCCCGCCGTGGGTCACCAGGAGCAGGCGGCGCTCCCCGTGGGTGGCGAGCAGGCCCTGCGCGCAGGCGGCCGCGCGCCGGTAGAGCTCGCCCACTGACTCACCGCCCTCGGGGGCGGCTCCATCGTCGAGGACCCGTCCCTCACCGAGCCCCACGAGCTCGGGGGTCGCCGCCTCGAGGGGACCGCGCTCGAGCAACCCGTAGTGACGCTCGCGCAGGCCCGGCTCGAAGAGGACCTCGACGCCCAGCGCGGCGGCACAGATCTCGGCGCTCTGGCGCGTGCGGGTGAGATCGGAGCTGACGATCAGCTCGATGCCGGCCCCGACGAGGCCCTCCGCGGCGCGCTCGACCTGGGCGCGGCCCTCGGGGGTGAGGACCGCCTCGTCGTCCTGGCCCTGGACCCGGCGAGCCCGGTTCCAGGTGGACTCACCGTGGCGCAGCAGCCGCCAGAGGGCCATCAGTCCATGAAGGCGCCGCCGTTGACCGACAGCGCCTCACCGGTGATGAAGGAGGCCTCTTCGCTCGCGAGGAAGGCCACCGCTCGCGCCACGTCCTCGGGAGTCTCGAGGCGCCCGAGGGGGGTGTCGCCGATCCACAGCTGGCGCACCGACTCCGGGTCGGTCCCGCGCAGCGTCGCCTCCCAGACCAGCTCGCGGTCCTGCATCGGCGTCGCCACGAAGCCGGGGCAGACGCTGTTCACCCGAATCCCGTGGGGTGCGAGCTCGAAGGCCATCGCCTGGGTCAACCCGAGGACGGCGAACTTGGAGGCCACGTAGTCGGCGAGGAAGGGGACCCGGCCCTGCTTGGCCGCCATCGAGGCGGTATTGACGATCACGCCGCCTCGACCCAGAGCGATCATGGCCCGCGCCGCCGACTGGCCGGTGAAGAGGATGCCGAGGGTGTTGACCTCGAGGGTGCGCCGCGCGGCGGCCGGGGTGATCTCGACGAAGCGGGCCATCGAGGAGATGCCGGCGTTCGCCGCCACCACGTCCAGTCGGCCGCGGTCGGCGACCACGGCGTCCACCAACTGGTCGACCGCCGCGGGGTCGGTCACGTCCAGTCGATGGGCGCGCGCGCCCTCGAGGCGCTGGGCGACTGCGCGGGCCGCGTCGAGGTCGACATCGGTGACCTCGACCAGATGGCCGCGCTCGCTCAGGGTGGTCGCGATGGCTGCGCCGATGCCCGAGCCGGCTCCGGTGACGATGGCGACGGATGGGGTCACGACGAGCTCCTCGCGAGTCGATGGGATAGGGGGGTGGTGGCTACGGTGAGGGCCTGGAAGTCACGGTATCGCTCGGCGTAGAGGGCCTGTCGAGCCGGGTCGGGGTCGATCACCTCGCCATCGCGCAGCGCCCCCACCGGGTAGGTCCAGTCCTCGATCGAGCCGACGCCGATGCCGGCCAGCACGGCGGCGGCGAAGCTGGCGCCGGGATGGTCGATGATCGAGGTGAGCGGGGTCGCCAGCACGTCGGCGAGGATCTCGCGCCACAGTCGGCTGCGGGATCCGCCATTGGTGACCACGCAGCGGCGCACCTCGAGCCCGCGCTCGGCGAAGACCTCGACGTGGGAGCGAAAGCCGTAGGCGATGGCCTCCAGGAAGGCCCGGTGCAGGTCGGCCCGCGTCGTGCCGAGGTGCAGCCCCAGGACGGCGCCTCGCAGATCGGGGTCGTGCAGTGGCGTCTTCTCGCCGAGGAAGTAGGGCAGCGCCAGCAGGGCCCCCGGGGTGGCCGCCCGGGCCGCCGCGTCGAGGTCGCTCAGCTCCACTCCCCCAAAGAGGGCCTGCTCCCAGCGCAGGAGTGATCCCGAGGTGGCCATGCAGCCGTTGGGCAGCCACTTGCCGGGCACCGGGTGGGCGTCGAGGTAGAGCCGCTCGTCGACCAGGGGCTCGTCGGCCACGGCCAGGATGTCGCCCGCGCCACCCAGCTTCACGAGGCAGTCGCCGGGCGCCACCAGCCCCGCGCCGTAGGCGCTCAGCACGTGGTCGGCCCCGCCCACCACGATCGCCGCCCCCACGGGCAGCCCGGTCGCCGCCGCGGCCGCGGCGCTGATCGAGCCGACGACGTCGCCGGGCTGGCGCACCGCGAGCAGCGCCGGCCACTCGACCATCGTGGCCTCGCGCACCTCGGAGAGCTCGCGCAGGTCCAGGCTGAACAGCCCACTCTCGATCGCCCAGTTGGCCTCGACGTGGGGCTCCGCCCCGAGGCGGGCCGCCATCCAGTCGTAGGAGCCGCGCACCGAGCGGGTGGCGGCCCAGACGGCGGGCTCGTGACGGGCCAACCAGAGGGCGGTCGGGGCGACCGACTGTTGGGAGAGGACCGAGCCGGTCAGGCCCAGCAGGTCCACCCCAGCGAGGGCCGCGCGCAACTCCTCCACCTCGACCGCCGCCCGCGCGTCGTTCTGCAAGATGGCCGGGCGCAGGGGGTTGCCTTCGGCGTCGCACAGGACCACCGCCGGCACCATGCCCGAGACGGCGACGGCCGCGATCGCCTCGGCGCCGACCCCGGCCTCGTCCAACAGCAGCGGCACCGAGTCGATCAGGGCCTGCCACCACTCACGCGGGTCGGCCTCAGCCCACCCGGGCCGGGCGCTGGTGAGGGCGACCGGTCGGGTCGCGCGCGCCACCAGCCCGCGCGCCGGGTCGACGAGCGCCGTCTTGACCCCCGAGGAGCCGAGGTCGACCCCGAGGAGCAGCTCAGCCACCGCGGGCCGCTCCCACGAAGCGCTTCACGCGCTCGGGGTCCACCGGGTTCCAGGTGTAGCCGTCGATCTTGAGGTCACTGCCGACGATGCAGCCGTCGGCGTACTCGAGGTAGGTGGCGATCGTGCCCGCCTTGGCCCCGGTGTTGAGTAGGACCGGGATCTCCGGGTCCAGCGCCTCGCGCACCGAGGCGATCGTCGACAGCTCCGGCTCGGACCCGGCCATCGGGCCCGAGACCAGGATCACGTCAGCCAGGGAGGAGACGACCGTCGAGCGCGCCATCTGGGCCGGCGTCCGCGCGCCGACCGAGGAGGCGAACTCCGGGGTGACGTTGGCGAAGACGGCCAGGTCGTCGCGTCCGAGGTTGCGCCGGTTGCGCAGCAGGGCCGCCGCGTCGGGCGCCCACAGCCCCATGTCGGACTCCCAGGTGCCGGTGACCACCTCGCGCATGAAGCTGGCGCCGGTCGCGACCGCCACTGCCAGCGCGCACTGGGCGTCCCAGAGGTAGTCGACGCCAAAGGGGCGGTCGTCGGGGCGGCACTCGGTCACGACGCGGGCCATCACCGCGGCCGCGTCAAGCGGGGCCTGCAACTGGTAGGGACGGTCCCCTTCGTTGCAGAACAGCACCGCGTCGAAGCCCCCCTCGAGCAGGAGCTCGAGATCGCGCTTGACGTGATCGACCAGACCGGTAACACCCTCGACGTGGTCGTAGAGGGGCGTGCCCGGTAGCGGTGGCACGTGGGCCATGGCGATGAGGGGCTTGGCCACCTCGGGGAAGATCAGACGGAAACGGCTCACGGGGCCTCCTCACTGGCGAAGGGTTCGACATTCAGCACGTCCACGCCGAGGCGGCGCGCCGCCACCACCACGCGGTGGCCGGGATGGGCGTCGGTCACGATCAGGTCGATCTCCCCCAAGGGCGTCACGCGGGCGAAGGCCCCGCGGCCCAACTTGGTGGAGTCGGCCGCGACGATGGCGCGCCGCGCCGAGCGCAGGGCGGCTCGCTTGACCATCGCGTCATCGGGGTTGTACTCGCTCACGCCGCTCTCGTCGACGCCCGCGGCGCCCAGCACGGCGACGTCACAGCGCAGGTCCTCGTACCACCGGCTGGCCGTCTCGCCGACCAGGCTCAACTCGCCCGGGCGGACCTCGCCGCCGGTGAGGTAGGTGCGGAAGCCGCCGCGCGCGCCGAGCTCGGCGGCGATGAGGACGGAGTTCGTGACGACGGTGATCCCGGCGGTCTCGTCGAGGGCTCGGGCCACGGCGAGCGTCGTCGTGCCCACGTCGAGGGCCACGGTCTCGCCCGGCCCGATCAGCGCCGCCACCGCTGCCCCGATGCGCCGTTTGGCGTCGGCCTGATCCGAGGCCCGTTGGATCACGGGGGGCTCGTAGGCCCGGCTCTCCACGGCGACCGCTCCGCGACGGGCCCGGCGCACCAGCCCCTCCATCTCGAGCTGGTCGAGGTCGCGCCGGATGGTCATCTCCGAGGTCCCGTAGGCCGCAGCCAAATCGGGAATCGTGGCCTCGCCGTCGCGACGGAGCCGCTCGGCGATGGCGGCGCGACGCTGCTTGACGTTCACGCGCTCACTCTATGTGAGAAATGCACACTCTGAAGGAGGAAAATGTTCTTCCTTCACATTCTGAGTGGTTTGGGTGATCGTGCCTCTCACTCAGGAGTCGAGAGGGCGAAAGTTCACGCCCCGAGCGCGCAGACGCCCGAGGTGGGAGCCCAGCCGCTCCCGGGCCCCCTCGAGCGACCCGGCCGTGCCCCAGAGCACCTCGGCTAGGGCACTGAGCCGGGGGAAGGCCATGTAGTCGAGGTGCTCAGGAGTGGCGATGTACTCGCTCCACAGTTGGCCCTGGCCGCCACGGACTCGACGGGCCGACTCCGGGTCGGCCCCCGGCGGCAGCACCCCCCAGCCGTAGACCTTCTCCCACGGGATGGACAGTGAGGGTGGGGTTTGGGCCACGGGCTCGCTCGGGTCCGGGGAGTTGGGCCAGTCGAAGTAGGTGTACTCCATCGGGGCCATCACCACCTCGAGCCCACGCTCGAGGGCCTCGAGGCCCTTCGCCTCCGAGCGCCAGGCCACCACGACGGTCCCTTCGGGCACCGCGGCGTCGAGGACCTCGTCCCAGGCGAGCGTCTCGTGGCCGTCGTCGCGCAGTCGCTCGGCGAGCCGCGTGGTGAAGAGGCCCTGTAGATCCCGAGCCCGCAGGAGACCATGCTCACTCATCGCGGCCTCCGCGACGGGACTGGACTCCCACTCCTCAGTGGGGCACTCGTCACCCCCGATGTGGACGGGACTCCCCGGAAACAGCGAGGCGACGTAGCCGACCACCTCCTCGGCGAACGCGAGGCTCTCCCGGCTCGGCGCGAGGACCCGCCGGGAGATGCCCCAACGGGTCCAGACCTCGGCCGGCTCGCCGCTGCCGAACTCGGGGTAGGCCGCGAGGACCGCCTGGGCGTGACCGGGCAGGTCGATCTCGGGCACGATCACGATCCCCCGCGCACGGGCGCGAGCGGCCAGGCGCTGCAGGTCCGTCGCGCGATAGAAGCCCCCGTGGGGAGTGCCGTCGTCACGACCCTCACGCTCGTGGCCGACCGGGCTCGACCGCCGCCAGGCCCCCACTTCGGTGAGTCGCGGCCAACCGGGCACCTCGACCCGCCAGCCCTGGTCGTCGTTGAGGTGCAGGTGCAGCCGGTTGAAGCGGTGCAGCGCCAACAGGTCGATGAATCGCTCGACCACTTCGACGTCGAAGAAGTGGCGGGCCACGTCGAGGTGGGCGCCCCGCCAGGCGAAGCGTGGCCGGTCGACCACGAGGCCGCGGGGCACCGACCACTCGGGGGTTCCGTGACCGAGGGAGAAGAGCGAGTCCGGTCCGAGCTGGCGAAGCGTCGTCAGGCCGTGCGCGACGCCGGCAAGGGTCGAGGCCTCCACGACGATACGTTCGCCGACGTCGACCCGGTAGCCCTCAGGCTCCCCGTGCTCGACGCGGCGGATCTCGATCGCGGCCGCCGCCGGGTCGGCCATCTCGACTGACTGTTCTGCGGCGACGGCGAGGTCCTCGGCGAAGATCTGTGCGGCGGGGGCGAACTCGGCCGGCACGCTCAGGGTCACTCGCCGAGCGAGTCGGACCTCCCCGGAGACCGGGTGGACCTCCAGCGGGCGAGGCCAGAGGTCGGTCCTCACGAGCGAAGGGCCACGCAGACGGCCGCGTGGGTCTCGGACAGCTCGACGCGCGGCGGGGCCCCCGCTCGACACTCGTCGCGCGCGAGCGCGCAGCGCGGCGCGAAGCGACAACCCGGCTCGGGGTCGATGACCCGCGGCGGCTCTCCGAGGTCGGGCTCCTCGCCGAGGTGGCCGGGCGCGAGACGCGGATCGGGGGCGGTCGACATGAGCAGACGGGTGTAGGGATGACGTGGAGAGGCGATGACCTCCTCGGTGCGCCCCTCCTCCACCACCTGGCCGGCGTAGAGGACGATCATCCTGTCAGCCACGTAGCGAGCGCTCGCCAGGTCGTGGGTGATGTAGAGGAGGGAGACCCCCTCGCGATCGCGCAGCTCGCGCATCACGTTGAGCAGCCCGATGCGGATCGACACGTCGAGCATCGACACGGGCTCGTCGGCCAGGATCAAGGAGGGACGAGAGGCCAGGGCCTGGGCGAAGCCGAGCCGCTGGCGCTGCCCTCCCGAGAGCTCATGGGGGAAGCGGCGCAGGACCTCCGCACCGGGGGTCAGGCCCACCGTCTCGAGGAGGCGAACCGCCTCGTCGTGGCGCTCGCGTCGCCCGAGCTCGGGTCGGTGCAGCTTCAGGGCCCGCAGGATCGAGTGCCCGACCCGCAGCACCGGATTGAGCGACCCGAAGGGGTCCTGGAAGACCATCGGCATCTGGCCACGGATCTGGCGGCTGGGCTTCTTGGCCAACGGCGATCCGCGAAAGAGGACCCGGCCCTGAGAGGGCGGGTAGATCCCCGCCAAGACGCGCGCGATCGTCGACTTGCCCGAGCCG
This sequence comes from uncultured Ferrimicrobium sp., assembly GCA_964449735.1. Taxonomy (GTDB): domain Bacteria; phylum Actinomycetota; class Acidimicrobiia; order Acidimicrobiales; family RAAP-2; genus RAAP-2. The sequence continues at coordinate 70,708 of CAYUZO010000005.1, forward strand.
CTCTCACCCACGAGGGCCACGATCTCGGCCCCGCCGACCTCGAAGCTCACGCCGTCGGTGGCGTGCAGCAGTCCCTTGGAGCGCAGGCCGCCCACTCGGAAGGTCCGGGTGAGCCCCTCGACCTGGAGGATCGCCTCGCTCACGAGACTCCCTCCGGGTTGACCAGGTGACAGCGCACGGAGTGTCCGCCGCGGTCGATGAGAGCCGGCCGCTCGGTGATGCAGCGCTCGGTAGCGTGCGGGCAGCGCGGGGCGAAGAGGCAACCCGCGGGCGAGTTGACCAGCGACGGAGGAGATCCCGGGATGCCCGTCAGGGGCTTGGGGTCGCCGAGCAGGGACGGGAAGGCCTCCATCAACCCCTGGGAGTAGGGGTGGCGAGGACGGTCGAAGACCTCGCGCGTGCTGCCCAGCTCGACCACCTCCCCGGCGTACATGACGGCCAGTCGATCCGAGAAGTGCGAGACGACGCTCATGTCGTGGGTCACGAAGATCACCGAGAAGCCCAGGCGCCGGCGCAACTGCTCGACCTGGCCCATCAAGGTCCGCTGGGCCACCACGTCGAGGGCACTCGTCGGCTCGTCCATGATCACCAGTCGCGGCTCGAGCAGCAGGGCCATCGCAATCATGGCCCTCTGGCGCATTCCCCCCGACAGCTGGTGCGGGAAGCTCGACAGGTGCACCGGGTCGATCGAGACCATCGAGAGGACCTCGGCGGATCGCTGGGCGATCCGCTCGTCGTCCCAGTCGGTGTGAGCGCGACAGGCGTCCGCCAGCTGCTTGCCGATCGACAGAGTCGGGTTGAGGGCGTTCATCGCGCTCTGCATCACGACCGAGATGTCGCGCCAGCGCCGCTGGCGCAACTCCTCGGGTGAGAGGGAGGTGAGGTCCACGCCGTCGAAGTGGATCGTCCCGCCAGCCAGTCGGGCCGGGTAGGTGAGCAGCTGGGCGATCGCGAACAGCAAGGTGGTCTTCCCGCAGCCGCTCTCGCCCACGATGGCGAGGAACTCGCCCTCCGCCAGCTCGAGGTTGACGCCGGCGACCGCTTGAGCCGGCCCCTCCGACGTGTCGTACTCGACGCGCAGATCCTTCACGGAGAGCACGCTCACGCCGCGCGCCTCCTCGCTCGCACCGGCCGCAGGGCGGGATTGGCCACCTCGTCGAAGGCGTAGTTGAGCAGGGCCAGTCCGCTGCCCAAGATGGCGATCGCTACGCCCGGCGCCAGGGCCCACAGGGGCAGGCCGGTCTGGAGCGCCTCGTTGTTCTGAGCCCAGTAGAGCATCGTCCCCCACGACTGGTCGTTGATGTTGCCGAGCCCGACGAACTGGAGTCCGGCGGCGGCCAGGACGGCGTAGAGGGCCGAGGAAAGGAAGTTGGCGACGATGAGCGAGGTCATCGGCGGCAGCAGCTCGACGAAGACGACGTAGAGCACCGATTCGCCGCGAGCGCGCGCCGCGAGGAGGAAGTCCCGGTTGCGCAGCGACAGGGCCTGGACTCGCAGCTGGCGAGCCCCGTAGGACCAGCCGGTGAAGACCAGGACGAAGATGATCATCCAGAATCCCGCTGAGCGAACGTAGGCCGTGATCACGATGATGAGCGGGAAGGTCGGGATGACGAGCACGACGTCGGTCAGCAGTGACAGCAGGTCGTCCACGACGCCGCCCACGTAGGCCGCGGTGATGCCGATGACGACCGACAGCACGGTCGCCAGCGCCCCGACGAGCAGCGCGATCAGGACGCTCTCGCGGGTGCCGGCCATCAGCTGGGAGAAGACGTCCTGGCCGAAGGAGGTCGTGCCGAGCGGATGGGACCAGGAGAGTCCCGCGCCCGGGGTGAAGATCTCGGCCGCCGGGTCGTAGGGAGTGAACCAGCTGGGGAAGGCCGTGATGAGGAGCAGGACAAACAGGATGATGGCCCCAGCCAGGGCCTTGGGGTCGCGCCGCAGGAAGGCCCAGGATCGAGACAGTGCGTGACGCACCCGGTTCATCGCGAGCTCCGGGTGCGCGGATCCAAGACGGCGGCGGCGACGTCGGACAGGAAGATGGCCACCAGCACGGCAATCGTGATCAGCAAGAAGAGGGCCTGCATGAGCGGGAAGTCCTCGTTCTCGACCGCCTGCAGGAGCATGAAGCCGACCCCGGGGTAGTTGAAGACGAACTCGACGAGGATCGCCCCGGAGATCACGAAGCCGAGCGACATCGCGAACCCGGTCAGATTGGGCAGCAGGGCGTTTCGCCCCGCGTACTGCCAGAGGATCCGGCGCGGCCGCAGTCCCTTGGCGCGGGCCATCTTGACGTAGTCCTCGGCCACGACGGTGATCATGTTGTTGCGCATCGTCAGGATCCACCCACCAATCGAGGTGATGAGGATCGTGAAGGCGGGAAGGATGGCGTGGTCCAGGACGTCGACAATGAAGGACCAGGAGCCCCAGTCAGGGGTCACGGTCTGGGTGTATCCCCCGAGTAGCGGGAACCAGCCGAGGTTCAGGGCGAAGAGCCACACGAAGAGCAGGCCGACCCAGAAGTAGGGGAAGGCGGAGATGACGACGAAGGTCGGCGGCAGGACGCTATCGAGCACACCGCCACGGCGCCAGGCGGCGAGCGCCCCGACCGCCGTGCCGATGAGGAAACCGATCACGGTCGTCACCCCGACGAGGCCCAGGGACCACGGCAGCGCCTTCATGATCACGGTGGAGACCGGCTGAGGGAAGTAGGAGGTCGAGATCCCCAACTGCCCGTGCAGGGTGTTGACGACGTACTCCCCGTAGGCCGAGATCAGGCTCTGGTGGGTCTTGACGCCGAAGGCCACCTCCAAGGCGTGCAGCGCGGTGGGGTTCACGTGGCCGTGGAACTTGCCCATCATGGCCTCGGCGGGGTTGCCCGGCATGAGCCGGGGGATGAAGAAGTTGACGGTCAGCGCGGCCCACAGGGCCACCAGCAAGAAGCCGATCCGTCGAAGAAGGAACCTCATCCCCCGGCTCTACCGTGCGAACCCCGGGCCTACCCGATCGCCTTCAGGTGCAACAGCACGTACCCCCAGTCCGGGATGTTGTACAGCCCGGGCTGCGCGTAGGGGTTGGAGGCAGTCGAGAAGCCGGTGTAGGCCTTCGAGTTGTACTGGAACCAGTCGACCTCTTCGAGCACCGGGATCACCGGGGCCTGCGTGGCCATGACGCTCTCGAGCTGGTTGACGATCGAGTGCTGAGTGGCGCTCGAGGTCGTCTGGGCGTACTGGTTGAGCAGCTTGTCCACGGCCGTCGACTTGAAGCGCTCCCAGTTGGTCGAGGCCGCGGTGCCGATCGGCGCCGAGTTCTTCGAGTACAGCCACTGGCGCATCTCGTAGAAGGGCGACGGGCCGCCGGCCTCAGCGTTGTAGGCCAACTGGAACTTGCCCTCGTAGACGTCGGTGTAGAAGTTGGTCGCGGCGACGCCGTCCACCGTCAACTTGATGCCGACCTTGGCCAACTGCTGGGAGACGACCTGCATCGTGGCCACCCAGTCGGAGTAGCCACCGTTGGTGATGACCGTCAGCGCCAGCTGCTTGCCGTTCTTCTGGAAGACGCCGTTGACCAGCTTCCAACCGTCCTTCTCCAGCAGGGACTTGGCCTTGGCCGGGTCGTAGGACTTGCCCACGGCACTCTGCGCCGAGCTCGACAGCCACGACGAGAAGGTCGGGGTCACGACACCGGTCTGGCTGGCCGGTGGCTCGTAGCCGTACTCACCGATCTTGGAGACCGTCGCCCGATCGATTCCGTAGCTGATCGCCCGGCGCACCGCCGGGTCGTTCAGCGGAGTCACCGTGAGGTTCGGGAAGAGCGCGACGTTGGCGACCGGCGGGAACCAGTAGCTGTTGCCCGGCTTCTTGGCCACGTAGTAGCTCTTGATGTTGGGGATGAACTGCGAACCCCAGGCCGACTGACCCGTCGCGAGGTACTGGTTGCAGGTGTTGTTGTCGAGGAAGGACGGCATGTTCACCGTCTTGACCTGGGCGAGCCCCTTCTGCCAGTAGTGCGGGTTGGCGGTCCACTGGATGTTGGCGCCGGTGCACTTGTTCATCAGGTAGCCGCCGGTTCCGATCGGCTTGGCGATCGGGTCGGTCACCGGGTTGGCGATCTTCGACCAGATGTGCTGGGGAACGATCGGGGTCTGTCCCGCGACGTAGTAGAAGTACGGGACCGACGGGCTCTTGAACTGGAAGACGACCTGGTTCCCCTTCTGGGTGACGCTGGAGAGCACCGTCCACACCGCATTCACGTCAAGAGCCGCGTGGGCCTTGATGAGGTTGAAGGTGTACGCCACGTCGGCCGCGGAGAAGGGCTGGCCGTCGCTCCACTTGACCCCCGAGCGGATCGTGAAGGTCAGCGTCTTGTTGCCGTTGCTCCAGGCGTAGTTGGTGGCCAGCCAGGGCGTCACCTTGCCGCTCTGGAGGGAGTTGACGAAGTCGAGCGTCTCGTAGGTGAGACCCACCGAGTACGGCGCCGACGACGGGTTCAACGGATTGAAGGTGCACGGCCACAACTCACCCTGCTCGTTCGCCAGGTTGAGTGGCGTGGCGTTCGTGATGGCCCCCGCCGTCCCCGGCGTCAGCCCGACCATGGTCCCCGCCACCAACGCGAGCGTCGAGATGACGAGACCACCCTTCAGTTTGACTCTCATGACGAGACTCCTTCCCCTCGGGACCTTCGGGCCCCCTCGTGCGCGACGCTCCCGCGCCACGACTGAGCGACGGCGAGAGTGTGGGCAGGTTGAATGACGTTTCGAAACGTCATTCGAGAGGCCATCGGCCTCGCGATCCCCGCCACGGTTCCCCCCTTAAGCGTCGCCTAGCCCGTCAACATACTGCGCGGCGTCGACCACCTTCGCGGCTAGGCCGTCGAGGTCACCTTCGACAACCCCGGAGCCGTGTCGATCGGTCGCCCGCGGCGTTCGCCCAGACGCAACGCGAGCACTTGGCCGACGACGACCTGGGCCAAGGCGATGACCCAGTCGGCCGCCTCGAGCTCGAGTACGACCTCCTCGCCGCCGAGGCCCGCCCGTTCGGCCTGGCACAACACGACCGTCTCCATCCCTTGACTCTGGCAGTCGGCGAGGATCGTCCGGGCCACATCATCGCCGAGGGCGTCGGTCACGCAGAGCACCAAGGTGCTGCCGGGCCCGGCCGCCCCAATGGGACCGTGGAGGTAGTCGGCGGCCGCGAAGCCCTCTGCCCGGATGCCCGTGACCTCGCGGATCTTCAAAGCCGCCTCCAAAGCCGCCGCGTAGCCGACACCTCGCCCGACGATCGTCAAACCACCGGACGCATCGAGGCGCTCTAGGGGCAGCGACGCCCCCAGGGCGAAAGCCACCGTCCGGTCAACCACCTGAGGCAGCGTGTCGAGACCCTCCAGCGCTTCGCCGCGAAGGGCCGATACCAGCTGGCCGAGAGCCTGCCAGGTCGCCGAGAAGGTCTTCGTCGAGGCGATAGCCCGCTCCGGGCCGGCACTCAGTTCCATCACCGTGTCCGCCAGGCTCGCGAGGGGCGACACCGGGTCGTTGGTCAGGGCCGCCCTCGGTCTCCCCTGGCGCAAGGCGCTCTCGAGAACCTCGGCGATGCCCGGCGAGCGCCCCGACTGGCTGATCCCGAGCACGGCGGCGCCGTCAAGGGAGACGGCCCGCCCCGATTCATAGAGCGACGGGGTCGCGAGAGCCACCAGGAGACCCAGCTCCGTGCCGGCCAGGTACTGAAACATCACCGCCGCGTTGTCTGAAGAGCCCCGGGCCGCCACCAGGGCGTGAGTCGCTCCGCGCCACCGCTCCGCGACCACCTCGGCCTGCTCGTAGCCGCGCACAGCGCGGGCGTGCAGCACCGCCCCTTGGCTACGCAACTCCTCCTCGTACTGGGTGATCGCCACGACTAGGGAGGGTAGACCAGTTAGCGGAAGAGTTGGGCCGCACCGCGCAGCGCCACGTCGTTGGAGTGGCGCACGACTCGAGGAGCGAGGCCCGCGAGCTCTCGATCGTCGATGAGGCGGGCGTTGCCCCCGCCGACGTGCAAAGTCTCGGCCGCGAACTCGCAGACGAATCCGCGCAGAGCCCTCATCAGTCGATCCCGCCAGAGCGACTCGTCCGGCACTCGCCCCTGCTCGCCGAGAGCCTGGTCGTAGGTGAGACCGTCTTCGAAGGGGGCGGCGCCGACGTCGCGGATCGGTTCGGGTCTCCCCTCCACGACCAGGGCGATCCCGCAGCCGGTCCCGAGGGTGACCACGAGCTCACGCCCGCGGCCCTCCGCCGCCCCGAGAGCGGCGAGGGTCGCGTCGTTCACCACTCTCACGTCGCGATGGCTCGAGGCGCGCAGTACCTCCTGGAGGGGGTAGCCACGCCACCACTCGGCGATTGCCGGGTCGACCTCGGTGCCCACACCGCCGGGGCGCGCCAGGTTTCCGGGCTCGACCACCCGTCCCTCGCGGTACTCACCCGGGAAGCCGATCCCGACTCGCTCGGCCTCGCTCTCGCCGATGATCTGACCAAGGGTCGCCACGAGCCGCTCCGGTGTGCAGGGAAAGGGGGTGGGGACCCTCCCAACCGGTCCGACAGGTTGACCCGACCGGTCGACCACCGACCACTTGATCGCCGTCGCGCCGACGTCGAGGGCGAGAACGGCTGCAGTCACCGGCCCACAGTACCGAGAGGCCCCCAGACCAGGGAGTTGTGCAGGTGGTGAGCGTCTGTTGTCCCTACGCCCATTGAGAAAAGGGGTCTGCGGCCCTAGCATCGGCTCTGCGGTCCTCGCACGTCGGAGCGGGACCGAAAGGATGAGGGGACGACATGACGAAGTCCCAGGTCAGCAGGGGCGAAGCCCGGGTCCATCAGGGTCTCGGCGCGCCGGGAGTCAACGCCCTGCTCGACGGCGTCCTGGACCCGCTCGTCCTGTTGATGCCCCGACGCGATGCCCGAGGTCGGATTCACGACTACGACGTCGCCGGGGCCAACCAGCCGGCCGCGGACTTCCTGCGAGTCGAGCGGTCCGAACTCCTCACCCGGACGATGTTGGAGTCCTTCCCGGCCCTGCGCGGGACCGAGATCCTCAAGATCCTGTCGAGCGTCGCCCGTGGTCGTGGGCCCTATCTCTCGGATGATGTCGAACTGCTGAGTGTGCGAACCGGCGCGCTCGGCCACTTCGAGGTGCGGGCGACCCTGGTCGACGGACACGTCGCTCTCACCTGGCGCGACGTCACCACGAGACGCGAGATCCTCGAGGGCTACCGGCTCCTGGCCGAGAACGCGTCGGACGTCGTGGTGCGCTTCGATCCCCATGGCACCCTCGAGTGGGTGTCACCGTCGGTGAGCCACGAGCTCGGCTACTCACCCAACGAGCTCCTCGGCCACTACTTGGCTGGCATCGTCCACCCCGATGACGAGGGCCCCCTGATCACGGCGATCGACGCCCTCGTCGGGACCGACCACGGGACCTTCGAGGCCCGCCTGCGCCACCAGGACGGGGAGTACCACCACTTCGCCATCACCGTCCACAGCGTCCGTGACCAGGGTGGCGCGGTGAGCACCCACATCGCGAGCCTGCATCGAATCGACACCGAGGTGGCGCAACGTCAGGCAGTGACCGAGGAGCGCGACGTGCTGCGCTCGACCCTCGAGGCGGGCCTCGACCCGAAAATCGTCTGCTGGGCGGTCGTCGCCGGAGACCGCGAGGATCCCGACCTCATCATCACCGAGGCCAATCGCGCCGCCCTCGACTACTGGGGGCTGGATCGCGAGGCGGTGGTGGGGCGTACCGTCGTCGAGTTCCTGTCCCATCTCGTTGACACCGAGCTCTACCGTGCGGTCGTGCGCGCCGCGCGCAGCACCGAGGCGATCGACCTCGTGGACGTGCCGGTCACCAATCGAGAGGGCAAGCCCGCCTGGTACGACCTGCGGTGCCACCGTCTGGGTGAGCTCGTCACCGTCACCTGGCGGGACGTGACCGAGCGCCACTAACTGTTGGCGAGCTTCCAACTCCTCGCAGAGAACGCCAACGACCTCGTGTGGATGCTCGAGCCCGACGGCACCTTGCGGTGGGCCGCTCCGTCGGTCGAAAGGGTCTTGGGCTACGCCGCCGAGGAGCTCGTGGGCCGCGACGTGCGCGAGCTGGTCGCCCCCCAGGACCTCGAGCGCGGCGAGGCCTTCGTCCGGGCCGCCCAAGCCGGCGCCGCCCGGGAGGCCGAGCTGCGCTTCTTCCGAGCCGACGGCCAACTCCGTTGGTTCGCCGTCTCGCTGCACGCGCTGCGCCAGACCGACGGGGACGTCACCACCTTCGTCGCGGGCATGCGCGACGTCACCGATCAGGTGGTGGCGCGCAGTCAACTCGCCCAGAGTGAGTCGCTCTTCCGGCTGCTGGCGGAGAACATGAGCGACGTCGTGATCCTCACCGGACCCGAGTTCGACTACCGGTGGGTCTCCCCCTCGGCCCACGAGGTCCTGGGCTGGCGGCCCTCGGACTTCCTCGGGCGGGACCGGTGGGACCTCATCCACCCCTCCGACCGCCACTGGGTACGCAGGGCCATCGCCCAGAGCGACGACGGGCGATTCGAGGTCCCCAGGGTGCGCATTCGCCGCGCCGACGGCGACTGGACCTGGATGACCGCCCGGGGACGACGCACGGGTCTGCCCCACGAGGCCGATTTCGGTTGGGTGATCCAGTTGCGCGACATCGGCGCCGAAGTGGCATCGCGCGACGCCCTCGAGGCATCCGAGGAGCTCTACCGCATGCTGGCGGAGAACGCGCGTGACGTCGTCTACCGGGTCGACGCGAGCGGGATCGTGACCTGGATTTCGCCCTCGGTCGAGAGGGTGCTCGGCCTCGCTCCCGCGCAGATCCTGGGTCGTCCCTCGATGAATTTCATCCACCCCGACGACCGGGCGAAGATCATGAACGCCCGGGAGACGGCCGGCGAGTCCGCTTCCTTGGAGGTGCGCTTCCTGCGCGGCGACGGGCAGATCCACTGGGTCTCGAGCGAGGTCCACCGCGTGCGCGGAAGCGCTGGCGTCGACTACGGAGCGGTGATCGGCCTGCGCGTGGTCGACGCCGAGGTCCAGGCTCGGCAGTCGCTGGTGCAGTCCGAGCAGCGCTTTCGACTCCTCGCGGAGAACGCCTCGGACGTCGTCTACCAGTTCGGTCCGGACCTCGTGATCAACTGGGTCTCCCCGTCGGTAACCCAGGTGCTCGGTTGGGAGGTCGCCGAGCTCGTCGGTCGCCAGACGAGCGAATTCATCCACCCCGACGACATGGGCCAGGTCCTGCTCGCCCGGAAGGACCTGATGGGAGCGCCGTCGAGCTCGAGTCTGCGGATCCGCTACCGGCGGGTCGGCGACGAGTTCCTCTGGATGGAGTCGACGGCCCGCTCCCTGTTCGACGAGGACGGACACTTGGTCGCGATCGTGGTGGCGCTGCGCAACGTGCACCGTGAGGTCCTGACCCAGCGCGCCGTGAACGCGCTCTCCTCCGGGGGCAAGGCCCTCGTGCGCGCCACCACCGAGGACCAGCTCCTCGAGGACATCTGCTCGATCGCGGCACGCGACGGCGGCTACGCCTTCTGCTGGTTCGGTCGCAAGCAGTTCGACGAAGCCTCCTCCATCGTCAAACTGGCCTCCAGCGAGATCAACCGTGACCTCCTGCCCGAGGTTGCCGCGGATTGGAGTGATGGCCCTCGTGGTCAGGGGCCAGCGGGTCGAGCGCTGCGGACCGGGACGACGGTGGTCGCCCATCACATGCGCGACGGGTCCGGCCTGCGCCCCTGGGAGGAGTTCGGTCTCCGCCACGGCCTGCGCTCGGCGATCGCCCTGCCCGTGCCGGTCGACGGAGCGGTCGACGGCGTCCTCGTCGTCTACGCCGA
>CAYUZO010000006.1:0-2162 GCA_964449735.1 uncultured Ferrimicrobium sp.
ACGGCGCCTCCTTCCCCTTTGCCGGCAACGCCACCCTCTACGCCCAGTGGTCGGCGGTGAGTGAGGCGACCGGCTTCCCGGTCTCACACCAGACCTCCTCGGCGGTGACCTCCCTCGCCGTGACGACCCAGAAGGCCGGGGACCTGCTCGTGCTGATGTCCCAGATCCACTCCCAATCGATCACCATCTCCTCGGTGTCGGCGACGGGAACTGGCACCTGGCACCAGGCCGCCAGCTACGTGGACTCGGTCAACCACGTGATCACCGAAGAGATCTGGTGGACCACGGTCACCTCACCGGGAGCCACCACGATCGACGTGACCTACAGCGCGGCGGTCACCGGACTCTCCCAAGAACTCGTGGCCGACTCCTTCACCGCCCCGGGAGAGAGCACGTGGGCCCTCGGCTCCGGTGCGGGCAATGCGGGCTCATCGACCGGCACGATCTCCCTGCCCTCGCTCAGCGCGACCAGCCTCGCCAACCAGCTCTACTGGGGCTACTCCCAGTCGACCGGCGGGGCGAGCGCGGGTTCGACCCCGGGGTTCCACTACAGCGCCACCCCCGCCGGCAACCTGGTCGTCGCGAACCTCGCGCTCGACCCTTCGTTGACCTACGCACCGACCGCGAGTGAGACCCCCACCACCTCCAACTTCACGGCCATCGCCTCGACCTTCTCGGTCACGGTGGTGCCGACCTACACGGTGACCTTTGACGCCAACGGGGGGAGCGGGACCATGGGGGCGGAGTCCTCCACCGGGCCGACGGCCCTCACGGCGAACACCTTCATCCGCGCGGGCTACGCCTTCACCGGCTGGAACACCGCGGCCGACGGTTCGGGCACCTCCTACCTCGACGGCGCCTCCTTCCCCTTTGCCGGCAACGCCACCCTCTACGCCCAGTGGTCGGCCGTGAGCGAGGCGACTGGCTTCCCGGTCGCGGCTGAGTCCCAGGGACTCAGCTCGCTCGACGTGACGACCCAGAAGGCCGGGGACCTGCTCGTGCTGATGTCCCAGATTCACTCCCAGTCGATCACCATCTCCTCGGTGTCGGCGACGGGAACTGGCACCTGGCACCAGGCCACCAGCTACGTCGACTCGGTCAACCACGTGATCACCGAGGAGATCTGGTGGACCACGGTCACCTCGCCGGGCGCCACCACGATCCAGGTGACCTACAGCGGCTCGGTGGCGAGCATCACGCCCGAGTTGGTCGCCGACTCCTACAGCGCTCCCGATGAGGGTGCCTGGTCGGCGGTCGCGGGGGCGGGCAACGCCGGCTCCTCGACCGGGACGATCCAGTTCCCCTCGCTCACCTCGACGGTCTCGGCCAACCAGCTCTACTGGGGCTACGCCGAGTCCACCGGGACCGCCGGCAGTGGGGCCACGTCGGGCTTCACCTACGACTCGGTGCCCCTGGGCAACGTGGTCGTCCTGAACGGGGCCCTCGACTCGTCGACGACCTACGCACCGACGACCACCCAGAGCCCCTCGACCTCCAACTTCACGGCCATCGGGGCCATCTTCTCGGTGCAGATCGTCCCCACCTTCACGGTGAGCTTCGACGCCAACGGCGGCTCCGGTTCGATGTCGGCCCAGACGGGCAGCGCGCCGACGGCGCTCGAGGCCAACGCCTTCACCCGCGCGGGCTACGCCTTCGCGGGCTGGAACACCGCGGCGGACGGCTCGGGGACCCCCTACGCCGACGGGGGGACCTATCCCTTCGCGGCCAGCACCACGCTGTACGCGCAGTGGACCTTCACAGGTCCGAGCGGACCCAACATCCTCGACCCCGGCTCGAGCCTGCTGGCGGGTGACCTCCTCACCTCGCCCGACGGGCAGTTCACCTTGGTGATGCAGGGCGACGGGAACCTGGTGGAGTACCACGGGGCGACCCCGGTCTGGGCGACCAACACGGCCGGTGACTCTGGCGCCTACGCCGTGATGCAGGGCGACGGCAATTTCGTGCTCTACGCCTCCGGTGGGACGGCTCTGTGGGCCGCCAACACGGCGGGCGTCTCGGGTGCCGTCCTCGAGCTCGGTGCGCAGGGGATGCTGACGGTCCTCGGGGCCGACGGACAGATCGAGTGGGGTGCGCTCGGGACCGTCGCGACGGGGGCGTCGCTGAGCGCCGGACAGAGCATCTCCTCGGTCGGCGGGCAGTTC
>CAYUZO010000006.1:2262-75642 GCA_964449735.1 uncultured Ferrimicrobium sp.
GACGGGGGCGTCGCTGAGCGCCGGACAGAGCATCTCCTCGGTCGGCGGGCAGTTCACGCTCGTCATGCAGGGCGACGGGAACCTGGTGGAGTACACCGGCTCGACCCCGGTCTGGGCGACCAACACCGCCGGTGACGCCGGCGCCTACGCGGTCATGCAGAGCGACGGTAACCTCGTCCTCTACTCCTCGAGCGGGACGGCCCTGTGGGCCTCCAACACGGCGGGTGTCCCGGGGGCCGCGCTGACGCTCTCCTGGACGGGAATCGCGGCGGTGAGCGACCCGGCGGGCCGGGTGCTGTGGGGGGACCTCGGCACGCTGGCCGCGGGCCAGACGCTGAGCGCCGGACAGAGCATCTCCTCGGTCGGCGGGCAGTTCGCGCTCGTCATGCAGGGCGACGGGAACCTGGTGGAGTACAGCGGCTCGACCCCGGACTGGGCGACCAACACCGCCGGTGACGCCGGCGCCTACGCGGTCATGCAGAGCGACGGCAACCTCGTCCTCTACTCCTCGAGCGGGACGGCCCTGTGGGCCTCGGGCACAGCGGGGCTGCCCGACGGGTGGGCCAGTCTCACGAGCGACGGCGTGCTGGCGGTGCGTGACTCCTCCGGCGGCCCGGTCTGGGCCGCCAAGGGCTACCTGACCGCCGGTAGCACCTTGAGCGCCGGACAGTCGATCACCTCGGTGGACGGCCTGCACCAGCTCGTGATGCAGAGCGACGGCAATCTCGTGCTCTACAGCTCCGGCACGGCGGTCTGGGCGACCAACACCGCCGGTGACGCCGGCGCCTACGCGGTCATGCAGAGCGACGGCAACTTCGTCCTCTACGACGCCAGCGGGACGGCCTTGTGGGCCTCGGGCACGTCGGGCTCCCCGGGGGCGTATGTTCGACTGTTGAACGTGGGGGTGGTGGAGGTCGTCGCCGACGGCTCCACTCTCTGGCAAGACGCCGTGGTGCCTTGAGCGTGGGACGCTTCAGACGGGATCGACAATTCGATGAGCAGAGGAGTGCAGTGGTGAGGACGCGCATCGCGCAGACGGCGTTGGCCCTGGGTGCCCTCGTGGGCCTGCTCGTCGCAGGGGAGGCGGTCCCGGCGAGCGCCGCGGGCAGCGGCTACGGGCCGGGCACGCCGCCGCCCTCCGCGTCGGCGGGAGGCTTCACTCAGGTGGTCGCGGCCCACACGCTCTCGGCCGGGGGAGGGGTGCTCACCGGACGAGCCTTCGGCACGACGGTGACGGTGCGCCTGCCGCGCGGGGCCGTCTCGCGCAAGGTCGAGGTCGTCCTGAGTGCCGCCCGGGCCCGCTCCCTTCATCCGGGCAAGGGCCTTACCGTGGTGGCCGCCTTCTCGGTCGCCCTCCTCAACCCCAACACGGGGGCCAAGTTGCGCGGGCCGTTCTCGCCGGCTCTGACGATCACCCTGGTCAACGCCGCGATCCACCGCGGCGACTTCGTCGTCGACCTCACCTCCGTGGGCCACTCCCACACGGTCGCCTCCACGGTGACCCGGGGCCGCGCGGTCGTGAAGGTGACCCGTGATCCCAACTTGGCCGTCGTCCGGCGCTAGCCCGCACGCGGCGCCTCCTCGATCAGGCGGCCCGCCGGCACCATGGGTGAGAGCGACTCCACGAGTTGGCCCGAGTACCCCAGGGACGAAGCGTCCCGCGGGAGTGACCTGACCACTCGGAGGGTGCTGGTCATCGTGGCGGCGGTGGGCCTCTTCGGGCCGGCCCTCCTCGCGTGGTCCTCGATCTCCCAGATCCCCCTCAACGGGGCGGTCGCGACGGCCGCCTTCGCAGCCGTGCTCCTCTTCGTGGTGGTGGCCGCCCGTGCCGATCGGCTCGTCGCCCTCGAGCGGGCCGAGGTCGCACTGCTCGCCGTGGCCGTCGTTCTCATCGGCGCGTGGGCGCTAGCGGAGCTGCGCTTCTTCCCGGCCTACGGCACCGACGAGTCGGCCTTCGTCCAGCGCGCGGCGGAGCTCGTGACCCACGGCCACAACCCCTACGGTCGGAACCTGTTGTCGGCACTGACCGAGTTCCGAGTCCCGGTCTCCTACGCGACCTACACCCTGAACGGGTCGATCGTGTCGACCCTCGGTTACCCCGCGCTGTCCTTCCTGCTCGTGGTGCCCTTCGTGTGGCTCCTCCACGGCGTCCAAGCGGCGATCGTGGCGAACGTGACGGCGCTCGCCGTCGAGACGGTCCTGGTCTTCTTCCTGCTGCCGAGGCGGTGGCGGGTGGTGAGCGTGATCCTCTCAGCGGGTCTGCCCTTCCTCTTCAACAACGCCATCGGCGGCGTCATCGTCACCTTGGCCGGCCCCTTCCTCGTGCTGGGTGCCTACCGCTGGACCGAGACCGCACGCGAGGGACGCCTCAGCCGGCGCGACGTCAGCCGGGGGGTCGTCCTCGGCCTGGCCGCGGCCATCAGCCAGTTCGCTTGGTTCGTGATCCCCTTCGTCGTCGTTGGCGTGTGGCGGTTGCGCGCGCGCGAGGTCGGCTCGTCCCGGGCCGCGCGACTGGCGGGGGCCTTCCTCGGCGTGTCCCTCGCAACCTTCGCCGCACTCAACCTGCCCTTTCTCGTCGTAGCCCCCGGCGCCTGGCTGCGCGGGGTGAGCGCCCCGCTGCTCCAGCACGCCATCCCCCTCGGCCAGGGCTTGATCACGGCGCCGGTCTTCTTCGGGGTGGGTGGAGGCGACCTAGCCCTGTTCACCGTGGCGGCGGCGCTCACCCTGGTGGGGCTGCTCACCCTCTTCGCCGCCCGGGCGGAGCGGTGGTGGCGCCTGGCCTTCGTCCTACCCTCGGTGCCCTTCCTGTTGGCGACCCGGTCCCTCGCCGAGTACTTCATCATGTCGGTGGGGATGTGGGTGGTCTCGATCCTCGCCGCGGGAGACGGTGTGCCGGTCGGAGAGCCCGACTCCCACGGCGTCGTGACCCGGCGGGTCCTCGCCGTCGGGACGGGGGCGATCGCCGCTGCCGTCCTCACGGCCGTGGTGGCGCTCGCCACGCCGGCGCCACTCGACCTGCGGATCACCTCGGTGACGACCAACGGCCAGTTCCGGTCGATCTGGCAGATCCACGTCGTGGTGACGAACCGGACGGGAGGACCGATCACGCCACACTTCGCGACCGATGGGTCGAGCTACCCCACCACCTTCTGGAACGTCACGGCGGGTCCGCGCACACTCGCCGCCCATCAGGTCGCCCCCTACACCTTGGTGGCGCCCAACGTCGGCTCGATGCCCTCGGAGACCCAGTCCTTCATCCTCCAGGCCGTGGCCTCGCGCCCCGAGAGCATCAGCTCCTCAGCACCCTTCACCTCCGAGCCCTTCGAGTGCGTCATCACCCCGAGCTACGTCAACCACATCCTGCCCCTCGGGAGAGCGACCACCTTGTCGGTGCAGCTGCGCTCGCCCTACGGCGCCCCGGTGCGCCGAGCCGGGGTGACGGTCGCCCTCGGCCAGGTGATCTACGCCCAGGACGCCCTGATCCCGGCCGAGGCCCGGATCAACGGGGCCCCCGAGGGTCAGACCCCGGTGACGGCGAGGACCGACGCACGCGGCGTCGCCCACTTCCGCGTGGTCGACTCCTCCTCCCAGGGCGGCAACCCCGTCTACTTCCAGGCCTACGTCGCGCCGTCGCGCGGCTTCCCCTACGGCTACTCCGAGGTCGTGTCGGTGCAGTGGGGAGCGCGCTGAGACTCCTCGGTGGGTGGATCCAGATACCCCAGGGGGTATAGTGGAGAGACCCGATCCGAGGAGGAAGCATGTTCAGTGAGGTGGAGGTGCACCGCTTCGCGGCGGCCCACGCCGACGGCGCCGTGGTGATCGACGTGCGCGAGCCGTGGGAGTACGAGGCGGGGCACGTGCCCGGAGCGCACCTGGTGCCCCTGTCGAGCCTCGCGGCGCGGGTGGGATCCTGGGGCCGCTCGACGCCTCTCTACGTCATCTGCCAGAGCGGTGCCCGCAGCGCGAGGGCGGCTGCCCTCCTGAGCGAGGCGGGATTCGACGTCCGTTCGGTGCGCGGGGGGACCTCCGCCTGGTCGGCGGCCGGGCTGCCGCTCGTCACCGGGCGCCACGAGAACGCCGCCTGAGAGCGCTCTCCCGGGACCCGGGGGAACCCTCGAGGGGGAGCGGACTTCTCGCTAGGGTGAGCTGACAGCGCGAAGCAGCGTCGCTTCGCCAAGGGGGTGCCCAGTGGGCGAGGTCGACCGCTACGAGGCCGCGCTGGCGCGAGCCCAGACCCACGCCCGAGAGTGGTTGGCCACTGTGGGCCATCGGCCGGTGCGACCCCAGCGTGGCGCCGACGAGCTCGCGGCCGACTTCGGCGGCGCCCTGCCCGAGGTGGGCGAGGAGGCCGCCGAGGTGGTCGATCGCCTGGCCCGACTGGCCGAACCCGGGCTGATGGCGATGGGCTCGGGTCGCTTCTTCGGCTGGGTCGTCGGGGGGACCCTCCCGGCCGCCCTGGGCGCGGACTGGATGGTCTCCGCGTGGGACCAGAACACCGGGCTGCGCACCGCCACCCCGGCGATGGCGGCCGCCGAGGAGGCAGCGGGGCGCTGGATCGTGGACCTGCTCGGACTGCCCGAGGGGACCGGGGTCGGCTTCGTCACCGGGGCGACGATGGCCCACTTCGTCGGCCTGGCCACCGGGCGCGACGCGGTGCTGTCGCGCGCGGGTTGGGACGTCGCCACGAGGGGGCTGGTCGGAGCTCCGCCGCTGCGGGTGCTCGTGGGCGCCGAGCGCCACGACACCGTGGACCTGGCCCTGCGCTTTCTCGGGCTCGGCCAACCGGTCGAGGTGCCCGCCGACGCCGAGGGTCGACTCGAGGTCGACGCGCTCGCCGCCGCGCTCGCCGAGGTCGAGCCCGGGACGCCTCTCCTCGTCTGCCTGCAAGCGGGAAACCTGCACTCGGGCGCCTTCGATCCCTTCGAGGCCGCGATCGACCTGGCTCACGAGGCGGGGGCCTGGGTGCACGTCGACGGGGCCTTCGGCCTCTGGGCGGCGACGGTGCCCGCCATGGCCCCGCTGGTCGCGGGCGTGGAACGGGCCGAGTCGTGGTCCACCGACGCCCACAAGACCCTCAACGTCCCCTACGACTGCGGGATCGCCCTGGTGCGCGAAGCCCGCCTAATGAGGTCGGCGATGGGGATCCACGCCGACTACCTCATCGAGGACGCCGCCACGGGCGACCCTCAGGAGCGGGTGCCCGAGCTCTCCCGGCGCGCCCGCGGCGTGCCGGTGTGGGCCGCGTTGGCGAGCCTCGGGCGCCAGGGGGTCGCGGACCTCGTCGAGGGGCTCCACCGGCGCGCCGTCGAGGTGGCGGCGGGCCTCGGGGGGATCGAGGGCTGTCAGGTGCTCAACGACGTGGTCTACACCCAGGTCTGCGTGGCCTTCGAGAGCGACGCCGTCACCCGCGCGGTGACCGAGCGCCTCATCGAGGGGGGCGAGGTGTGGATGTCGGGGTCTCGCTGGCGCGGGCGGGAGGTCCTGCGGGTCTCGGTGTCGAACTGGGCGACCACCGCCACCGACATCGCCGAGTCGGTCGAGGTGGTGCGCACCGCCGTTTCCGAGGTGCGCGCTGCGCGGGTCGACTAAGAATCCTCTTCGCCTCCCGACCCGTCGGTTGGGCGCCGGGCCGGTAGCCTGTCGCGGCGACGGAGGCTGACATGTACGGGCACCAAGGGCCATCGCGGTCTGTCGTCTTCGTCGACGACGGCCGGTGGATCTCGATCTTCCAGACGGCCGCGCAGCTGCGCCGACGCGGCTGGCACACCGTGCGCGTGACGAGCGACCGCTCTCCCTTCGTGCGTCAGACCAGCCGGCTCGTCTTCCACGAGTTCCACGCCCTCGGCGAGGACCCGGCCGCGCACCTGGCCGAGCTCCTCGCCGGTCGAGAGGTGGCCGACATCCAGTTCGTCGAGACCCTGGCTGAGTCGGTCCTCGCGGCGAGCCACGTGCTCGACGAGGGACTGGCCGAGGTGGTGCGCCGGCGCGCACGCTACATGGACAAGGTGGAGGGTGGGTCGCTCCTCGCCGCGCGGGCCGTGCCCCAGCCGGCGCGCCGGCTCCTTCGCGAGGGGGACCCGCGCGAGATGGCCCGCGAGCTCGGCTACCCGGTCGTCGCCAAGGGCCGGGTGGGCTACGGTGGAGCGACCGTCGTGATCCTGGCCGACGAGTCCGAGCTGCTGACCTGGCTCGCCGGCGAACCCCAGGGCGACGGCTACCTCGAGCGCTTCGTGCCCGGGGAGGTCCTCGGCTACGGGGCCGTCGCCGGGCCGGGGGGCGAGGTCATGGGCGACGTCCTCTATCGCTGCCTCGATGGCCTCGGGGGGACCGGGCCGCCCGAGCGGGTCGAGGTCGTCGACCTGCCCGAGGTGGTCGCGATCGGACGCACCGTAGTGGGCGCGGTGGGGGCTCCGGGTCCGGTGAACCTGAACCTCGTGAACGGCCCCGACGGCAGCCAGCTGATCGACCTCAACCTCAGGGTCTTCGGGGCGATGCCGGTGCTCGGCGCGCTGGGCTTTGACGCGGTGGGCGCCTGGTGCGCGCAGATGGAGGGAGCGCCCTTTGCGAGCGGCCCGCTCGGCGGGCAGACCGACATCTTCCCGACCCCGGTGCACGCGGCCATCGCTGCGAAGCAGCGCGGGCGGGCGGTCGCGCTCTTCCTGCGCGGGGCCCTGGGGGCCTCTCGCCGGGTGGGCTGGCGCTACGTCCTCTCCGAGGCGGTGGCCCTCGGGGCCTCGCCGAGGCGCTAGGGACTCGCGGGCCGCTCGTCTAGTCTCGGAGTGGGTCCGGGAGGCGTGTGGCTGAGCAGAGATTCGACGCGAGCGAGGTCGGCTCCTGGCTGATCGACATGGACGGGGTCCTCGTGCGCGAGGAGCACCCGGTCGAGGGGGCGGAGCGCTTCCTCGACGCATTGGCCCAGCGCGAGACGCCCTTCCTGGTGCTGACCAACAACTCGATGTTCACCGGGCGTGACCTGTCGGCCCGGCTCGCCTACAACGGCCTGCGGGTGCCCGAGGCCAACATCTGGACCTCGGCCCTCGCAACGGCGACCTTCCTGCACTCCCAGCGCCCTCGCGGCAGCGCCTTCGTCATCGGCGAGTCGGGGCTGACGACCGCGCTGCACCAGGTGGGCTACGTGCTGAGCGACCGCCAGCCGGACTACGTGGTGCTCGGCGAGACGCGCAACTACAGCTTCGAGCAGATCACGGCGGCCGTGCGCCTCGTCGAGGGCGGGGCCCGGTTCATCGCGACCAACCCCGACCCGACCGGTCCAAGCCTCGAGGGACCGCTGCCGGCGACGGGCTCGGTGGCGGCCCTGATCACCCGGGCCACCGGCAAGGTCCCGTACTACGTGGGCAAGCCCAACCCGCTCATGATCCGCTCGGCGCTGCGCCAGCTGGGCGCCCACTCCCAGACGACCGCCATGGTGGGCGACCGGATGGACACCGACGTGGTCGCGGGACTCGAGGCCGGTCTGCACACGGTGCTGGTGCTGTCGGGGGTCTCGACGCGCGAGCACGCCGAGCGCTTCCCCTACCGGCCCGAGCGCATCGTCGACTCGGTGGCCACGCTGGCCGACGAGATCGAGGCCGCCCCGCCCACCCAGGCCTAGGGCCCGGGCGCCACTTGCGCCCTCTAGAGGCGCTAGTGGGCGATGACGGTGACGAGCGTCCCGATCGGGGTGTGGACCCAGACCTTCTTCGCGTTGGCGAAGGGCATCTCCACACACCCCAGGCTCTGGGGCCAGCCGTAGGTCGAGCGCAGGAAGCCGTGCAGGGCGTCGCCGCCGTTGAAGTAGCTGGTCCAGGGGATGCCGGTGTCGTGGTAGGGCTGGCCGTTGGGCAGCGTCCCCGACATCGTGGTCGTCACGTAGCGCAGGTAGACGGGGTAGGTGCCCACGGCGGTCGGCGCCTGGGCGATGCCGGTGTTCACGAGGGAGCGGTAGACCACCTTGCCGTTCACGAAGAGGGCCAGGTTCTGGGGCAGCTTCTCGGTCACCAGGACGTTGGCGAAGGGGTAGGGGTCGATCTGGTGGCGGGCCACGGCGCTCTGGAGGGCGTGCCAGGTGGTGGTGTCGATGTTGCCGGTGGTGGCCAGGGAGTGGACCAACTGGAACTGCATCAGGGCGCCGCGCACCAGCACGTTGTCGGTGCCGACGCGCCACTGGCTCGTGAGGGGCCGGGGCAGGTGGCGGAAGCGCCAGGTGAAGGTGCCGCGCACCGTGCGGGTGGCAAAGGCGCCGGTCGATCCCTGAGTCGTCGTCACGGGCACCGAGGTCGTGGTCGTGGAAGTGGTCGTCGAGGCCGTCGTGGTCGTCGTCGAGGTGCCCGTCGGGGCGCCGGTCGTCGTGGTGACCGGGACCGTGGTGGTGGTCGTGGTCGTCGGGGTGGTGTGGGTCCCCGAGGGCGTGAAGGTGAGCGGCAGGTAGCGCAGCTCGGCGAGCAGCTGGTCCTCGAGGCGCAGAGAGAAGGGCTGGTAGGCGTGGGCCGACGTGGGGCCCGCGCCCGACTGGGGCCGCTCGAGGGCGGAGGCCGCGGGCGCGAGGCTCACGGAGACGGCGGCCAGGGCGCCGGCGAGGAGGGGTAGGGGGCGGAGGGGCCGGATTTCCACGGCGCCAGCGTAGTGAAGCGGACCCCTCACCGACGTGTCACCCCCGGTCACGCGGGGCGTACGGCGACGGGCGGGTTCCGACTTTCGGCCCTGCGCCACCGGTCCCAAACGGGTGGACCATGGAGGTGAAAGGAGGCGCCGTGACACGGATCGTCATCCTGGGAGGCGGGACCGGCGGAACCATCGCCGCGAACCGGCTCCGTCGCCTGCTGCCCGCCCATGAGGCCGAGATTGTGGTGGTGGACCGCGACGACGACCACCTCTACCAGCCGGGGCTGCTCTTCGTGCCCTTCGGCCTGAGCCACCCCGAGGACCTCATGCGCCCTCGGCGGCGTCAGTTGATGGACGGCGTGCGCTTCGTCGAGGCGGCCGTCGACCACGTCGACCTGGCCGCCCGTCGGGTCCACCTGGAGGGGGCCGAGCCCCTGGAGTACGACGTGCTGGTGGTCGCGAGCGGCGCGCGACTCGCCTACGAGGAGACCGAGGGCCTGCGCGGACCGGGTTGGGACGAGCGGGTCTTCACCTTCTACGCCCCCGAGAGTGCCGCTGCCCTAGGGGCGGTGCTGGCGCGCTTCGAGCGCGGTCGGATCGTGGTGAACGTCGTCGACATGCCGATCAAGTGCCCGGTGGCGCCCCTCGAGTTCTGCTTCCTCGCCGACTGGTTCTTCACCGAACGGGACCGTCGCGACGACGTGACCCTCACCTTCGTGACCCCGCTCGATGCCGCCTTCACCAAGCCCATCGCCGCCCGGCACCTCGGTGGCATGCTCGAGGAGCGCGGCATCGAGTTGGTCACCGAGTTCGCCACGGGCGAGGTCGATGGTGAGGGCGGTCGGCTGGTCGCCTACGACGGCCGGGAGGTCCCCTTCGACCTGGCCGTGGTGATCCCGGCCCACGCCGGCCAGCACTACGTCGAGCGCTCCGAGGGGCTCGGCGATCCGCTCGGCTACGTGCCGACCAACCCACGCACCCTGCAGAGCCTGGTGGCTCCGGAGGTCTTCGCCCTCGGCGACGCGACGACCCTTCCGATCTCCAAGGCCGGTTCGGTCACCCACTTCGAGGGCGAGACCCTGGCGGAGAACGTCGTGCGCTTCCTGCACGGTCGCGAGCTCGTCGAGGGCTACGACGGACACTCCAACTGCTTCATCGAGACGGGCTTCGCCA
Organism: uncultured Ferrimicrobium sp.; assembly: GCA_964449735.1. Classification (GTDB taxonomy): domain Bacteria; phylum Actinomycetota; class Acidimicrobiia; order Acidimicrobiales; family RAAP-2; genus RAAP-2. The sequence continues at coordinate 12,037 of CAYUZO010000006.1, forward strand.
AGGCGATGCTCATCGACTTCAACTACGAGGTCGAGCCGACCCCCGGCCACTACCCGACGGCAGTGGGCATGCCCCTTCTGAAGGAGTCCCGTCTCAACCACCTCGGCAAGTTGATGTTCCAGTGGCTCTACTGGCACAGCCTGCTGCCCGGACGCGACATACCCGGCATCTCGAGCGACATGCCGAGGGCCGGCAAGGAGCTCGCCGAGACGACCAAGGAGGCGACATGACCACAGAACTGCTCGCGGGCGTGAGCGTCGAGGTGAACGAGGAGGGCTTCCTCGTCGACCCGTCGCAGTGGAACGAGGCGATGGGGGTGGAGTTGGCCCGCCGCGAGGGGCTCGACCCGATGAGCGAGCGCCAGTGGGAGGTGGTGCGCTTCATGCGCCATCAGTTCGACACCACCGGCGCCGGCCCCAACGTACGGGCCCTCGCGAAGCTCTCGGGGGTCACCGTGAAGGAGCTGTACCAGATCTTCCCCAAGGGTCCGGCCAAGACCGCAGCCAAGATCGCCGGCATCCCCAAGCCCACCGGCTGCATCTAGGAGGGACCATGTCCGACTCAATCCAGAAGGTCTCGATCATCATCTCCAAGGGATCCCTCGAGGGCGTCTACCCCGGGCTGATCATGGCCAACGGCGCTCGGGCCGAGGGGATCGAGGCGAACCTCTTCTTCACCTTCTTCGGCCTGGACGCGATCCACGCCGAGCGGCTCGGACACCTCAAGGTCGCCGCGGTCGGCAATCCGGGACTGCACATGGCGAGCCTGGTCGGGGTGCTGCCGGGAATGTCGGCGATCGCCACCAAGATGATGACCCACAAGATGGAGCACTTCGACATCCCTGACGTGCCCGAGTTCATGGAGTTGATCGCCGACAGCGGCTGTGGGATCTACGCCTGCAAGGCGTCGGTCGACCTCTTCGGCTTCACCCAAAGCGACTTCATCCCTCAGGTGAAGGACATCATCACGGTGGGCGAGTTCTACGCGATCGCTGCCGGCGGCGAGATCATCTTCACCTAGTCACAGGCCGAGGCTCTTGCGCGCCGCGCGCGAGAAGATCGAGAAGGGCAGGAGGCGCTTGGCGAGGGCGCCGAAGCGCTCCTCGGAGGAGCCGACCGTGACCCTGAGTGGCGCCGAGCGCCGGGTGAGGGCCGCCAGGACGGTCTGGGCGACCAGTCGGGGGTCCGCGCCGTGCTCCTCGTCGTGGGCCATCTGGCCGACGGCCTTCTCGGTGGCGGCGAGGTAGGGGGAGTCCTCGGCGAGGGGGACCTCCCGGCGCGCACCGGTGAAGCCGGTGGCGAAGTTGCCGGGCTCGACCAGCGTGACGCCGATCCCGAAGGGCCCGACCTCGTAGGCGAGGGCCTCGCCGTAGCCCTCGAGGGCGAACTTGGAGGCGCTGTAGTAGGCCTGGAAGGGCAGTGCGATGAGGCCGCCGATCGAGCCGATCAGGACGATCCGGCCCGAGCGCTGGCGTCGCATCGCCGGCAACGCGGCGTTGACTACCCGCACCACGCCCCAGAGGTTCGTCTCGAATTGAGCCTTCGCGGCCTCGAGGGGCGTCTCCTCAGCGGGGCCCGACACGCCCCACCCGGCGGCCGCCACCACGGCGTCGAGTCGGCCGTGGGTGGCGATGACGCCCTCGACGCCGCGGCGCACCGACTCGTCGTCGTCGACGTCCATCACCAGACCGGCCCAGGAGCCCCCCGTGCCGCGCCGGCTGGCGCCCACGACCTCCCAGCCGGCCTCGCTGAGGCGGTCGGCGCAGGCCCGACCGATCCCCGAGGAGGCACCCGTGACGATCGCGACGCGTTGAGCCATGGCCCACACTCTGGTGGCTGGCGACGCCGTCCGTCAATGGGCGTGACGCCCCTTGGCTAACTTCTTAGCGAGGAGGGAGAGTGGCCCCGAAGAAGCTGCACCAGGTGCCCGAGCTGGTCGTGGGCTTCGACACCGAGACGACCGGTCTGGACGTCAAGGTGGATCGGGCCATCTCCTACGGCTTCTCCCTCTATCGCTACGGCCGGCGCGTGGCGGAGGAGCAGTTCTTCGTCCTGCCCGACCGCGCGATCACCCCCGGAGCCCAACGGGTCCACGGCATCTCGCTCGAGGACCTCGAGGCCGGGAGGGTCGACGGTCCGGTGCTGAGCCAGGAGGCGGGCCTCGGCCGGGCCCTCGAGAGGCTCACCGAGTACTACCAAGCTGGTGCCTGGGTCGTCGGCGCGAACGTCGTCCGCTTCGACCTTGAGATGCTGAGGCGCAGCGCGGCCTCGGTGCTCGGACAGGCGCTTCAGGGACCCGACCTCGACCTCTCCCTGCTCAAGGTCATCGACGTGATCGAGCACGACCTACTCATCGAGCCGCGCAGCGCGGCCCGTCCTCGCCGCTCGATGGAGCATCTCTGTCGCCACTACGGGGTCCCGCCGGGGGGTCACGACGCCCTGGCGGACGCGCGAGCCGCCGTGGAGGTCCTCTTGGAACAGGTGATCTTCAACAACGCGGGTCAGATGAGCCTCGGCCTCGTCTCGCGCCAGGATCCCGTGCTCGCCTGAGCCCGCCTCAGGGCCCGGGTCGGGTGGTAGGGTGGCAGCCCTAAGGGCCGTTGGCGCAGTCTGGTAGCGCACTTGCATGACACGCAAGGGGTCACAGGTTCAAGTCCTGTACGGCCCACCACGTCCATGATGGCGCGAAGTGGTGAGGGTGCCCATGGCGACCCATGCTGTGTTCCGAAATCGCGCGTTCCCGATGTCGTTACATGCGGTGGATTCTGCACGAGCTCGGCATCCGCACCTGTCCCTGTCATGTTGTGCGCCGGGTCGCGCCGCTCGGTAGGGTGAGTCTCGAGGCCACTGAAGGGTGAGGGGCGCATCGGCGCCGCTCGAGTTGGTGAGCACCGGGAGAAGAGGCCCCGTGTCGAGTGGCACTTGGGGAGGGGACGCACATGGCCAACAAGGCACCGCAGAGCCACAACACGAAGAAGGTGGGCAAGACCTTGAAGGAGAAGCGCCTCGACAAGCACGCCAAGGCGGAGTCGAAGAAGCGCCTCCAAGGCGGAGGAGCCTAGGGAGTAGGTTCACCGACTCCAGCGGGGGGGGGGCTTGAAGGGGTGGCGAGTGATCAGGAAACTTCTGTCGCCAGCCCTGGGCTCGCCGAGTAGTGTGAGCGGAGGCACCTCAAAGGTTTTGAAGAGCTGAAATGAGAAATGAGTAGTTGTGGCACAGGGCATTGTGAAGTTCTTCAACGCCGAAAAGGGATATGGATTCATCACCCGTGAGGGCGGAGACGACGTTTTCGTGCACTTCTCGAACATTCAGGGCGAGGGATACCGCAGCCTGGACGAGGGTCAGCGAGTGGAGTTCGACACCGCTCCGGGGAAGAAGGGCGAAGAGGCGCACAACGTTCGCGTCATCTGAGCCTTCCGTGGTTGCCGCGTCCTCGCGGTGCATCTAGAACGAATCCGGGCTAAGGGCCCGTTCCAAGACATCCCGACGTGCGCGGTTGCGCACGTCGGGATGTCTTGTTGAGTGGCCAGCTTCAGTCGCCGGACGAGGTGGACCCGGCCACAGCCTTCTGCGCTCGAGGCCTGATCTCGGCCAGTTGCCAGCCACGACTTCGGGACGGCTCGCCGTTTCGATGGGTGAAATCGCCTGTCGAATCTCCCGATCCCCGTTCGTAGGATTCGTGACAGTCCCACAAGGGGGCTCAGGGGGTGCCATGACTACCTACGCCGTCATCCTGTTCCGCGACGCGGACCTGTCGTGGGAGGGCCTGGAGGGCGCTCGTGACGAGCACCGGGCTCGTTCAGACGAGTTGCAGGCCGAGGGCCGGATGCCCGCCGCCATCGCCCTCGAGGACAGCGACCAGGCCGTGTGCCTGAGGCCTGATGGTCGCATGACCGACGGACCCTACGTGGAGGGCAAGGAGGTGATGCTGGGTCTCTACCTCCTCGAGGCGGACACGCTCGAGGAGGCCGTGGCGAGCGCTCGGCGCAACCCGATCCTCCATCAAGGAGGGGGAGTGGAAGTCCGACCCGTCGAGGGCTTCTTCTTGAGACCCGAGGGTGGAACGCTGTCAACGCCGGGCGGACCCATCTAGACAGGCCCACCGACTGAAGACTGGACTCCCTGTCGCGAGAACGACGGAGAGTTCTCAGAAAGGAGATCACAGTGAAGTACTTCCTATCGGTCATCGATGACGGCGCGGGGCTCGCGACGTCGGATGAGATGGCTCAAATCGACGCCTTCAATGACAGGATGATTGCCGAAGGGTACTGGGTCGAGGCTGCGGGCCTCGAAGGTCCGGTTGCCGCCACGACCGTCGACAACCGGGCGGGGGCGGGGCTGGTGGTCGACGGGCCCTTCGTCGAGACGAAGGAGTGGTTGGCCGGCTTCTGGATCATCGAGGCACCTGACCTCGACGTGGCGCTGCGCTTGGCCTCGGAGGGCTCGCGAGCCTGCAATCGGAAGGTTGAGGTCCGCCCCCTCCACCGAGGTGGCTGACGTCGAGATCGAAAGGGTCCTCGCGACGGCCTATCGCGTCGAGTGGCCGACGATCGTCGGTGCTCTGGCTCGCCGCTTCGGCGACCTCGACATTGCCGAGGAGGCGGCGGCGGAGGCCTTCGCCGTCGCTCTCGTGCACTGGAGGGAGTCAGGAGTGCCTCCGCGACCGGGAGGCTGGCTCATGACAACCGCCTACCGCCGTGCGCTGGACCGCCTGCGGCGTGAGCGCCAACGGGGGGAGAAGGAGCGCGAGGCGTGGGGCCTCGACGCCTGCGAAACCGACGAGGCGAGCGCTCTGTTTCTCTCTGATGAGCGATTGGCGCTCCTCTTCACCTGCTGTCACCCGGCACTGGCCCCTGAGGCACGAGTGGCCCTCACCCTGCGGCTCGTGGGAGGACTGAGCGTCTCCGAGATCGCTCACGCGTATCTCGTCCAGGAATCGACGATGGCCCAGCGCCTGACGAGGGCCAAGGCCAAGATCCGGCTCTCCACGATCCCCTTTCGCACACCTGACACCGAGGACCTGCCGCGTCGGCTCGACGGGGTGCTCGCGGTCCTGTACCTGATCTTCAACGAGGGCTACCTCTCGAGTGATCCAGCAAACGAACCTGTCCGCTCGGACCTGACCACCGAGGCGATACGTCTCACTCGTCTGCTCGCCGACCTCCTCCCCGGGGAGCCCGAGATCAGGGGGCTTCTGGCGCTGATGCTGCTCAGCGAGGCGCGCCGGCCGGCGCGACTGACCCCCGAAGGGGAACTGGCGACCCTCCTGGAGCAGGACCGCACCACGTGGGACATCGCTCTCATCGAGGAGGGCGCCGCCCTCCTCGGTCAAGCAGGAGGCGATGATGCCCCACCGGGGCGCTACGCACTCCTGGCTGCCATCAACGTGGTCCACGTGAGTGCGCCGAGTGCCGAGGCGACGGACTGGGCGGGCATCGTGGCCCTCTACGACCAGCTACTCCTCATCGACCCGTCACCGATCGTGGCGCTCAACCGGGCTGTGGCGGTTGCCCAAACCGAGGGACCGGCGGCCGGCCTCGCACTGATCGAGGGGGTGGCCGGTCCGCTGGATGGCTACCACGTCCTGCACGTCACAAGGGCGGAGCTGTTGCGCCAGCTGGGCGAGGACGCCGCAGCCCTCTCCGCCTACGACCGAGCCCTGTCTCTGGCGACGAACTCCGCCGAGATCGCCACCTTGAGCCGCCGGCGAGGCGAGCTCTGGAGCGAGATTCACCCAGGGTGACGGAGGTCAGCCGAATGTGACCTTCGAACCGGCGTAGAGCAGGGGACCGGGGTCCGCGGTCCACAGACCGGCGTCGAGGTCGTGGGCACGTCCCTCGGGGAGGGTGGACGCGAGGGCGAGGGCCGCGGCTACCGCTGAGGGTGGCTCGAGCATCGTGCCGATGAGGACCTCGTAGCCGCAGGCTCGGGCGGTGGCCACCACCTGGCGCGCGGCGTACAGACCACCACACTTGGCGAGCTTGACATTGACCATGTCGGCGGCCCCGGCTTCGGCGAGCCTGAGGACATCGGTCGCCGAATGGACGGACTCGTCGGCGAGCACGGGGACTAGGGAGTTGCGTGAGATGGTCGCCAGACCGACCAGATCCTGGGAGGGCACCGGTTGTTCGAGGAGCTCGATAGCCACCCCTTCTTCGTCAAGTCGATCGAGGACGGCGAGGGCGTGCTTGGGCGTCCAGCCCTGATTGGCGTCGAGTCGAAGCGTAGCCCCGGGGGCGGCCTCGGCGACTGTGAGAACGCGCGCGACATCGGTTTCGACATTCGTCCCGCCGACCTTCAACTTGAGGACGTCGAAACCCTCTTCCGTTCGTCGGCCCGCGGCGCGTCCCATGTCCTCGGGCGTGGACAGTGACAGAGTCACGTCCGTGCGTACCGGTGCTCGACGACCGCCGAGCCAGGAGGGGAGTCCCCCCACCGGTCGGGCGAGAGCACGGTGAATCGCCACGTCGAGGGCGCACTTCGCGGTGGTGTTGCCCTTCATCGCGGAGGCGAGCCTCTCGAAGAGCAAGGTGTGCTCGGCGAGAGGCATCCCCGCGAGGGCGTCGGCGAGGGGACCGTTGAGCGCAGCGAGGAGCGAACCGGTCGTTTCGCCGGTGATGAGCAGGCGTGGGGCTGACTTCGGCGACGGCCGTGGAGCCATCGGAGAGGGTCACCGTGGCCTCCACGACCTCAAGGGAGCGCACCTCGCGCAGGGCCGTACGAAAGGTCTCGCGCAGAGGCACGGTGAAGGAGCGTGCGGTGACTCCGCTGATGGTGAGGTCTGGAGTGGTCGGCTCGACCTTGGATTCCACGGGCGCTCATCCTAAGGCCGAAAGGAGAGTGTTGAAGTGCGATCTCGGCGGTCGACGTCCTCTCGGTACCCGCCAGTAGGAATGGAGTGAGGATGCAAGCAAGTGCTCAGTACGCTTCCCTCGATGCCTTGGGAGGAGAAGAAGCTTCGCTACGGCGGAAGTTGCGCGTCGTGCGGAGCGACTATTGCACGCAATGAACGTGGATGGCACGAGCCAGTGTTGAGGAAGGCGAGGTGCCTTCCATGCGGTCCCGGGGAGCACGTACTGTCTTCTTCTGCCGAACAGGGCCAAGTCCTGACGTCCAATCCCGTAGGCGGCACATCGGCCTTGCGAGACGCGCGAGGTCGCTCGAAGGCCAACTTCGTGCGAGGTGCCACCGGGGAGTACTTGGTGGGCCAAACACTGCTGAGTGAACTTGATGGCCTGGCAACTCTGCTCTCGGATCGAGTTGTCCCTGGTCAACGAGGCAACATCGACCACGTCGTGGTTGCCCCTTCTGGAGTGTGGGTCATCGACGCCAAGCTGTGGCGCGGCAAGATCGAGTACAAGTCGGTGAATCCACTCTCGGTCGAGACCCGGCTCTTCGTCGGTGGCAAAGACCGCACGAGCGAAGTCGAGAAGATCTACTCGATGGTGATACCGGTGGCCCAGGCGATCGGCGACAACAACGTCCCAGTGATTCCAGCATTGGTCTTCGTCGACGGGAATTGGAGCATTCCCGCCACCGCGCGTCTCATCGCCAAGAAGCACTATCAGCACCTTGGAGTGTGGATCACTCCACCGAGAATCCTTTGTGACTTGATACGGCGCGAGGTCCCCCGCGCTCCGTTCGACGTCGCGTCCACTGCCGCCCGCTTGGATAGGCTTCTACCACCACGTTGAGAACGCCGACCTAGTTCGAGGCAGCCACTTTCGTTGTTCGCCACGAAGGGCGGTGCGTCTCGCTGGGGTTCAGTGGTTGCCGCGGGGAAGAAGTCCTGGCAACTCCTCGGACCATTCGTGGATCGCTCGTTCGATCAATATCCCGAGACGCAGTGTCGCCAATTCGAAGGGATCAGGTTCCTGGGAGAGGGTCTCCCACAGCGCGTCGTAGTAGAGCAACTTCGCCTGGGTGCGCTCACGATGCGCCCGGAGGATCTCGGCAAGGCGGCGAGGGTCGAGGTCGGCGGCGAAGCGAACGGTGAGCAGGATGGCGAAACGGATGACCGGGTCTTCGGGGTCCTCGGTGAGCCAGGCGAGGAAGGCCCGGTCGCCCGCCCTCGTGACCGTGTACTCCCGGCTCGAGCGTCGTCCGAGGGGACCTGCGGCGACCAAGCCCATCTTCTCGAGGTGATCGAGCTCGCGGTAGACCTGGCTGCGGGTGACGGTCCAGAACTCGCCAATGAGGAGGGCGGCGGCGCGGGCTAGGGCATTGCCGTTCAAGGGACCGCGCTGGCGCACTAGGCCGAGTAGCGCCCCCTGGGTCGCGCTCAGTCCTCCTTGACTGTCCATAGTGGACAATGTAGCGTCGAACACCGTGGGGGGAACCGGGGAGTTGGCGGTCAGCGTCAAGGGACTGACCAAGTCCTACGGCGATCTGACGGCGGTCGGGGGTATCGATCTGGAGATCCCGCGTGGCCAGGTCTTCGCCCTGCTCGGTCCCAATGGTGCGGGCAAGACCACGACCGTCGAGATCCTCGAAGGCTTTCGGCACCGTGACGGGGGAGAGGTGGCGGTCCTCGGGCTCGACCCCGACCATCAGCCCGTCGAGCTGCGTCGCCAGATCGGTGTCGTCTTGCAGTCGACGGGCGTCGAGCCCTACCTGACCGTCAACGAGACGGTGACCGTGTACGCCGGCTACTACCCCCACCCGCGCCCGGTCGAGGAGGTCCTCGAGCTCGTCGGACTCACCGAACAGCGACGTGAGCGGGTCTCGCGACTCTCGGGCGGCCAGCAGCGCCGACTCGACGTGGCGGTGGCTCTGGCGGGAGACCCCGAATTGCTCTTCCTCGACGAGCCGACCACCGGCTTCGATCCCTCGGCCCGCCGTGACGCCTGGGAGGTGATCCGCGGCCTGCGCTCGCTCGGCAAGACCGTGCTGTTGACGACGCACTACATGGACGAGGCCCAGTACCTGGCCGACGACGTGGCAGTCATCGCTGGGGGGCGGATTGTCGCGCGCGGCACCCCCGACACCCTCGGCGGTCGGGACCGGCTGGGCGCGGTGGTGCGCTTTTCGCTGGCGGAAGGTGCGGCTCCACCTGAAACCCTGGGCGCCGTCGCCACCGGGGGAGGCTGGTGGCAGGTGACGCCCGCGGACGTCACGGCCTCGCTGCACGCCCTTACCTCCTGGTCCCTCGAGGAGCGGGTGGAGCTCGTGGGCCTCCAGGTCTCCCGACCCTCCCTCGAGGACGTCTACCTCACCCTCACCCACCATCCCGGCGACGAGGGGAGCTCCCGGTGACCTCCCTCCGCCTCTTCGCGACCCAACTGCGCTTCCACAACAAGGCCTTCTGGCGCAACCCGGCCTCGGCCTTCTTCACCTTCGCCTTCCCCTTGATGTTCCTCGTGATCTTCACCTCGCTGCTCGGTCACGGGAAGATCCACCTTCCGGGCCGGGTGGTGGACGTCTCGACCTACTACGTCGCGGCGATGGCGGCCTTCTCGGTGGTATCGGCCTGCTACACCAACATCTCCATTGGCTTCGCCGTCCAGCGCGACGCCGGGATCTTGAAGCGCACTCGGGTGACCCCGCTCTCGACGGCCGCCTTCATCGCGGCCCGGCTGGTCCACGCGTTGCTCATCTCGGTGACCCTGGTCGTGATCACGGCGGCCTTTGGGCGAGTCTTCTACGACGCGTCCATCCCCACGGGATGGAACTTGATTCGCTTCCTCGTGGTGTTGATCGTGGGCGCCGTCGCCTTCACCGCTCTCGGGCTGGCCCTCTCGTCGGTCCTGCCCAACGCGGACTCGGCCCCGGCCATCGTCAACGCCACGATCATGCCCCTGCTCTTCCTCTCGGGGGTCTTCATCCCCCTCGGCTCGAACGCCCCACAGTGGATCCTGTGGATCTCGAAGATCTTCCCGGTGCGCCACTTCGCCCTGGGGATGCAGACGGGCTTCCTCGGGACCGGCTTCGAGTGGAGCGACGTGGGGATCGTGGCGCTGTGGGGCCTCGCGGGCTTCCTGCTCGCGCGTCGCTACTTCTCCTGGGAGCCGCGCCGCTAGAACCCGGTCGGCAGAACCTTCTCGATCGCGGCGGCGATCGCGGCGTAGCCCTGATCGGTCGGGTGGATGTTGGGCCCGAAGGGGCGGGGCCGGCACATCCAGGTGTAGCGGCAGGCGTAGGCCACGTTGGCGGGCACCTTCTCCTTCACCCCGGCTAGGTGCACGAGGTGAGTGTCCTCCTCGTGGAAGGTCTCGACGACGTCAGCGGTCGCGGCGTGGAACTGGGAGTAGACCGAGCCGAAGACCGCGTTCATGCGGTGCAGGGCCGTCACCGAGTTCGTCGCGAAGGTCTCGGCGGCGCCCTCCTTGAGGGCCTTGGTCAGGTAGGGGTTGTAGTGGTTGAGGCCGATGAAGAAGGTGCGCGACCCGGCGGCGCCCGTCAGGGCGCTCATGAGGGTCGTCAACTGGGAACGCAGGGTCTTCAAGACGGGCGTCACGCAGGTCAGGTCGATGTCGCGACCGTGGAAGCAGACGTTCAAGGTGTTAAAGCCCATGTCGACGCTGACGAGCACCCGGTCCGCGCGATGGGCCCGCAGGAAGGCGAGGGCGTCCGAGAGCTGGGTGTCGGGTGGCAGGTAGCAGGGGTCGGGCCCGTGGAGCATCGTCGCGAGCGACTCCCCGGGACAGCCCAACTTCGTCAGGTGCACGACGACCCCACGCGACGCCTCGTAGGCGACGAGGCGGTTGGCGTAGCCGTGGGAGGTCGGCTGGCCAGTCGGCACCGCAGTCGTCGGCTGGACCCCGACCGAGACCGACGCCCCGAGGTCGAGGTAGTAGAAGGAGGGTGACGCCGCCCGCGCACTGGCCGGAGCGAGCACCGCCGCCACCCCGGCGACAGCGACTGCGACGACGGCGCGCCAGGAACCCCGGCGAGTGGCTCTCACCCCTCCAGTGTGGCGCCCCGCGAAGCGGTTCGGGGCGGGGCCAAGGTCCCAGCCACGCCCGGTTCGGCGTAACGCCGGTGTTAGCGTGACCAGGGCAGCTCGGCCCAGGGACCGCCACCAAGCGGGCGGGTTCGGGTTCGGAGGTGTGATGAGGTCAGCGAAGGGCGCTCAGTCCGGTGGCGCGGTGCAGGTCGTCGAGCGGCAACGTGATCGCGAGCGGACCATGCGCGAGATCCTCGAGGTCGCGATCCAGGAGTTCTCCGAGCGCGGCTATCTCGGAGCGCGCGTCGACGAGATCGCCGCACTGACGCGCACGACCAAGCGGATGATCTACTACTACTACGGGTCCAAGGAGGGCCTCTACCTGGCCGCCCTCCAGCACGCCTACGAACAGATCGTCGTGCCCCTCGAGCGCTACGGGATCGAGGGGATGGACCCTGTCGAGGCCATCCGCCAGATCGCGCTGGTCTCCTTCGACCTGCACGACGGGACCCCCTACTTCGCCCGCCTCATCAGCCTCGAGAACATGAACCAGGCGCGCTTCATCGGCAAGGGCCGGGGCATCGCCCCCATGCCGAGGCCGCTGATCCCCCTCGTCCAGGAGCTGCTCGACGAGGGACGCCGCCGTGGGGTCATCACTCGCGAGCTCGACGCGCGCGACGTCCACATGTTCATCAGCTCCCTGTGCTTCTTCCGGGTGAATAACCGCTTCACCTTCAAGGCGAACTTCAAGCGCGACATGATGGCCCCAGCACTGCGCCAGCACTACCGGACCATGGTCGGCGACGCCATCGTCGCCTACCTCACGAGCTAGTCGGCGGCGTCGAGCTCGCGCTGGAGATCCCCGAGGACCTCGTAGGCCCCGAGCACCTGGGCCACCGAGGCATTGGGCTCGCGGCCCTCGGCGATCGCGGCCACGAACTCGCGGTCCTGCAGCTCGATCCCGTCGAGGGACACTGCCACCTGGCTCACGTCGATCGGCTCGTTTCGCCCGTCGACCAGGTCGTCGTAGCGCGCGACGTAGGTGCCGTGGTCGCAGATGTAGCGAAAGAAGGTCCCCAGAGGGCCGTCGTTGTTGAAGGACAGCGACAGGGTGCACAGGGCGCCCGAGGCGGCCTTCAGCTGGATCGACATGTCCATGGGGATCGCGAGATCGGGGTGGACCGGCCCGGCGAGGACGTGGGCGGCGACCACGGGGGACTGGGCCTGGTAGGCGAAGAGGTCCACGGTGTGGGCCGCGTGGTGCCAGAGCAGGTTGTCGGTCCAGCTGCGCGGCTGGCCGAGCGCGTTGGTGTTGGTGCGCCGGAAGAAGTAGGTCTGGACGTCCATCTGCAGCAGCGAGAGCTCACCAGCGACCACCCGCTGGTGGACCCACTGGTGGGAGGGGTTGAAGCGGCGGGTGTGACCGACCATGCAGACCCGGTCGCTGGCGGCGGCCGCCTCGGCGACAGCGCGGGCGTCGGCCAAGGAGTCCGCGAGGGGGATCTCGACCTGGACGTGCTTGCCCGCACGCAGGCAGGCCAGAGCCTGGGCGGCGTGCAGCTGGGTCGGGGTGCACAGGATCACGGCGTCCACGTCGTCGCCGAGGGCCTCCTCGAGCTCCGTGGCGGCCACCGGGGCGCCGTAGCGTTCGGCGACCTCTTGGGCCTGCTCCAGGCGCCGGCTGACGACGGCGGCGACCTCGACGCCCTCGATGCGGGCGAGGGCGTCGAGATGCTTGAGCCCGAAGGCGCCGGCTCCGGCGAGGGCGATACGCACGATGTCTCCCTAGTTAGCGAGGTTCGAGGACCAGATGGCCGACGGCGGTGTTGGAGGCGGGCACGTGGTAGAAGCGATGGAGCACCTCCACCGCGGGCCCCAAGGCCCCCCGCATGATTAGCCACATCACGAGTTCGATCCCCTCCGAGCCGGCCTCGCGCAGGTACTCGACGTGGGGAGTCTGCGCCAACCCTTCCGGATCGGCGATGAGCCTGTCGAGGAAGGCCTGGTCCCAGGGGGAGTTGATCAGTCCGGCGCGCGGCCCCTGCAGCTGGTGGCTCATGCCCCCCGTCCCCCAGACCTGGACCGACAGGTCCTCGGGGTAGGCCTCGATGGCCCGGCGCAGCGCCCGGCCCAGGCTGAGGCAGCGATGCCCGGTCGGCGGCGGGTACTGGACGACGTTCACCGCGAGCGGGATGATCGGGCAGGGCCAGCGCTCGACCTCACCGAAGAGGAGGGAGAGCGGGACACTGAGCCCGTGGTCCACCGCGAGCGCGTTCATGATCGTCAGGTCGAACTCGTCGAGGATCAGGGTCTCGGCCAGGTGGCACGCGAGGTCGGCGTGGCCGGGGACCTCGGGCACCGGTCGCGGTCCGAAGCCCTCGTCGGCGATGGGGAAGCGGTCGGCGCATCCCAGGGCGAAGGTGGGGATCATCTCCAAGGAGAAGGCCGAGGCGTGGTCGTTGTAGACGACGACGATCGCGTCGGGAACGTTCTCGGCCATCCAGTCCCGACTCCACTTGTAGCCGGCGAAGACCGGCTGCCAGTAGTCCTCGTCGGTGCGGTGCTGGTCCATGATGTGACCCATCACCGGGATGTGGCTCGTCGCGACCCCCGCGCTCACCCGGGCCATCAGTAGCCCCCCGCGATCGAGCGCTGCCCCTCGGGGGAGCGTCCACCGGCGAGCATCATCGCCGCGTACTCCTCCTTGGTCATGCCGGTCATCGAGGCGGCGGCGTCCTGGAAGGAGATGCCGTCGCAGGAGAAGATCTTGGAGAGGAAGTAGACGTTGCCCCCCAGGGCCAGCATGGCGTTGTAGTCCCGCGCCAGGACGGCCAGCTTCTGCTCCTCGCTCATGGGCCACCTGTCGAGGTAGGCGCGCTCGTCAGCCTTGAAGCGGGCGCGGTTCTCGGGCTTCATGAGGCTCACGCAGAACTGGTTCAGGTGGAAGCCCTGTCGGGACCGCTCGGCCGTGAAGACGATGGTGCCCGGGATGTCCTCGAGGTCGCGGTGATCGCTCATGGGTTCTCCTCAAAGTAGAGCCGATGGGGATTGTCGACGAGCAGACGGTGCTGGAGCTCGGCGGTAGGGGCGATGCGGGCCATGTAGTCGACGAGCAGCCCATCGTCGGGCATGTGGGTGCGCATGTTGGGATGGGGCCAGTCGGTGCCGGTGAGGACCCGGTCGGGGAAGCGCTCGACCACCCTCTGGGCGAAAGGCACCACGTCGGAGTAGTCCGGGGGTCCGCTCAGCGAGAGCCGCTCGGGGCAGGAGACCTTGCACCAGACCTGGTCGCTGTGGTCCATGAATCGCAAGAACAGCCCGAACTCGGGGCCATCGGGGTCGAGGGAGACGTCGGGGCGCCCCATGTGATCGACCACCACCGGCACCCCGAGACTGGAGAAGAGGTCCCAGCGCTCGGCGAGGTCGGCGGCCTCGAAGTAGAGCACCACGTGCCAGCCCAGTGGGGCCACCTTCTCGACCACGGCGCGGTAGTAGGCGTCGGGCTTGGGGTCGGAGAGGCGGCGCACGTAGTTGAAGCGCACCGCGCGGACCCCGGCCCGGTGCATCGCGGCCAAATCGGCCTCGGCGACGTCGGGTCGCACCGTCGCGACGCCGCGGGCCCGCCCGTCGGCGGACTCGAGCGCGTCGAGTAAGGCCGAGTTGTCCGAGCCGTGACAGGTCGCCTGGACGATGACGTTGCGGCTGAAGCCGAGATAGTCGCGCAGTGCGAAGAGGTCCTCCTTGGCGGCGTCACAGGGCGTGTAGCGCCGTTCGGGCGCGAAGGGGAAGGTGGCGCCGGGGCCGAAGACGTGACAGTGCGCGTCGACGGCGCCCTCGGGGAGGCGAAAGTGCGGACGGCTCGGGGCGTGGTCCCACTCGAGCCAGTTGGCGTCGGGCACGAAGGCCGTCGTCATCGGCCCTGCGCCGCCAGTCGCGCGTCGAGGCGGGGATAGACCCGGCGCGCGTTGTGCTCGAAGATGGCGGACCGGGAGGCGTCGCTGAGGTCGGCCGCCTCGACGTAGCGGCGGGTGTCGTCGAAGTGGAAGCCGGTCGTCGGGTCGATGCCGCGCACGGCGCCGATCATCTCGGAACCGAAGAGCACGTTCTTCACGTCGATCACGGTGGTCAGGAGGTCGATGCCGGGCTGGTGGTAGACGCAGGTGTCGAAGAAGACATTCTCCATCAGGTGGGTCGAGAGGTCGGGCTGTCCGAGCATGTCGGCTAGTCCCCGGTACCGGCCCCAGTGATAGGGCACCGCCCCTCCGCCGTGGGGGATGACCAGACGCAGGGTCGGGAAGTCGGCGAAGAGGTCGCCCTGGAGCAACTGCATGAAGGCCGTCGTGTCCGCGTTCATGTAGTGAGCCCCCGTGGCGTGGAAGGCCGGGTTGCAGCTGGCCGACACGTGAATCATCGCGGGCACCTCGAGCTCGACCAGCCGCTCGTAGACGGGATACCACGAGCGGTCGGTCAAGGGCGGGCTGTCCCAGCGGCCCCCGGAGGGGTCGGGACTGAGGTTGACCCCCACGAATCCGAGCTCGACGACCGTGCGCTCGATCTCCCCGAGCACGACCGAAGGTGGCGCACCGGGGCTCTGGGGGAGTTGGGCGACCCCGGCGAAGCTCTCGGGGAAGAGCTCGCAGACCCGGTGAATCAGGTCGTTGCACCGCTGGGACCACGCCAGCGAGACCCCGGCGTCCCCGCGGTGGTGCTCCATCGCCGACGCGCGCGGGGAGAACAGGGTCACGTCCGCTCCCCGTTCGCGGATGAGGCGCAACTGATTGGCCTCGATCGTCTCGACGATCTCGTCGTCGCTGATCGCCGGGTAGGGCGGGGCCTCGAGACCGGCGGCGTGCGCGGCGAGCTGCTCCTCGCGCCAGGCCGAGTGGCTCGCGGGGGCGGTGGTGTAGTGGCCGTGGCAGTCGATGATCACGAGAGGCTCCAGAGCGAATCGGGGACGAGGACCTCCCCGCGCATCAAGAGCCGCGCGGTGCGGAGCAGCGCCGAGCGGCGCACCTCGATGCGCCCGTCCTGCTCGGCCAGCTCCATCTCGACGCTGAAGGAGCCTGACGGGTGTTCGACCTCGACGGTGAGCGGGCCGGCCGGGCCGAGGGCATGGCCCGTCACGGAGCCGGCCACCGAGCCAGGCATGAGGCAGGCCGTGGCCACCGAGACGGCGCCGAAGACGCCGATGGCCTC
Source organism: uncultured Ferrimicrobium sp. (assembly GCA_964449735.1). Lineage (GTDB taxonomy): Bacteria > Actinomycetota > Acidimicrobiia > Acidimicrobiales > RAAP-2 > RAAP-2. The sequence continues at coordinate 28,117 of CAYUZO010000006.1, forward strand.
GTGGACCCGGTGGGGAATGAAGGTCCGGGTGCTGACGAGCCCCCCGGCTCTCGGCGGCGAGAGCAGACTGACCTTGGGGACGGTGAGCCCGCTCACGTCACCGAGGCCCATCAGGCGCCCGGCGGCCAGGCGCAGTGTCTCGACTCGCTCGCGCAGACCTTCGTTGGACTCGAGAGTCGCCGGGTCCTCCTCGCCGGTGACGCCCAGGTCGCTCGCGCGCACGCAGACGACGGGCATGCCGTTGTCGACGCAGGTGACCTCGATCCCCTCGACGAGGTCGCGCACCTGGCCGGTGGGCAGCAGCGCGCCGCAGGTCGAGCCAGCCACGTCGAGGAAGTCGAGGGGCACGGGCGCGTGGGTGCCCGGCACTCCGTCGATCCGCGCGGTCCCCTCGTAGGAGACCTGGCCGCCGGGGGTCTGCACGCGGGCCACGGCCAGCGAGTCGGTGTTGACCATGTAGATCCGCACCGTCGACTCGGGGTCGGTGGCGTCGACGAGTCCGTTCTCGAGGGCGAAGGGGCCGACGCCGGCGAGGATGTTGCCGCAGTTCTGGGCGTCGGAGACCTCGGCCCGGTCCGGCCAGACCTGTAAGAAGAGGTAGTCGACGTCCGCGTCCTCTCGCTGAGAGGGGGAGACCACCGCGACCTTGGAGGTGAGGGGGTGCCCGCCGCCCATCCCGTCAATCTCGCGCGGGTCCGGAGAGCCCATGGCCGCGAGGAGCACCGCATCGCGGGTCGCCCGGTCGGCGGGCAGGTCCGAGTGGAGGAAGTAGAGGCCCTTGGAGGTCCCGCCCCGCAGGACCGAACAGGGGATGGCCCGCGGCCGGCCCATCAGCGGTCTCCGTCGACGTAGCGCAACCCGCGCTCGGCGAGGCGCTCGCGCATCGCGTACAGGTCGAGTCCCAACTCGCCCGCGGCCAGGCGCGCCCGCTTGAGGGCCTCGTTCTCCTCGCGACGCCGACAGGCCTCGAGCACCTCGAGGGCCTCCTCGCGCGCGACCACCACCACGCCGTCGTCGTCTGCGACCACGACGTCACCGGGATGGATCAGGGCGCCGGCGCACACGATAGGCGTCTGGACGTTGCCCGGGGTCTCCTTGACGGTGCCCTGGGCGTTGATGGCCCTCGACCACACGGGAAACCCCATCGACGTCAACTCCGCCACGTCCCGCACGCCGGCGTCGATCACCAGGCCGCGCACCCCGTGGGCCACCAGGCTCGTGGCCAGGAGCTCACCGAAGTAGCCGTCCTCGCAGGTCGAGGTGGGGGTCACGACGAGCAGGTCTCCCTGGTGCGCCTGCTCGACCGCCACGTGGATCGACCAGTTGTCACCCGGTGCGACCTCGCAGGTCAGAGCGGTGCCGGCGACGCGCACCGGTCGGTAGATGGGACGCAGACGCGACGCCAGGAGGCCGTGCCGCCCCTGGGCCTCGTGGATCGTGGCCACGCCGAAGGACCCGAGCTGGTCCACCAGGTCAAGGGGGGCTCGCGGGGTGTTGCGCACGACGACCGCCACCGAAACACCTCCCGCCCAACCCCCCCTTCCGTCGGAGAGGGACCGAGCCGAGGTTACACTAAAAGGTTAATTACGCGAGGCGCAGTCCGCTGAAGGGGGAGCAGGTGGTGGAGCGATCGACGCAGGTGGCCATCATCGGCTCGGGCCCGGCCGGTCTCTTCCTCGGCCACCTGATGAACCAGGTCGGGATCGACAACGTGATCGTCGAGCGGCGCAGCCGGGCCCACGTCGAGGCCCGCGTTCGTGCCGGGGTGATCGAACACGGCGTGGCGGCCCTCATCGACGAGGCGGGTGCCGGGGAGCGCATGCGTCGCGAAGGCCTGGTCCACCACGGGGTCGAGCTGCGCTTTGACAACCAGAGCCACCGGATCGACTTCCACGCCTACGCCGACGGTCGCGGCATCGTGGTCTACGGCCAGCAGGAGTTGGAGAAGGACCTGATCGGGCTGCGCCAGGCGACGGGAGCGCCCCTGCACTTCGAGGCCGAGGCGACGGCCCTCGAGGATCTGACGGGGGACCGGCCGGTCCTCACCTATACCCACGAGGGGCGGGAGTTCCGGTTGCGCGCCCAGTACGTCGTCGGCGCCGACGGCAGCCTGGGCCTGGCGAACCAGTCGATGCCCTCTTCGGTGGTGCGCCGCTACGAGCGGACCTACCCCTTCGCCTGGCTCGGGATCATCGCCCAGGCCGCGCCCGCCACCGAGGAGTTGATCTACGCCCGCCACGACCGGGGCTTCGCCCTCTACTCGATGCGCTCGCCCACGGTCAGCCGGCTCTACCTCGGGGTCCGACGGGACGAGAGCCTCGACAACTGGCCCGACGAGAGGATCTGGGAGGAGCTGGACGTTCGCCTGGGCACCGAAGAGATGCCTCACGTCACCCGGGGGGAGATCACCGAGCGCTCGATCTCGCCACTGCGCAACATCGTGGTCGCGCCGATGCGCTACGGACGACTCTTCCTCGCCGGCGACGCCTCCCACATCGTTCCCCCGACGGGGGCGAAGGGGATGAACGCGGCCATCGGTGACGTGCGCGACCTCTTCCACGGGCTGCGCGCGGCCCTGCTCGAGGGGGACGAGCGGCCCCTCGACCTCTACGAGCGGGTGGCCCTCGCGAGGGTCTGGCGGGCCGAGGAGTTCTCGACCTACATGACCCAGATGCTCCACCCCTACGAGGAGGACCCCTTCGAGAGCGAGGTCCAGCGCGCGCGCCTGGCCCAGGTGGTCTCCAGTCCCGACCTGACCCGCGCGCTGGCGCGCAACTACGTCGACCTGAACGGCGCGGGCGCCTAGAAGGGGTAGTCGGGCAGCTGGCTCTGGGCCGTGACCCACTGGGTCTCGGTGTAGGCGTCGAGGTTGGCCAGGCCGCCCATCCGGCTGCCGTTGCCCGAATGGCCCGTGCCCCCGAAGGGGATGACCGCCTCGTCGCCGACCGTCTGGTCGTTGATGTGGATGGCGCCGGTCGGGATGCGCGCAGCGATCTCCAGCGCGCGCAGTCCGTCCCCGGAGAGGATCCCGAGCGAGAGCCCGTAGGGCGTGGCGCTGGCGAGGGCGACGGCCTCGTCGACCGAGGAGAACGGGACGACGGGCGCCACGGGGCCGAAGACCTCCTGGCAGTAGGCCGGGGCCTCGTGGGGCACTTGGGCCAGGACAGTCGGACGGTAGAACAGCCCCTCGAAGGTCCCTCCCGCGCGCAGGGTCGCCCCCGCCGACACCGAGTCGTGCACCATGGCGTGGATCTTGTCGCGCTGACTGGCGTCGATGATCGGGCCAAGGGCCACCTGGTGGCTTATGGGGTCACCGACCGGTAGGTGGTTGGCGTGCTCGGCCAGGGCGGCCGTGTAGTCCTCGACGATGGCCGCGTCGACGATGTGGCGCCCGGTCGTCATGCAGATCTGGCCCTGGTGCAAGAAGGAGCCGAAGGCCCCTACCGAGACCGCCTTCTCGACGTCGACGTCGGCCATGACGATGAGGGCCGAGTTGCCGCCGAGCTCGAGGTGGGCTCGCTTGAGGTGCTGAGCGGCCAGGGCGCCGACACTGCGTCCGACGTTGGTCGAGCCCGTGAAGGCGATGACGCGCACGTGAGGGTCGGTGATGAGCGCCTCGCCCACGTCGGCGCCGCCGGGCAGCATCGAGAAGACGCCGGCCGGCAGTCCGGCCTCCTCGAAGACTCGGGCCAGCACGACGCCACCGCACATGGCGGTGCGCGGGTCGGGCTTCAAGATCACGGCGTTGCCCAGCGCGAGGGCCGGGGCCACCGAGCGGATCGAGAGGATGAGGGGGAAGTTGAACGGGGAGATGACCCCGACGACCCCGGCCGGGACGCGACGGGAGAAGCTCAGTCGAGGCAGCTCGCTGTGCAGGACGTCGCCCATCGGGTGGCTGCCCACGGCGGCGGCCTCGAAGCACTCCTCGGAGGCGACGTGGACCTCGAGGCCGGCCTTGGCGTCGATGCCGCCGGACTCGCGCATGATCCACTCTGCGATCTCCTCGCCGTGGTCGACGAAGAGCTGACCCGCCCGGCGAAGGACGGCCGTGCGCTCGGTGAAGGGGCGCGCCGCCCAGTCGCGCTGGGCCGCGGCCGCGGCCGCGGCCGCGCGGGCCACGTCGCCCACCGAGGCCCGCCCGGTGCGGCCCAGCTCGGCCCCGGTGGCCGGCTCGAGGATGGGGGCCTCACCGGCCCCTCCCGCCTCCCAGCTCCCCGTGAAGACTTTGCCGGACCACTGGCCCTGTGCGAACAACGACATGACGCCCCCCTTGACGACGCGCTAGCCTCCCGTGTTTAGCACACCAAATCGTTCATTAGCCGGGCTCGGCGGACGACGCGGGGGAGGAGGGGGAATGTTCCTGCGCGACCACTGGTACGTGGCGGCCCTGACTGAGGAGCTCGACGCGGGTCCGCTGACCCGCCAGATCCTCGGCGAGCACGTCGTCCTCTTTCGCACCGAGTCGGGCCGCGTGGCCGCCCTGGCCGACCAGTGCTCCCATCGCGGCTTTCCCCTGAGCCTCGGCACGGTGGTGGGCGAGCAGCTCCAGTGCGGCTATCACGGCTTCACCTTCGACTGCGAAGGGACCTGCGTCGCGGTGCCGGGCCAGGACCGGGTTCCCTCGCGGGCTGACGTGCGCTCCTACCCGGTCGTCGAGCAGGGACCCTGGGTGTGGATCTGGACGGGCTGGCACGACCCGCAGCCGCCCGCCCCGCCGGCGACCCCCTGGATGACCGACACCGAGAACTGGTCCAGCGTGGCCGGGATGGCAACCATCGATGCCCGGTTCGACCTGCTGGTGGACAACCTGCTCGACCTCTCCCACGAGACCTACCTGCACAACGGGTCGATCGGCACCCCCGAGGTCGCCGAGACCCCCATCGAGGTCGAGTCGGACGAGGAGGCTGGGGTGGTGCGGGTCTACCGCCACATGACCGGAGTGCAGTGCCCGCCCTTCTACTCGCGCACCACGGGCCTCGAGGGCCGAATCGACCGTTGGCAGGACATCGAGTACTACCCGCCGGGCTTCTACATGATCCACTCTCGCATCGCCGAGGTGGCGAAGCCGCCGCTGCCCGACGGCACCGACGACCACGCCTTCCACATGAAGATCTTCTACGGCCTCACGCCGGCGAGCCCGGGGCGGGTCCACGACTTCTGGGCGCTCTCCCGGGACTTCTGCGTGGGCCAGAGCGAGATCGACGGCTTCCTCTCGACCATGCAGGTCAAGGTGGTCCAAGAGGACGTCGACGCCCTCAACGTGCTCGAGCGCCGACTCGCCGAGGCGACCGAGCCGACCGAGGTCAGCGTCAAGATCGACAAGGGGGGACTGGCCGCGCGCCGCCTCCTGCGCTCGCTGAGCGACGCGGCGGGGGCCTCCGGCGGGGGCTGAGAACAATTCGGCTAATTACACCATTTGGTTCACTAATGTGCTAGACAGCATCACTGTCCATCTATGAGGGGGGAATGGAATGACGGAGACTGAGCCCATGGAGGAGCCACGCGGCGCCTTCGGCTGGGGCGACTTCGAGTTCGGACGGCGCCAGGCGCTGAAGGCCGCGGGGATCGTCGCCGCGACCTCGGGCGTGAGCGCGTTGGTGGGGGCGTCGGACGCCTGGGCCAAGGCCAAGTCCACGACGATCAAGATCGGCTACGTCTCGCCGCGCACCGGCGCACTGGCCGACTTCGCCGGGCCCGACAAGTTCGTGCTGGCCCAGATCAAAAACACCCCGGCCTTCAAGAACGGCATGAAGGTCGGCGGGACCAAGTACAGCTTCGAGATCATCGTCAAGGACACCCAGAGCCAGCCCAACGTGGCCGTCCAGGTGACCCAGCAGCTGATCGCCGCCGGGGTCGACCTAGTGCTCGTGACCTCGGCCCCCGAGACCACCATCCCCGTCGCCACCACCTGCGAGCAGGCCCACGTGCCCTGCCTGTCGACGGTGGTGCCCTGGGAGGCCTACTGGGGCGGCTTCAACGGCACCTCGATCACGGCCCAGGGCGGCGCCGGGGGGACCGGGCCGAAGTACAACGCGATGTTCTTCTTCGGGATCCCCCAGTTCGTCGGCTGCTTCGTGCCGATGATCAAGCGGGTCCAGAAGATGACCAAGTGCAACTCGACCTTCGCCGAGATGTTCCCCAACGACGCCGACGGCAACGCCTTCGCCGCCGCCTGGGGTCCGACGGTCAACGCGATGTACCCCAACACCTTCAGCTTCTACTCGTCCCAGAACGGCTACCAGGACCTGTCGAGCGACTACTCGGCGATGATCCAGGGGTTCAAGACCGGCGGGCCCAACGGGGCGCCGTGCGACCTGTTCATCAACTGCCCGCTGCCGCCGGACTTCCAGACCTTCTGGACCCAGGCCTCGCAGATGAGCTGGAACCCCAAGATCGCCACGGTCGCCAAGGTGATGCTCTTCCCCTCGGACGCCTACGCGCTGGGTTCGCTGTCGAACAACATCGCCACTGACGCCTGGTTCACGCCCTACGCGCCGTACCACTCGTCGCTGAACGGCATGACCGCCAACAAGTTCGCAGCCCTCTACCAGAAGCAGTACCGCACCCAGTGGGTGCAGTCGATGGGCTCGAGCTACTCCCTCTTCGAGGTGGCGATCGAGGCCTTCAAGCGGGTGAAGAACCCGCACGACCGCCTGGCCGTGGCCAACGCGCTGCAGACGACCAACTACTCGGGCATGTGCGGGCCGATCAACATGAACCTGAAGAGTTCGAACCCCCTGCTGGCCTCGCCGGCCAAGGGCATCGGGATCATCCCCCCGGTGGGCATCCAGTGGAAGCCCGGCTCCAAGGACCTCGTGGGCGGCAACAAGTACGCCTGGTCGCCGTGGGTGGTGGACAACTCGCTGAACAAGCACGTGAAGGTCAACGGCACGCTCGAGCCGACCAACGCGTAACTCATGGGTCTGCTCGAGCTGGAAGGAGTCTCCAAGCGCTTCGGCCAGGTGGTCGTCGCCGAGGAGATCTCCTTCCAGCTCGAGCAGGGCGAGTCCCTCGGGATCGTCGGGCCCAACGGCGCCGGCAAGACCTCCCTCTTTGGCATCATCTCTGGCGACATCCGTCCCGACCGTGGCCAGATCCGCCTGGGCGGGGAGAGCCTCCTCTCCTTGTCCCCCTCGAGTCGAACCCACGCCGGCATCGGCCGGACCTACCAGGTACCGCGGCCCTTCGAGAAGCTGACCGTGTTCGAGAACGCCCTGGTGGGAGCGCAGCGCGGCGCGGGCCTTCGCGGTGGAGCCGCCCACGGCCTCGCCTACGAGGCCCTCGAGCGTACCGGCCTCGCGTCGCTCGCCAACCGGCCGGCGGGCTCGTTGGGTCTGCTGCACCGCAAGCGTCTCGAGTTGGCGAGAGCCCTCGCCACCGGACCGCGGGTGCTGCTGCTCGACGAGATCGCCGGCGGTCTCACCGATCTCGAGGTCAACGAGCTGACCGGGATCATCGCGCAGCTGCGCGACGACGGACTGGCGATCGTGTGGATCGAGCACGTGGTGCGAGCCCTGCTCTCGACGGTCTCGCGCCTGCTCTGCCTGGCGTCGGGCGCCGTCGTCGCCGAGGGGGATCCCCACGAGGTGTTGAGCTCGGAGGCGGTGCGCGCGGTGTACCTCGGCGGCAAGAGCGTCCTCGCGGCGACCGGGGAGGAGTCGTGACGGCGCTGCTCGAGGTCGAGAACCTGACGGTGCACCACGGACAGCTCTGCGCCGTGAACGACGTGAGCTTCAGCGTCGATGAGGGCGAGGTCTTCGCGGTCATCGGCGCCAACGGGGCCGGCAAGTCGACCCTGCTGCGGGCCATCGCCGGGCTGCATCGCCCGAGTGCGGGCCGGGTGCTGCTGCGCGGTCAGGACCTCGCGCGCACCTCCCCTCACCGGCGCGTCGCGGCGGGGGTGGCGCTCGTGCCCGAAGGGCGTCGGCTCTTCGCCTCGATGACCCTCGAGGAGAACCTGCTGGTGGGCGCGGCGGGCGGCCGCAAGGGGGAGTGGACCCTGGCGCGCGTCTACGAGCTCTTCGACTGGATGCCCTCGCGCCGGCGCCAGCGGGCGTGGCAGTTCTCGGGCGGTGAGCAGCAGGCGATTGCGCTGGGCCGGGCCCTGCTCACCAACCCTGAGCTACTGATGGTCGATGAGCTCTCGCTGGGCCTGGCGCCCATCGTCGTGGAGCGGATCTACGCGCTGATCCCCGAGATCGTCGCGCAGGGCGTGAGCGTCCTGATCATCGAGCAGGACGTGACCCAGGGGGTGGCGGTCGCCAACCGCGTCCACTGCCTGCTCGAGGGGCGCACCTCTTTGACGGGACGCCCCGACGAACTGAGCCCCGCCCAGATCGAGGAGGCCTACTTCGGCGCCCCTCTCACCACCCACGAGGCCCGGTCGTGATCTGGCTCGACGTCGTAGTGACCGGGGTGCTGATCGGGGGCTTCTACGCCCTCTTCGCGTGCGGGCTCTCCTTGATGTTCGGCGTCATGAAGGTGATCAACCTGGCCCACGGGGACATGGCCGTGGTGGCGGCCTACGCCGCCGTCTTCCTCGTGCCCCACCTGCACGTGGCGGCAGTGTGGTCATTCCTCGTGGTGGTGCCGCTTTTCGGCCTGCTGGGCTACGGCGTCCAGCGCACCCTCATCCAGCGCAGCATCGACCGCGACCCCTTCACGACGTTGCTCGTGACCTTCGGGCTCTCGGTGGTGATCGAGAACCTCCTGCTCGAGGCCTACAGCGCCAACAGCCACGTGGTCTACATCGGCTCTCTGACCTACGAGTCCTGGCACCCCGGCTCGATCTTCTACCTCTCCTATCTCTCCTTGACCGTGTTGGCGGTCGCGGTGGCGGTCCTCGCGCTGTTGCAGCTCTTCCTCTCGCGCTCGAGCCTCGGGCGCCAGATCCGCGCGGTTGCCGACGATCGAGAGGCGGCCCAGATGAGCGGGACGAACTACCGCCACATCTTCGGGGTGGCAGCGGCCATCACCTTCGCGACCGTGGCCCTGGCCGGCCTCGCCTACGGCATGATGACCCAGTTCTCTCCCACCAGCGGCGGGATCAACCTGCTCTTCGCCTTCGAGGCGGTCGTCGTGGGGGGAATCGGCTCGCTCTGGGGGACCCTCATCGGGGGGATCGCGCTCGGGATCGCTCAGCAGCTCGGCGCCCACTTCAATCCCCAGTACCAGGTCCTCGCGGGCAACCTGCTGTTCCTCATCATCCTCGCGGTGCGGCCCCAGGGCCTCTTCGGCAAGCGGACGGCGCTCGCGTGAGCGGGGACGTGAGCTCCGTGAGGGTGAGACGGTCCACCCATTCGCCGGTCCTCTCCCTGGTGGGCGGGGCCGTGGTGGTGGGGCTGCTGAGCGCCGCCCCGTGGCTCTTTCCGGCGAGCTTCGTCTCGATTCTGGTCAACTTCTTCGTGCTGCTGATCATGGCCACGATGTGGAATCTCATGGCCGGCTACGCGGGGATGGTCTCAATCGGCCAACAGGCCTTCGTGGGCCTGGGGGCCTACGCCGTGCTCTTCTTCGCGCTGAAGGGGATCAACCCCTTCCTCGCCGTGCCGTTGGCGGCGGCCGTGAACGCGGTGATCGCGCTGCCCATCACCTACCTCCTGTTCCGCCTGCGGGGGGGATACTTCTCCATTGCGACCTGGGTGGTCGCCGACACCGCGATGCTGATCATCGGGACGATCGGCTACCTGGGCGGTGGCACCGGTCACCTGGTGCCGGGCTTCCAGAACCTGAGCCCCACGGCCCTCGCCCACGACTCCTACCTGGCGACCTGGCTGACCGCCCTGATCGTGGTGGTGGGCACCTACCTGCTACTGCGCAGCCGCACCGGGCTCGAGTTGGCGGCCATCCGCGACAACGAGGTCGCCGCGCGCAGCGCCGGGGTCCACGTCGTCAAGGCCCGCCGGCTGATCTTCGTCGTCGGCGCGGCGGGATGCGCCGCCGCGGGGGCCGTGCTCACCCTGAGCCAGTCCTACGTGCAGCCGACCAACGAGTTCACGGTCCAGTGGGCCGCCGAGATGCTCTTCGTCTCGATGATCGGGGGACTCGGCACCCTCGAGGGGCCGATCCTCGGCTGCATCATCTACTTCGCGCTCCAGCAGAGCCTCGCCCAACAGGGGGCGTGGTACCTCATCATCCTCGGGGCGGTCGCGGTGGCGGTGGCCCTCTGGCAGCCCGAGGGGCTCTGGGGTGCGGTGCGCCGGCGCTTCCACGTCGAGCTCCTGCCCGTCGGCTACCACGTCCTGGGCGGAGCCGAGCGCCCCGCCGCCGAGGCCCCGGGCGCCTCGTAGGTCCAGGCCGACTGGTCGGCGCCGCACCTTTTCCCTAGCGTCCGCGCCGGCCCGGTTCTAGGGTGGCCACGGTGACGTCCGGGGGACTGGATCGATTCGTGGAGGCGCAGGGCACCACCTACGAGGGGGCCCTCACCGAACTGCGCGAGGGGCGCAAGGTCGGCCACTGGGTCTGGTGGGTCTTCCCCCAACTGACGGGCCTGGGCTCGAGCGAGCGTTCGGACTACTACGGCCTGGCCGACGCGCAGGAGGCCCGCGACTACCTGAGCCACCCGGTCCTCGGGCCGCGCCTGGTCGAATCGGTGTCGGCGGTGCTGTCCCACTCCGACCGGGGCCCCGTCGCGGTGATGGGACCGGACGCGGTGAAGCTGCGCTCCTGTCTCACCCTGTTCAAGCACGCCTGTCCCGAGGAGCCGCTCTTCTCGCACGCGATCACGACTCTGTTCTCCGGCCACGAGGATCACCTCACGCTCGAGCGCGTCCGCCCCGCGTCGCCGTAGGCCCGCGCCGGCGTTGGCTACGCTGCCCTCGAGGTGAGGGGGAGGCCATGGCTGGTCGCGTCGAGGGGAAGGTCTGCGTCGTCACCGGCGCCGGTTCGGGGATCGGGCGAGCCTCGGCGCTGCGCCTGGCCGAGGAGGGCGCCCGGGTCCTGGCCGCCGACCTGGTGGGCGCGAGCGCCGAGGAGACGGCGGCCCTCGCGTTGGCCGCGGGGGGCGAGGCCGTCGGGCGCAGCGTCGACGTCGCCGACCCCGGCCAGGTCGAGGCGATGGTCGAGGCGGCGGTGAGCCGCTGGGGCGGGATCGACGTCTTGGTCAACAACGCCGGCGTCAACATCCCCGGCGTGCTCCACGAGGTCAGCGACGAGGTGATCGACCGGACGCTGTCGGTCAACGTGAAGGGTCAGATCTACGGCTGCCGGGCCGCGATCCCGCACATGCTGCGCGCCGGCGGCGGCTCGATCATCAACGTCTCGAGCGTGAACGGGATCGTCTCGGAGCCCTTCCTCGCCGTCTACTCGGCCTCCAAGGGGGCGTCCGTCATGCTCACCAAGGGCGTGGCCCTCGACTACGCCCAGCGCGGCATCCGCTGCAACGTGATCTGCCCGGGCTGGGTGGACACCCCGATCAACTACGCCCACGCCGAGATGCTCGGGGGCCTCCAGCACGTCTACGACACCATCGGCACCTTCCAGCCGATCGGCCGGCCCGGTCAGCCCAGGGAGATCGCCCACGTCGTGCTCTTCCTCGCCAGTGACGAGTCGAGCTTCATGACCGGCAGCGTCGTGCCGGTCGACGGGGGCATGACCTCCCAGTAGGTCTCAGCAGGTGCTGTTCGGGCTCGAGACGTCCGAGTCCGCGTCGGGGGTCGCGTCGGGTAGGCGGGTGCGCCCCGCGTCGTTGTCGTGGGAGGGGGGCAGGGTCGTCCCCGGGCCGACGGGCAGGGTGGTGGTCGCGTGCAGCCCACCGGCCTGCGCGGCGGTGCGGTGCGGGCAGGGGTTGTAGGTGCCGTGCGAGGAGGAGTAGATCGCCGACACCATCCCGACGGCCCCGAAGGCCAGGGCCACGATGATCAGGATCTTCACGCTGAGGGGCGTCGGCGACTTCTGGCGGACTGGTGCGGTGTCGTCCTCGGGCACCGTCCCACCCTACCGGGCCCCTCGTCAGGCGAGGGCCGGCCCCCGGGTCCTCCCGGTCGCCTCGAGGGCAGTGTTCGTGGCGTTCACGAGCTCGTCGAGGTGGGCGGCGAGCCCCTCGCGGCCCTGGGCCTCGAGCGGCCCCTCGAGCGCTCGCAGTCCGTCGCGCAGGGCCGCGGGGCGGGCGGCGCGGCCCTCGTCGAGGGAGATCGCGACCTCGCGCAGCGCGCCGGCCAGCGCCCCGACCTGTTCGTCGAGGCCGCTCAACGCGACGGGCCCTCCTCGCTCGACCTCGAGGCGGGTCGCGTGAGTCGCGCGCAGGACCCGCATGGCGAGCGCCAGGAGCTGGCGGCCCTCGGACGGGTCGAGTCGTGTCGAGGAGGGCTCGTCGAGCGCCCGTCCGACGGCGGCCTCGGCCCGGGCCCAGGCGACCCGCGCGGTGCGCGAGAGCGTCGCGAGGTCGCCACCCGGTGCTCGCCCTCTCAGAGCCGGACCCACCGCGTCGAGGTAGGCGGCGAGGGCGCGGTAGAGGTCGGACTGGGCCTTCACCATGCCCGCCCGGGCGGGCGTCGGCCAGAGCAGGTAGGCGGCCATCGCGAGAAGGGCCCCGAGCGAGACGTCGAGCAGGCGGTCGAGGGCGGTGGAGAGGGCGTCGGCGCTGCCCGTGGTGAGCAGGGTCACGATGAGGGCCGTCGTCGCGGCGACGGAGGCCGCGAAGCTGGCTGACCAGGTCGCGTAGCTGATCCAGGCGAAGAGGGCGACGAGCCCGGCGTTGACGGCGATGCCTGGATGCAGGAGGCTGACGAGCGCCGCCGCGCCGACCGCGCCGACGAGCGTGCCGATGACTCGCCCGACCCCGCGGGTGAAGAGGGTCGAGTAGTCGGGGCGCAGGATCACGAGCACCGCGAAGGGCAGCCAGTACCCGCGGGGCAGTCCCCACCACTGCGCCACGAGGGCGGCCAGGGGGACGGTCACCGCGACCCGCACGGCGTGGCGCAGAGCCGGCGAGTGCCAGGTCAGGGCCTCACGGACGATGGCGGGGTCGAGGACGATCTCCTCCACGGCCCCCGCGCGGAAGTCCGGACGGCGCGGGAGCCAGGCGCCTCCCGGGTCCTCGGCGAGGTCGTCGACCATCTGCCCGGCCGCGCGCAGCTGACCACCGATTGCCTCGAGGCGGCCGCGGGCCTCCTCGACCAGGACGGCCCGCTCGGAGCCCCGGTCATCGGTGGCGACCGCGCGGGTGGTGCGCCGTTGGGCCTCGACGGCCGGGCGCCACGTGGCGGGCGTGCGCGACGAGAGAGAGTCGGCCAGGGCCCTCAGCGCGGTTCCCGTCGCCTGAGCCGCGCTGGCGAGCGCGAGGAGGTCCTCGCCCTCTCCCTCGCGCGCCAGCCGGACCCTGAGTCCGGACAGGGTCGTCACCTCGAGGCGCGCGCGGCGCACCTGGTCGAGCAGGGCCCGCAGCTCGCGCACGTCGACTCGGCCAAAGAGTGCGGGCGCCGCGAGCGCCCGCTCGGCGTCGTCGAGCGTCGAGAGGATGTCGGTCGCCGAGCGACGCGGGTCGGCCTCCACGAGGTCGGCGACGGCGCCGAGGGCGGACACCAGGTGAGCGCGTTGGTGGCGCAGGCTCGGGGGCAGGCGCAGGACGAGGAGGGCGGCGACCTCGACGAGGGCGCCGCCGGCCAACTCCGCCGCGAGGCGCAGGTCCGTGGCGGCCGGACCGGCGAAGCGACCGAGCACCACGTAGGCGATCAGGGCCTGGTTCCCGATGGCCCCGACCGTCTGGCCGTAGGCGACGGCGATGCCGCCGAGCAGGCACAACGGCACGAGCAGGGCGAGGTGCAGCCAGGGGGTGGAGGCGCTCGCGGTGCCCAGCAGCACGGCGAGCCCCATGACCACCGCGTCGGCCACCGCCCAACCGAGGGGCAGGCGGGGCGAGGCGATCAGGGAGACCGTGGCGACCAGGTTCGCCCCCACGGCGGCGGCGGTCGCCCCGGCGACGCCGAGGGGTCGATAGGCGAGGAGGTAGACGGTGAGGAGGGGGACGGTCGTCAACAGCGCGGCGACCGGAGTGAGAAGCTCGCCGTCGAAGCTCACCGCGGTCCGCCAGGCCCGTCGCCACGGCCCGCGGTCAGCTCCTCGCTGGCGCGTGCGCGGACCCACGACCCGAACTTAGGTCGATGAGGTCCCACGGCGCGGGCCTCTTCCTAGACTTCGCGCTGGTGCGCCGACTCTCCTCCCTCCTCGTGGCCCTGGCGGCGGTGCTCACCGTGGCCCTCGTGCCCCTGAGGACGCCGGTGGGGGCGGCCGGTACGCCCGCCCGGCACGTCTTCGTCATCGTGATGGAGAACCGTGACTACCAAAGCGCCCTGTCCGACCCGGGGATCGCCGCCCTGGCCGCGCGCTACGGGTCGGCGACCCAGTACTACGCCGCGGCCCACCCCAGCCTTCCGAACTACCTGGCCCTCGCCGGTGGTGGGACCTTCGGCGTGACGAGCGACTGCGTCACCTGCTTCGTCGCCCGCGCCAACCTCGAGAGTGAGTTGGTCGGCCACCACGTCTCCTTCGCCGCCTACCTCGAGGGGGCCCCGGGCAACTGCTTCCTCGCCAGCTACGGCGGCACCGACTACGCGGCCAAGCACAACCCGTGGCGCTACTTCACCAACGTGCGCAGCTCGAAGAGCCTGTGCTCGTTCCTGCATCCCCTCACGAGCCTCGCGCGGACCCTTCGAGGACCGGCCTCGGCGGTCGCCCAGTTCACCTGGATCACACCCAACATGTGCCACGACGGACACGACTGCTCGACCGCCACCGCCTCGGCGTGGCTCACGAGAGAGGTCTCGCTCATCACGGCGTCGCCCGCGTGGCGCGCCAACGGCGCCCTCTTCGTCACCTGGGACGAGGGGACGGGGGACCAGGGAGTGCGCGCGGGACAGGTCGTCGCCGGGGCCGGCGGCGGACAGGTTCTGACGATCGTCGCTGGACCGCACACGCCGCCCGGGGCCCAGCTGTCGACCCCGCTCAGCCACTACTCCCTGCTCGGCACGGTCGAGGACCTCCTGCACGTCCCCCGACTGGCCCAGGCGAAGGGGGCTGGTTCGCTGGCCTCCTTGCTGAGCGCGGGCTGAGGAGGGCGGCGCTAGGGTTCGCCCAGAGACGGGAGGTGGCCCATGGCGCTGGCCGAGGAACGCAGTGAGACCGTGGGGGCCCGCGGGACCCTGACCTGGCTGGGCCACGCCACCGTCCTCATCACGACGAGCTCGGGGACCCGTCTGGTCCTCGACCCCTGGTGCCAGGGGGAGGGCAACCCGGTCTCACCGACCACGGTGTCGGACCTCGGTCCGGTCGACGTGATCGCCGTGACCCACGGCCACTTCGACCACATGGGCTCGGCGGTCGCCCTGGCCGCGGCGACCGGGGCGACGCTCGTGTGCGTGCCCGAGATGGCCGCGTACTTCGCCGCCGTGGGGGTGGAGAACCTGCTCGAGATGAACAAGGGCGGGACCGTGAGGATCGCCGACATCGCCCTGACGATGGTGAGCGCCGACCACTCCTGCGGGGTCAACGTCGGCGAGGGTCCCAACGCCTACGGGGGCAACGCGGTCGGCTTCGTGGTGCACCTGCCCGAGGGCGACGGAGGACCGCTCTACGTCTCGGGCGACACCAACGTCTTCGGGGACATGGCCCTCATCGGCGAGCTCTACCGCCCCCACACGGCGCTCACCCCCATCGACGGCCACTACAACATGGGTCCGCGCGAGGCGGCCAAGGCGATCGAGCTGTTGGGAGTGGCGCGCTTCATCCCGTATCACTACGGGACCTTCCCCCTGCTCGCCGGCACGCCCGCCGAGCTCGCCGACCGACTGGCGGCCGCCGGGTCGCGCACCGACCTCGTCGTGATCCAGCCGGGCGAGTCGGTGGCGCTGCGCCCCTAGGGGACCAAGGTCACCTTCTCGGCCCACTCTCGCGCAGCGCCCCAAATCGAGGGAGGTCCGGCGATAAGTTGGGGCCGGCCCCCTTGGCGACTGGCCCGTCGGGGCCGCGGTGACGAAGGAGCAGCGTGGAACCGACCAACGTGGAGGATCCCTCCTACTACCACCGAGTCGTCGACTGCCAGTTCGCCTGCCCGGCCCACACCGACGTCCCGGGCTACATCCGCCTGATCGCCCAGGGCCGCTTCGACGACGCCTACCTGTTGAATCGCGAGTCCAACGTCTTTCCCGGCGTGCTGGGCCGCACCTGCGACCGCCCCTGCGAGCCGGCCTGCCGGCGCGGGCGCGTCGACGGCGACCCGGTGGCGATCTGCCGACTCAAGCGGGTCACCGCCGACCTGAAGGGGGACCTCGCCGGGCGGCTCATCCCGGCCCCCCAGGCCCCCAACGGCCGGCGGGTCGCCTTGATCGGGGCGGGCCCCGCCTCGCTCACCGTGGCCAACGACCTCATCCCCCTGGGCTACGAACTCGTCCTCTACGAGCGCTACGACCGCGCGGGCGGACTGATGCGTTCGAACATCCCCTCCTTCCGCCTGCCCGAGTCGGTGCTCGACGAGGAGACCGGCGTCATCTTGGACGCGGGCGTCGAGGTTCGCTACAACTCGCCGGTCACCTCCATGGCCGCCCTGCTCGGCGAGGGCTACGACGCCGTCTTCGTGGGCTCGGGCGCCCCGCGGGGCAAGGAGCTCGACCTGCCCGGGCGCCACGACGACCCCGAGCATGTGGCGATCGGCATCGAGTGGCTCGAGTCGGTGGCCTTCGGCCACATCGAGCAGATCGGCGAGCGAGTCCTGATCATCGGGGTGGGCAACACTGCGATGGACTGCTGTCGCACCGCCCGGCGTCTCGGCGGCAAGGACATCAAGGTGATGGCCCGTCGCCCTCGCGAGTTCTTCAAGGCCTCGCCCTGGGAGCTCGAGGACGCCGAGGAGGAGGGGGTCGACATCGTCGTCAACCACGCCCCCACCCGCTTCGTCCTCGAAGAGGGCCGCCTCGTCGGCCTGGAGTTCGAGGTGCTCGAGTGGGACGAGGGGGCGCGCCACTCGCGGGTGCTCGACACGGTGGTGGTGCCCTGTGACGACGTGATCCTGGCGATCGGCCAGGAGAACGCCTTCCCGTGGATCGAGCGGGACCTCGGGATCGACTTCGACGAGTGGGACACCCCCGTCGTCGACCCCACGACCTTCCAGTCGACCCGCCCGGGGGTCTTCTTCGGCGGCGACGCCGCCTTCGGGCCTAAGAACATCATCTGGGCTGTGGCCCACGGCCACCAGGCCGCCCTGTCGATCCACCGGCTCCTCGAGGGCGAGTCGCTCGAGGAGCGCCCGCCGGCCGGCATGACCCTCACCTCCATGAAGATGGGGATGAGCGAGTGGAGCTACCACAACGACTACAACCCCTCGCCCCGCCAGCAGATGACCCACGTGGACCTGCGCCGGCGCTTCGAGTCGCTCACGACCGAGGTCGAGCTGGGCTTCAGCGTCGACCAGACGGTTCGCGAGGTCCAGCGGTGCCTGAACTGCGACGTCCAGACCGCCTTCGACGCGGCCCGGTGCATCGAGTGCGACGCCTGCGTGGACATCTGCCCCGTGCAGTGCCTCACGATCACCCACGACGGGGAGGAGGCCGACCTGCGCTCGCGACTGTCAGCGCCCTCGCCCAACCTCGACCAGCCCCTCTACGTCTCGGCCGGCCTGCCCCAGACCGGCCGGGTCATGGTCAAGGACGAGAACGTCTGCGTGCACTGTGGACTGTGCGCGGAGCGCTGCCCCACCGCGGCGTGGGACATGCAGGCCTTCGAGCTGCGTCTGCCCTACGCGGCTCGACCCGAGGTGCTCACCATCGAGGTGCGCGCAGGAGGACGCTGATGACCATGGCGCCGGCCCGCACGGGCCTCAACGACTTCGCGATCAAGTTGGCCAACGTCAACGGCACCGGCTCGGCCAGTGCCAACGGCCTGCTGATGCAGTCGATCTTCCGCATGGGGATCCCCGTGTCGGGCAAGAACCTCTTCCCCTCGAATATCCAGGGTCTGCCGACGTGGTACGAGATCCGCGTCAACGGCGAGGGGCACACCGCCCGCTCCCTGCAGTACGACCTCATGGTGGCGATGAACTCGGCCACCTACGCCCAGGACATCGCCGAGGTACGAGAGGGCGGGTACGTCCTCTACGACTCCTCCTGGCCCCTCGACTCGGCCCTGGTGCGTCACGACGTCAACTTCCTCGGCGTCCCCCTCGCCCAGATGTGCCTCGAGAACTTCCACGAGCCGCGCGAGCGGATCTTGATGAAGAACATCGCCTACGCCGGGGCGGTCGTCGCGCTGGTGGGCATCGAGGTCGAGGTCGTGGCCCAGCTGCTCGACGAGACCTTCGCGCGCAACGAGAAGCTGCGCGCCTCCAACCAGCGGGCCCTGCGCCTGGGCTACGACTACGCCCGCGAGACCTTCGTCAAGCCGATGCCCTTCGGGGTCGAGCGCCTCGACGCGCTGGGCGACTCGATCCTCATCGACGGCAACACCGCGACCGCCCTGGGCGCCCTCTACGCCGGTGCGACGGTCGCCGGCTGGTACCCGATCACTCCGGCCACCGCGGTGATGGACAACTTCAGTCGCCTGTGCGCCAAGTACCGCAAGCGCACCGAGGTCGCCGAGGACGGCACCGAGCGGACGGTCCAGGACTACCTGATCCTCCAGGCCGAGGACGAGATCGCGGCGATCGGCATGGTCCTGGGTGCCTCCTGGGCGGGGGCGAGGGCCTTCACCTCCACCTCCGGCCCGGGGATCAGCCTCATGAACGAGCTGATCGGTCTGGCCTACTACACCGAGATCCCGGCCGTGCTCGTCGACGTCCAGCGCACTGGACCCTCCACCGGCATGCCCACGCGCACCCAGCAGGGCGACCTGCTGCTGTGCGCCTACGCCAGCCACGGCGACACCCGCCACATCCTGCTGCTGCCGGCCGATCCCCACGAGGCCTTCGAGATGACCGTGGCGGCCTTCGACCTCGCCGAGCGCTTCCAGACCCCCGTCTTTGTCCTCACCGACCTCGACATCGGCATGAACGACTGGGTGGTGCCGGCCCTCACCTGGGACGACGACTACCGGCCGGACCGCGGGCGGGTCCTGCACGACGCCGACCTCGCCCAGATGAAGGAGTTCTTCCGCTACGACGGGGCCGACGAGGAGCACGTCACGGCGCGCACCCTGCCCGGCTCGGACGAGAAGGGCGCCTACTTCATCCGCGGCTCGGGCCACGACCGCTTCGGGCGCTACACCGAGGACCCGGCCGAGTACCAGGAGGTCGTCGACCGGCTCAAGCTCAAGCACGCCAGCGCCGCCGCCCGGGTCCCGGCGCCGCTCATCGAGCGCCGCGACGGCGCCCGGGTGGGCATCATCACCATGGGCAGCTGCGACCGCGCGGTGCGCGAGGCCCGCGACCTGCTCCTCGAGCGCGGGGTGGCCTGTGACGTGATGCGCGTGCGGGCCTTCCCCTTCTCCGGCGAGGTCCGCTCCTTCGTCGAGACCCACGAGCACTGCTTCGTCGTCGAGCAGAACCGCGACGCCCAGCTGCGCACCCTGATCAGCGTCGAGACGGGGGTGGCCATCGAAGCGATGGCGTCGATCCTCGCCTACGGCGGCTTCCCCCTGAGCGCCCCGCAAGTCGTCGAGGGCGTCCTGGCCCGACTGGAGGACTGACGTGCCCTCGATCACCAAGCCCCTGATCCCCTTGGCCCCCCTGGCCAAGAACGAGCTCGGGCTGACCGTGCGCGACTACGAGGGGGCGATGTCGACCCTGTGCGCCGGGTGCGGTCACGACTCGGTCACCGCGGCGATCACCCACACCTTCTGGGAGCTCTCGACGCCGCCGCACCAGATCGCCAAACTCTCGGGCATCGGCTGCTCCTCGAAGACCCCCACCTACTTCGTGCGCGGCGCCCACGGCTTCAACTCGGCCCACGGCCGGATGGTGACCATCGCCACCGGGGCCAACGCGGCCAACCGGGAGCTGACCTACATCGGCATCAGCGGCGACGGGGACTCGCTGTCGATCGGCCTCGGGCACCTGGCCCACGCCATCCGCCGCAACGTCAACATGGTCTACGTCATCGAGAACAACGGCGTCTACGGCCTCACCAAGGGCCAGTTCTCGCCCTCGGCGGACGTGGGCAGCCGGGCGAAGAAGGGCGAGCCCAACGCCATCGCCCCGATCGACCCGATGCTGCTCGGGCTCTCGATGGGGGCGACCTTCCTCGCGCGGTCCTTCTCGGGCGACAAGGCCCAAATGGTGCCGATCCTCAAGGCCGCCGTCGCCCACCACGGGCTGGCCCTGATCGACGTGATCTCCCCGTGCGTCACCTTCAACGACCACGAGGGCTCGACCAAGAGCTACCGGTTCATCCGCGACCACGAGATCAAGGAGATCGAGGTCGACTTCATCCCCGAGCGGGTGGAGATCTCGGCCAAGGTCACGGCCGACCAGCCCCGCGAAGTCGTCATGCACGACGGTTCGACGGTGCGCCTGCGCGCGACGCCCGAGGGCTACGACCCGACCGACCGGGCGGGCGTCGAGGCCTACATCCGCGACCACCAGGCCCGCGGGGAGATCGTCACCGGCCTGCTCTACGTCAACGAGGCGGCCCCCGACGTCCACGACCTCAACCACACGCCCCCGACGGCGCTGCGGGACCGTCCCTTCGAGGCCCTGTGCCCCGGCTCCTCGGCGCTGGCCGCGCTCCAGGAGGACTTCCGCTAGAGGTCGTTGCCGGCGTAGGAGAGGTTGAAGCTCTTGTTGACGAGCGGAAAGTCCGGGACGATCGCGTCCGAGAGCGCCGTCGAGAGGGCCGGCCAGTTGAAGAAGGACGGGTCCACCACCTTGACCCGCGTGGCCCGTCCCTCGCACACCTCGACGCGGTAGGCGACCGGACCACGCCAGCCCTCGACGAGGGCGTGGCCGACGCCCTCGTCGCGGGAGGCCACGGCCCCGCCCGCAGCCGGCTCCACGAGCGCGGCGGCGCGGGCGAAGGCGAGGGCCGCCTCGCGCCGGCGCAGGGTGAAGCGGGCCGCCACGTCGCCCGCCTCCTCGACGAGCGGCTCCTCTAAGGCCGCGGCGCGCGGGTGGTCCACCCGGGCGTCACCGCGCCCGCCCGAGGCCCGGGCCACCAGACCCACGACGTCGAGCTCGCGGGCGGCGTCGGGCGTGAGGACCCCGGTGCCCACGAAGCGGTCGCGCACCACGCTGTGCTCGAGGGCCATGGCGGCCACCTCCTCGACCCGGGCGGCGAGCGAGGCGAGGCGCGTCCCGTCGACGGCGCCTCGCAGGGAAACGGCTCCCAGGGCCAGGGTCCCGCGCAGGAGCCGGTCGCCGGTCACCTCGGCGTTGAGGCGCAGCAGCTCCTCGCGCAGCACCTGGGCCCGAGCCTGGCCGAGGGAGTAGCCGACGTCGTTCATCATGGCCCCGAGGTCGCCGACGTGGTTGTAGAGCCGCTCCAGCTCCACCAGGCCGGCGCGGGCGGCGGCGACCGGCTCGGCGACCTCGACGCCGGTGGCCATCTCCCAGGCCTCCACCAGGGCGAGGGAGTGCGAGAGCGCGCTGTCGCCCGCGACCCGCTCCGCCAGGGCCAGGGCCTCGGGGAGGTCGCGGCCCTCGAAGTGGCGCTCGATCCCGCGGTGGAGCCACCAGAGCCGGGCCTTCATCCGCAGGATCCGCTCGCCGACGACCCAGAAGCGGAAGTGGCCCGGCTCGATCAGCCCGGCGTGGACCGGACCGACGGGGATCTCGTAGACGCCGGGCCCCTCCACCGGCGCGAAGGGGAAGCCCGGTGCGCCGAGGTCGAGCGTCGGGGCCGGCCCGGCCCCGCGGCGCAGGGGGTGGTAGTCCGCGGGCCAGGAGGAGTGGCGCACCAGGGGGCGCAGTTGGGGGTGGCCGAGGGGGGTCACGCCGAGCTGGTCGGCCAGCTCCCGCTCGAAGCGCCCGGCACTGAAGGTCTCTCGGGCGAGGGAGGGGAGGTCGGGCGAGCCCGGCTCGAGCGGCACGCGCAGCTCGACGCGCCGGTCGGGCCGGCCCGCCACGAAGAGGTAGGCGACCTCGAGGTCCTCGCCGTGGTCGGTCCCGGCGACCAGGGCGAGCCGCCAGCCCGCGCCGAGCAGCGCCCGGCTCTCGGCGACCAGCTCCGAGGGCCGCAGGGTGTGGACCGTGAACTCCATCAGGCCACCACCCTCGCCGCCTCGTGCACGAGCGAGGTCAGGGGCGACATCCACAGCCCGAGGGCCACCGAGGCGAGCAGGGTCGCCCCCAGGGTGACGGCCACGCCTCGACGGGTCGGGGCGGGGTCTCCCGCGGGCTCGCCGAGGAAGACCGCCGAGAGCGAACGCGCCAGCGCCACGGCGGCGAGAGCGATCGCGGCCACCGAGACGGCCGCCACGAGGCCGAGTCCCACCTGGGCCTCGGCCCTCAGCATCCCGAGCTCGGAGGCGAAGAGGGAAAAGGGCGGTAGGCCGATCAGCGCGGCGAAGCCGGCGAGCAGCGCGGCACCGAGGACGCGGTGGCGTCCGAGCAGGCCCCGCAGCCGTGAAAGGTCCCCGGTCCCCTCGTCGTGCAGGATCTCGCCGGCCCCGAGGAAGAGGCCGGGCTTGATGAGGCCGTGGCCGAGCATCTGGACGAGGACCGCGCTCAGGGCCGCGGTGCCGCCGGCCGCCACCCCGAGGGTCATCAGCCCGATGTGCTCCATCGAGGAGTAGGCGAGCAGCCGCTTGAGGTCGCGCGCGCCGAGCAGGGAGGCCGTCGCGACGAGGAGGGTCACCACCCCCAGGGCGAGTAGAACCCCGCGGGCGAAGTGGGGACCGAGGGCCGCGTCGGCGACGGCCCGCACGCGGATCACGCCGTAGAGCGCGACGGCGAGGAGCACCCCGGACATCAGGGCCGAGACCGGAGCGGGCGCCTCGCCGTGGGCGTCGGGCAGCCAGGAGTGCAGGGGGACGAGTCCGGCTTTGGCCCCGAGGCCGACCATCAAGAGCGCGGTGGCGAGTCGGGTGACCCTCGGGTCGAGCCGGGTCGCCACGCCGCCGAGGCGGGTCCAGTCGAGCGCGTGCGACCCGCCGCCCGCGTGGCGGGCCGCCAGGTAGAGGAAGACCAGGCCGAGGAAGGCCAGGGCAATCCCCACCGAGCAGATGATCACGTACTTCCAGGAGGCCTCGAGGGCCCGCCGGGTGGCCGCGTGACCCACGAGGAAGGTCGTGACGACGGTGGTGGCCTCGATCGAGACCCACAGGAGACCGAGGTTCGCGGCCAGCACCGCGAGCAGCATCGTCGCCTCGAAGGCCCCGAGCAGGGCGACGAAGCGCCGGACCTGACCCGCCCCGGCCCGACCGGCCTGGGAGGCGGCGACCAGTGCGACGAGGCCGATCAACAGCGTCATGAAGGCCGAGGTGGCGTCGGCCACCAGCAGCCCACCGAGCGCGCGCACCGGACCGTGGCGCACCACCTCCGCACTGAGCAGCGACGCCACGACGACGAGCGCGGTCGAGCTCGCGAGCAACGCGGGCGTCGCCCGACGGGGGGCGAGGACGGCCCCGCCGGCGCCG
Organism: uncultured Ferrimicrobium sp.; assembly: GCA_964449735.1. GTDB lineage: Bacteria > Actinomycetota > Acidimicrobiia > Acidimicrobiales > RAAP-2 > RAAP-2. The sequence goes on from CAYUZO010000006.1 coordinate 51,610, forward strand.
AGCAGGGGGAGCAGGACGAGCACGAGGAGGATCATCCGCGCAACTCCCTCAGCTCGTCGAGGTCGGCGACTCCCGCGAGGGAGAGACGCGAGGCCAGCACGCGCAAGACGACGACTCCCAAGAGCACGTCGAGCGAGGCCCCGAGCTCGATCACCAGCGGGACGCCGGAGGTGGCGACGAAGGCGGCGAGCGCCGCGCCGTTGTCGATCAGCACCAGTCCGACGATCTGGCTGACCGCGCGCCGGCGCACGGTCATCACCCACAGGCCGATCAAGGAGGTCGCCAGTCCGAGCGGGATCAGGGCGCCGAGCGGGGGGCCGGCGAGGCGCACGAGAGGGTGGCCGGCGACGAAGGCCAGGAGCACGAGGGCGCTCGCACCCACGAGCGAGGAGGGGACGTTCACTAGCGGCGCCGACTCGCGCGCGTGGGGGTCGTGGGCGAGGGCCCGGGCAGCCAGCCACGGGATCAGGGCCGCCTTGGCCGCCACGACGAGCAGGGCGACGAGGAGCAGGCCTGGGTCGTGGTGGACCAGTCCGAGGACCGCGGCGACCGCGGCGAGGCTCAGCCCCTGCAGCACGAGGGTCGGGACGACCGCGCTCAGCGAGCGTCGCCAGAGCATCCCGAGGGCGCCCAGGAGCACGAGGCTCGACGCCAGCTCCACGAGGGCCCGGGCGACGCCGCTCATCGCAGGGCCACCGCGGTGATCGCGCCCACCGCGGCCAGCGCGAAGGCGCCGGCCAACAGTTCGGGCACGCGGAAGAGGCGCAGCTTGGCGGTGGCCACCTCGATCAGGCTGAGGAGAGTGGCGGCCAGAGCCAGCTTGGCCACCAGGGCGACCAGCCCCACGGCCAGCGCCACGGCGCCGAGCCCGCTCGCGACGCCCCAGGGCAGGGCGAGATTCACGAAGAGCCCCATCAGCACCAGCAGGCGCGCCGACTCGGCCCAGATCACGAGGGCGAGGTCCGCGCCCGCGTACTCCAGGGTCAGGGCCTCGTTGATCATGGTCAGCTCGAGGTGGGTGGCGGGGTTGTCGACCGGCAGGCGTCCCGACTCGGCGACGATCACGATGGCCATCGCGCCCAGGGCCAGCAGCCGCGACGGCCCGAGCAGCGCCACCGGGTGCTCGAGTCCTCGGCGCACCAGGGCCGCCATGTTGGAGCTGCCCGCGCCGAGGGTGAGGGCGAGGACGGCCACCAGCAGGGCCGGCTCGGCGAGGGTCCCGACGGTGATCGCGCGGCTGGCCCCCATGCCCCCGAAGGCCGTGCCGGTGTCCAGAGCGGCGAGGGCCAGGGCCACCGTGCCGAGCAGCATCACGAACACCAGGGCGTAGAAGTCACCCTGACGGGCGAGGGGCAGTGACAGGGCCACGAGAGGCGCCGTCAGGACCATGGCCCCCGCGCTCGCCGCGAGGAGGGGTGGACCGGCGGCGAAGACGGCACTCGACTCCTCGGGACGGACCCGCTGCTTGGCCCAGAGCTTGCGTAGTTCGCGCCAGGGCTGGAGCGGCGAGGCCCCCTGGCGGCCCTCGAGGCGGGCCCGCACGAGACGCATCCACCCCACGAGCAGGGGGCCGCCGACGAGGGCGACGAGGACCTGTGCGACGAGGGCGGCCGCGCTCACCGCACCACCACCAACAGCACGACGACGGCGCCCAGCCCGAAGGCCAGGTAGCGATGCACCGAGCCGCTGTGCAGGGCCCGCGCGGCGCGCCCGACCCGGTCGAGCAGACCGAGTGCGGGACGGTAGAGGAGGCGCTCGACCAAGTCCTCGTGGCTCGTGCGCCAGCGGATCGAACTGACGTAGTAGCGCGCCTCGGCGGCCGGCGTCACGGCGAGGTCGCTCTCGGGCCGCACCACGTCGTCAAAGACCCGCTGAAGGGGCTCGGCGAAGGAGGTCGCCGTGTACTGCATGCGCGGACTCTGACTGACCCGCCCCGACCCCCAGGGCTCGGCCCGGCGCAGGCGCCGCCCCTCGGCGGCCCGACCCGCTCGGGTGCGCCAGACGAGGACCACCACCAGCGCGGCGACGAGCCAGAGCGCCCACAGCGCCGGGACGGTCGCCGCGCGCAGGCCGACGAGGGATGCCGCACGCCAGTGCGGGGCCAGGCCGGCCGAGGGGGCGAAAGATGCGGCCGCGCGCTGGAGGAAGGGCCAGAGGACCGGCGCCGCCAGCCCGAGGAGCAGGCTGGCGGCCGCGAGGACCGCCGGCGCGAGGCGCTGGGGCATCGTGACCTCGTGGGCCTCGGCGGCGCCAGTCGAGCGTGCACGCCCGAGCAGTCCGATCCCCGCGGCCTTGACGAAGGCGACGAGGGCCAGTCCGCCAGCCAGGGCCACCACCGCGGTCGCGCCGACCGCACTCACCACCCCCACGGTGCCGGCCTGGTGACCGCCCCGAGCGAGACCCTCGAGCAGGGCCCACTCGGCGGCGAAGCCCGCACTCGGCGGGAGCGCGCAGACCGCCGCCACCGCGACGAGGGCGGCACTCGCGGTCACCGGCATGCGCCGGGCCAGGCCGCCGAGCTGGTCGAGGTCGCGGGTGCCGGTGGCGCGCTGGATCGAGCCCGCGGCCAAGAAGAGCGTGCCCTTGAAGAGGGAGTGGCTCACCATCAACGCCAGCGCGGCGACGAGGAGGGCCCGCTGGGCGGGCCCGGTCCCAAGCAGGCCCGCGGTGCCAACCGCGACGAGGACGAGCCCGACGTTCTCGGTCGTCGAGTAGGCGAGCAGCACCTTCAGGTCCGAGCGGGTCGCGGCCTGGAGGGCGCCGTAGAGGGCCGAGAGGGCGCCCACGACGGCGACGGCCGCCCACCACCAGCCCGGGGCCGGCGCGGCCCAGCGCAGGGCCAGCAGCAGGGCGCCCACCAGGCCCAGGTTCACCATCGCGCCCGACATCACGGGCGACACCGGCGCGGGGGCCTCGGCGTGGGCCTTGGGCAGCCAGACGTGCCACGGCACCGCCCCGGCCTTGGCGAGGAAGCCCACGCCCCCGAGGACCAAGACGGCGGCTCGGGTGGCGCCGGGTAGGTGACGGGCGGCGCGGGTGATCGTCGCGAGGTCCCCGGAGTGGGCGTGGGCCGCCAGCAGCACCAGCGCCAGCAGGATCAAGGCGGCTCCCCCCTGGGTGAGCGCGGCGTACCAGCGTCCCGCCGAGCGCACCTCGGCGCGGCGATGCTCCGTCAGGACCAGGGTGAGCGAGGCCAGGGCCATCAGCTCCCAGGTCCACGCGAAGGTCACGACCGTGGCGGCCGCCGGCAGGGTGACGACGGAGAAGGTGAAGGCGGCCAGGGCCGCGGCGCCGGTGCGCGAGCGCAGACCGTGTCGCGCGTAGCCGGTCCAGTAGAGGAGGGAGGAGGCGGCGACCAGCGAACCGACTAGGCCGACCAGCGCGGCCGCCGCGTCGAGACGCCAGGCGAGGCCCCCGAAGGGGACGACTGCCGACCAGCGCAGGGTCGCCGGTGCGCCCCCGCCGAGGACGCCCAGCGACGCCGCCGACCACAGCGCCAGCGAGGCGAGGCCGATCGCGGCGGTGAGGGGAGCGCGCAGTCGCGCGGGGCTGAGCGCTCCGGCCACCACGGCAAGCGCGCTCAGCAGGACCGCCGAGGCGAGCAGCGCGCTCACTGTCCGGTGAGCCCGCGAAGGGCCGCGAGGATCTGGTCGGGCGAGGGCGGGCAGCCAGGGATCTCCAGGTCCACGGGCACGACGTCACCGACGGCGCCAGCGACGCCGTAGGCGCCGGCCAGTAGGCCGCAGCCCCGGGCGCAGTCACCCACCGCGATCACCCGACGCGGCTCGGGCACCGCGGCCAACGTGCGCACCAGGGGGTCGGCCATGTTGTGGGTGACGACCCCGGTGACCAGCAGCGCGTCGGCGTGTCGGGGTGAGGCGGCTAGGCGCACCCCGACCCGTTCGGCGTCGTAGGTGGGGGCGAAGAGCGAGGTGATCTCGACCTCGCATCCGCCACAACTCCCGGCGTCGACGTGGCGCAGGGTCAAGGAGCCGTGGAGGTCTGCGGGAGGCGCCGCCGAGAGCGGAGCGAGGGGCTCGCTGGCGCGACGGCGGAGTCCCACTAGGAGATTCCGCACGCCCATTCTCGCCTCGCCACCCTCAGGTCACCGTCAAAGGGCCGAAACTACCACCCCCGCGGTGGGGTCTCAGGTGGCCTCGCGGGCCAGATCCTTGACCGTGCGCACGATCTGCTCGGCGTCGGCGCCCGGACCGAAGACGGCGGCGACGCCGGCCCGCTCCAGGGCGGCCACGTCGTTGCCCGGCACGATGCCGCCGACGACGACCGGTGCGTCCGAGCCCGCCTCGCGCAGGGCGGCGACGACGAGCGGGGCCAAGGTGAGGTGGGCGCCCGAGAGCATGGACAGGCCGACCACGTCGACGTCCTCTTGGACCGCGGCGGCGGCGACCGTCTCGGGGGTCTGGAAGAGGCCGGTGTAGATGACCTCGAGGCCGGCGTCGCGCAGGATGCGCGCCACCACCTTCACGCCGCGATCGTGCCCGTCGAGGCCCACCTTGGCGACGAGGACCCGGGCGCTCACAGCGTCGGGACCTCGACGTGACGGCCGAAGACCGAGGCCAGGGCCCCCATCATCTCGCCGACGGTGGCCTCGGCCCGCGCCGCCTCGATGAGCGGGGCCATCAGGTTCGCGTGGGGGTCAGCGGCCTCGCGGCGCAGCGCCTCGAGGGAGCGTTCGACGCACTGGGTGTCGCGGCGCTGGCGCACCGCGGCGAGCCGCTCGCGCTGGCGAGCCTCGTCGGCGGGGGTGATCGAGAGCAGCTCCAGGTCCTCGGCCGCGTTGCCTTCCGTGAAGGCGTTGACGCCGACCACCACCCGCTCGCCGGCGATGAGGCGTCTCTCGAGGTCGTAGGCCGAGTCGGCGATGCGCCCCTGGAACCAGTTCTCCTCGATGCCCTTGATGACCCCCTCGAGCATCGAGCCGGGAGCGAAGGACTCGATGGTGGCGAAGATCTCCTCGGCGCTCGCCTCCATCTGGTCGGTCAACTCCTCGATGAACCAGCTGCCACCGAGAGGGTCGGCCACGTGGGCCACGTTGGTCTCGAAGGCGAGCACCTGCTGGGTCCGCAGGGCGAGCCGGGCGGCGCTCTCGCTGGGCAGGGCCAGGGCCTCGTCGAGGGAGTTGGTGTGCAGGCTCTGGGTCCCGCCGAGGACCCCGGCCAGGGCCTCGATCGCCGTGCGCGCCACGTTGACCTCGGGCTGCTGGGCGGTCAGGGAGACGCCGGCGGTCTGGGTGTGGAAGCGCAGCTTCCACGAGCGCTCGTCGCGCGCGCCGTAGCGCTCGCGCATCCAGCGCGCCCAGATGCGCCGCGCGGCGCGGTACTTGGCCACCTCCTCGAAGAGGTCGATGTGGGCGTTGAAGAAGAAGGAGAGGCGCGGAGCGACCACGTCGACGTCGAGGCCCGCCTCCCGGGCCAGCTCGACGTAGGCGAAGCCGTTGGCCAGCGTGAAGGCGAGCTCCTCCACCGCCGTCGAACCGGCCTCACGGATGTGGTAGCCCGAGATCGACAGCGAGTTCCACCGGGGCATCTCGGCCGCCGTGAAGGCCATCGTGTCCCGCACCAGGCGCATCGAGGGGCGAGGGGGGAAGACGAACTCCTTCTGGGCCTGGTACTCCTTCAAGATGTCGTTCTGCAGGGTCCCGCCCAGGCGGGACCGGTCCACGCCGGCGGCCTCGGCGGCCGCGACGAAGAGGGCCAGCATCACCGCGGCCGGCGAGTTGATGGTCATCGAGGTGGTGATCGTCCCCAGGTCGATCCCGGCGAACAGGTCCCTCATGTCGCTCAGGGAGTCGATCGCCACCCCGCAACGCCCGACCTCCCCGAGTGACATCGGGTCATCAGAGTCGAGTCCGAGCAGGGTCGGCATGTCGAAGGCCGTCGACAGGCCCGTGCCGCCCGAGCGGATGATCTCCTTGAAGCGCTCGTTGGTGTCGAGCGCGGTGCCGAACCCGGCGAACATGCGCATCGTCCATAGCCGACCGCGGTACCCGGCGGGGTGGATGCCCCGGGTGTAGGGGTACTGGCCGGGGAACTCGGCCTCCTCGGGGCCGTAGACCGGCTCGAGGGGCTCACCGGAGAGGGTGGTGAAGGGTCCCCGACGCAGTCTCTGCGCCCCGTACTGCTCGCGCCAGCGCTCCTTCGGGCCCACGCTCACCTCCCGGTCCAGCATAGGCACCACTCCCTAGAGGGGATCGGCGAGCTCGAGGGCGAGCAGGGGCGCCGAGGCCTTGTTCAGGCACTCGAGGTACTCCGCGTGGGGTCGCGAGTCCGCGACGACGCCGCCGCCGGCCTGCACCGTGGCCACGCCCTCGCGCAGCGCGACCGTGCGGATGGTGATGGCGAAGTCGGCGTTGCCGTTCAGTGCGACGTAGCCCACGGCCCCTCCGTAGGGGCCACGCCGGACGGGCTCGAAGGTGTCGATCAACTCCATGGCCCGGACCTTCGGGGCGCCGGTCAGGGTGCCGGCGGGGAAGAGCGCGTCGAAGGCGTCGAAGGCGTCGAGACCCTCGCGCAGACGTCCCGTCACCTGTGAGACCAAGTGCATGAGGTGGCTGAAGCGCTCGACCTGGGCCAGTCGCTCGACCCTCACCGAGCCGGGCACCGCCACGCGGCCGATGTCGTTGCGCCCCAGGTCGACGAGCATCACGTGCTCGGCGATCTCCTTCACGTCCGAGCGCATCTCAGCCTCGAGGGCCGCGTCGGTCTCCTCATCGGCGCCCCGGGGACGGGTGCCGGCGATCGGGCGGGTCGACACCACTCCGTCGTGGACCCGCACCAGCATCTCCGGCGAGGCGCCGACGATCTGGTGGTCGCCGCCGTCGAGGAGGTACATGTAGGGCGAGGGGTTGAGCGACCGGAGGATCCGGTAGAGGGTGAGGGGCTCGACCGCGGTGGGACGTCGGAACTGCTGGCTCGGGACGACCTGGAAGATGTCGCCCGCCACGATGTGCTCCTGGGCCCGACGCACGACCGCCTCGTAGGCCTCGGCCGAGAAGTTCGACAGCGCGGCGGCGCGCTCGCGCACGTCGACGCCCGCGCGGCGCTCAGGGGCCAACGCCACCAGGCGCTCGACGGCGGGGTCGGGCTCGGGGGCGGGGGAGAGCAGAGTCTCGACGAGCTCGTCGAGCCGGCCCTGGGCCTCGGCGTGGGCCGCGATCGCGCTCGCGCCAGCGGGCACCAGCGCGTTGACGACGACCGTCGTCGAGTGGCGCAGATGATCCACGATCAAGACGGCACCGGGGAAGGAGAAGTCCGCGTCCGGCCAGCCGTCGGGCTCCTCGGGACGCTCGAGGCGCTCGAGGTGGCGCACGTAGTCGTAGCTGACGAAGCCCACCGCCCCGCCCACGAGGTCGGGCAGTCCGGCCGGGTGCCAGGGTCGGTAGCTGGCGAGGACCCGGCGGACCGCCTCGAGGGGGTGGTCGGCTCCCGGGTCGCTCACGCCGTCACAGCGCACCTCCCCGGTGCGCCCGCGGATCCGCCACAGTCGGTCGAGCCCGATGAAGGAGTAGCGCCCGGTCTCGCCGAGGGCGGCACTCTCGAGCAGGAAGAAGGCTCGCCCGCCCGCGAAGCGGCGGTAGAGCGAGACGGGGGTCTCGCGGTCCAGCTGGAGGGTCCTCGAGAGGCCCACGATGTCGTGGTCTCTGGCCAGGCGGGCGAAGTCCTCGGCGTCGGTCGGGTCCACCGACCAAGGATAGAGGGAGGTCCTCCTAGAATTAGCCGATGGAACCGCGGGTGCTCGTCGTCGACAACTACGACTCCTTCGTCTACAACCTCGTGCAGTACCTCGGAGAGCTGGGGGCCGAGGTCGTCGTCCATCGCAACGACGTCGTGGACCCGGCGGTCGTCGCCCAATTCGACGGCGTCCTCATCTCACCCGGGCCGGGACATCCCCGCCAGGCGGGGCGCTGCGCCGAGGTGATTGAGCGCTGCGCCCTCGAGGGGACGGCGTTGCTCGGGGTCTGTCTCGGCCATCAGGCCTTCGGCGAGGTCTACGGCGCGACCGTGGGTCCCGCGCCCGAGCTGTTGCACGGTCGCGCCAGCCTGGTCGAGCACACCGGGACGGGCCTGTTCGCCCAGATGGCGAACCCGATGGTGGCCGGTCGCTACCACTCCTTGGTCGTCGAGCGCGTCGGCCTGCCCGACTGCCTTGAGGTGACCGCGTGGACGGGCGAGCTCATCATGGGCCTGCGCCACCGCACGCTGGCGCTCCAGGGCGTGCAGTTCCATCCCGAGTCGGTCCTCACCCAGGACGGCCACCGCCTGATCGCCAACTGGCTCGTCGAGCTAGGGAGCGCGACGGCGCTCGAGCGAGCCCGTGACCTTGACGCCGACCTCGAGGCGGTCCGGGCGGCGTTGCCCCACCCGGTGGGCTAGGAGATCCGCGCTCCGACCGCGAATCGCGTCTCGCGCACGCCCTCGTCGGTTCGCTCGACCACGTAGGCGGCCGGCCCCGCTGCGGGGTCCACGGGCAGGTCGCTCACGACCTCGGTCGGCTCGGTGCCCTCGTACCAGACCCCGACGTGGTCGTCGGTGGCGATCGAGGTGGGCAGGGCCCCCTCGGCGACCAGGCGCTGGAGGAGGGGGCGGCGCTGGGCCTCGGAGTCGTAGTGGACGCCGTTGCCCCAGGGCAGCAGCGCGAGGCCGTTGTCGACGGGGCGCAGCTCGGGGCCATAGGAGTCGGTCGTCCCACCGACGTGCCAGCACAACGAACCGGCCGAGACCCCACCCAGGATCACGCCCTTCTCCCACGCGGCGCGCATCGCCTCATCGACCCCGTGCAGGCGCCACAGGGCGAGGAGATTCGCGACCGACCCACCACCGACCCAGACGAGGTCGGCGCCACCGAGCCGCTCGAGGGGGTCGGCCGAGGGCTGGGGGAAGAGCTTGAGCTCGGTGACGTCACAGCCCGCGGCGTTGAAGGCTTCGTAGCTGAGGGCGTAGTAGTCGGCCGGGTCCCCGCTGGCCGTCAGCACGAGACAGACCCGGGGACGGGTGGCGCCGGTGCGCGCGAGGGCGTCAAGCAGCATGGTGCCGAGCCGCGCCGACTGCTGGACCGGACCGGGGACGAAGCCACCAGAGGTGGCGAGGATGCGAGAAGCCATCAGCCCGTTCTAGTCGGTGCCTAGGATGCGCCCAGACGAGGAGGTGGTGGATGGTCAGCGACGAGAGGGTCGACGCCCTGGTCGACGAGCTGCTCGAGGCGCACCCGCCGAGCCAGAGCGATCCGGTGGACTTCCTCGGCGCCCAGTTCGACGCCGGCCTCGCCTGGGTCCACTTCCCAGAGGGCCGGGGCGGGCTCGGGGGCACCCCGGCCCAGCAGCAGACCGTCCTACGTCGACTGTCCCAGGCGGGCGCCCCCTCGGCGGCCATGCGCAACGTGATCGGCTACGGCATGGTCGCTCCGACCATCGTGGTCCACGGCACCGAGGAGCAGCAGAGCCGCTTCCTGCGACCGCTGTTCACCGGCGAGGAGATTTGGTGCCAGCTCTTCTCCGAGCCCGGGGCCGGCTCGGACGTCGCCGGCCTGGCGACCCGGGCGGTGCGCGACGGCGAGGAGTGGATCGTCAACGGCCAGAAGGTCTGGACGACGCTGGCCCACGTCGCCAGCTTCGGCCTGCTCATCGCTCGCACCGACCCCGACCAGGTCAAGCACCGCGGGATCACCGCCTTCTTGGTGGACATGCACGCCCCGGGGGTCGACGTGCGCCCGCTCTACCAGATCACCGGCGAGGCCGAGTTCAACGAGTGCTTCTTCAACGACGTGCGAGTGCCCGACGACCGACGCCTGGGCGCCGAGGGCGAGGGCTGGAACGTCTCGCTGACCACCTTGATGAACGAGAGGGTCTCGATCGGTGGGACCGTGCCCCCGCGCGGCTCGGGCCTCATCGGCGAAGTGGTGCGCGCCTACCGGGAGCGCTGGTCAACTCGCGAGGACCGCCACGGGGCCGCCCTGCGGGTCGCGGTGCTCGAGGCCTGGGTCCGCAACGAGGTGAACCGACTGACCAACTGGCGCGCCAGCGACCTGCGTCGCGCCGGGACCCCGGGGCCCGAGGGCTCCACGGCGAAGCTGGCCTTCGCCGAGGAGAACCAGCGCACCAGCGAACTCCTCGTCGACCTCCTGGGCGCCGAGGGGATGCTGCACTCCTCGAGCTACCCCCTCGTTCGCCCCAGCGAGTCGGCCTTCAACGCCGCCGATCCCCACAAGGCCTTCTTGAGGATGCGGGCGAACTCGATCGAGGGCGGGACCAGCGAGGTCATGCGCAACATCCTCGGTGAGCGGGTCCTCGGTCTGCCCGGCGAGCCCCGGGCCGACAAGGGCGTCCCCTGGAAGGACGTGGCCCGCTAGGCGCGAGCGCTCAGCTGCTCGTCGAAGAAGGCCAGGGTCCGCGCGGTGGCGTCGGCGGCGGCCGTCGGGTTGAAGACCGCGGGCCGGCCGTCGCAGTTGAAGCCGTGGTCGGCGTCGCCGTAGCGGACGATCTCGGTCTCCACGGGCGCCGTGGAGACCGCGGCGCGCAGCGCCTCCACCTGCTCGACCGGGATCCCCTTGTCGAGGTCCCCGTAGAAGCCGATCCAGGGGGTGTCGAGCCGCGCCGCCTGCTCGAGCAGGCTGGGCAGGCCGAAGCGCCCGTTCTCCACCCCGCCCCCGTAGTAGGTCGCACAGGCCCCCACCAGGCCGAGGGTCGCGGCGAAGAAGGTCACCGACCCGCCCATGCAGTAGCCCACGACCCCGATCGCCCCGCGCTCGTAGCCGAGCTCGCTCAGGTGCGCGACGGCTGCGCGCAAATCGGCCTCGAGCCCCTCGGGGTGCAGGTTGCCCATCGGGCCCATCGCCGAGGGGAAGTCGTCGTAGGCGACCTCGGGCGAGCCGTCGCGGTGGAAGAACTCGGGCGCGACGGCGTAGTAGCCCTCGGCGGCGTAGCGCTCGGCCACCGAGCGGATGTGGTCGTTGACCCCGAAGGCCTCCTGGACCACCACGAGGGCGCGCGGGGCCTCGGGGTTGTCCGTCACCTGCAGGGGTGTTCCGTCGACGATGATGCGGTTGATCATTGGAAGTCCGGTCCTTTCGTTCGACTGCGCTTGATCTCGTAGAAGCCCGGCGTGGAGGCAACCGCCAGCACGCCGTCGAAGAGGCGCCCGGCCGCCTCGCCGCGAGGGGCGGGCGTGATCACCGGTCCAAAGAAGGCGATGTCGCCGACGTGGATCACCGGCGTGCCCACGTCGTAGCCCACCGGATCCATGCCGGCGGCGTGACTGGCGCGCAGGAGCTCGTCGAAGTCCGCGCTGGTCGCGGCGAGCGCGAGGTCCGCCTCGAGGCCGACCTCGGCGAGGGCCTCGGCCATCACCCGCTCGTGGTCCTTCTGCCCACCGGGGTGCAGTCGGCGTCCGAGGGCCGAGTAGAGGGGCTCGACGACGGCGGCGCCGTGTCGCTGCTCGGCGGCGATGAGCAGGCGCACCGGGCCCCAGGCGCTCTCGAGGAACAGCCGGTACTCCTCGGGCAGGTCGCGTCCCTCGTTCAACACGGCGAGACTCATCACGTGGAAGCGGACCGTGAGGTCCCGCACGGTGGCGGCCTCGAGCAGCCAGCGGCTGGTGATCCAGGCCCAGGGGCAGACGGGGTCCACCCAGAGATCGACGTCGGTCATGGCTCCTAGAGGGGTCGGAGGGCGTGCGCGCGCACCACCCTAGCGACGCAGTTGGTCACCGAGACCATCATCGCCAGGTCGAGCATCTCGTCGATGCCGTGGGCGTTGGCCCCCGGACCGAGGACGCCGGTGGCCACGAACTGCACGGCCGGGTAGCGCCGGCCCAATGAGGCGAGGAAGGGGATCGATCCGCCCTCGCCGGTGAAGCCGGCCGGCAGTGAGAAGACCGTCCGGCTGGCCTCCTCGATCGCCTGGGCGAGCCAGGGAGCGAGGACCGGCGCCCGCCAGCCGTCCGCCGTCGAGACCACCGTCGCGCGGACCTCGGCACCCGAGGGGGGATCGTCACAGAGCGCCGCCACGAGGTCGGCGCCGACCTCGACGGCCGACACCCCCGGCGGGAGGCGCAGCGAGAGCAGCGCGGTCGTGGAGGTGCGCAGCACGTTGCCGGCCTCGGCGGGCACCGGTGCGCCGGACAGCCCGATCACCGACAGGGCCGGGCGCCAGGTGCGGGCGAGGGTCCGCTCGGCGCCGCTCGCTCCCATGAGCGCCAGCCCGGGCACCACCGGCATCTCCTCGGCCACGAGGTCGCCGAACTCGGCCTCTAGGGCCTCGGCCGCCGCGCGCGCGGCGGCGGGGACCTCGACGTGCGCGCTCGCCACTCTCACCTCACCGGTCGCGGCGTCCTCGATCCGGTCGAGGAGCTGGCGCAAGAGGCGGAAGGAGGAGGGCACGACGCCGCTGGCGATCCCCGAGTGCAGGGCCCGCTCGAGCACGCTGACCGTGACCTCGACGTTGACGAGGCCGCGTAGGGAGTCGGTCACCCAGAGCCGGTCGTAGGTGAGGGCGCCCGAGTCCAGGCAGACCATGAGGTCGACCTGACCCAGGTGCTCGGCGAGCGCGTCGAGGTGGGCGTCGAGATCGGGGCTGCCGCTCTCCTCGGAGGCCTCGATCAGGACGACGCAGCGCCCGTGGGGCTCGCCGGCCGCCTCGAGGGACTCGAGGGCGAGCAGGGCGGCGAAGAGGCTGTAGCCGTCGTCGGCCAGTCCCCGACCGAAGAGGCGATCGCCCTGGCGCACCGGGTCGAAGGGGGCCAGTCCGGGACTCCAGTCTCCGAGGGGTGGTTGCTTGTCGAGGTGCCCGTAGAGCACGCAGGTCCCCTCGACGGGGGCGGTCGCCTCGACCGTCACCACGAGAACCGGCGTGCGCCCGGGCAGGCGGGAGACCTCGACGCTCAGCCCCGCGAGGCGGCGAGAGCGTGCCCACTGCGCAAGGAGCGCCACCGCGGACTCGAGGTGGCCGGTCTGCTCCCAGTGAGCGTCGAAGGCCGGTGAGAGGGCGGGGATGGCGCCGTAGGCGAGCAGGGTGTCGAGCGCCTCGCGCTCAAGGTCTCCAAGGGTCAGGTCCACGGGTCACCTCCGGGAGGCGAGGCTAGCCCCGGCCCAGGTCGACGACCCGCCAGCAGTACCAGGCGAGGCTGGAGCGGTGACCGGCGAGGGGCTCTCCCAAGGGGGCGAGCTCGCGAGCGCCGATCGTCTCGTCGAGCCCGTGGGCGAGGCTCCAGCCGTGGCGCACGCCGAAGTCCCCCGTCGGCCACACGTCGCGCCGTCCCAGCGTGAACATGAGGTACATGTGGGCGGTCCAGGGCCCCACCCCGCGGATCGCGGTCACCTCGCGCTCGACCTGGGCGTCGGATAGCCGACCGTGACCGGCCAGGGCGAGTGATCCGGAGCGCGTCGCCTCGGCGAGGTCGAGCAGGGTCTGCACCTTGGCCTGGGAGAGTCCGGCCTCGCGCAGCCGGCGCGCGCCGGCGCGCCTCACGCTCTCGGGCGTGACCTCGCCCCCGCAGGCCGCCACGACGCGGCCGTGGATGGTGGCGGCCACCTTGGTCGCCAGCAGCTTGTGGACGACCGAGGTCACGAGGGCGGCGAAGCGCTGGTCGACGCGGGCCGGCCGCCAGGCCGGCGGGGGACCGGTGAGGCGCACGGTGGGCGCGAGAGCCGGCACCCGGCGCGCGATGAGGGCGGCACTGACCTCGCGATCTCCCATCCGGGCACTATGCCAGGTCGAGTCGGCCATGGCTCGCGGTGGGCAGGTAGACGCCCGTCGGCACGTCGTCGGCGTGGGTGATCACCTCGGTGAGCAGGGACGCTACGGCGCGCACCGGTGCGGCGGGGAAGCCGTAGCGTCGAGAGCCGAGCACCACCCGGCGCCGAGGCATCGCGGTGATCGGCAGGGCGCAGAAACTGTCGCGCAGGCGCGCGGTGAGCAGCGAGGCCGGCAGGATCGCCGGGCCGTGGCCGTCGAAGGTCAGCGAGGCGAGGGTGCGCAGTCCGTCCATCTCGATCAAGGGCCGCAGGGTCACGCCGGCGGCCCGGCAGGCGGCGTCGATCTCGCGACGGATGGGCGTCCCCTCAAGGGGCAGGATCAGCTCGAACTCGGCCAGCTCGGCGAGGGTCAGGGCTCGCTGGCGCTGGGCGAGGGGGTGGCCGAGCTCGGCGACCACGACGAGGTCCTCCTCGAACAACTCGGACAGGCTGAGCTCACTCGACAGCACCGGCGAGGCCAAGGTCGCCAGATCGAGGGTCCCGCTCACGAGTTGGGGGATCAGGGTGGAGTTGGCGCCCTCGACGATGCGCAGGCTCACGTGGGGGTAGGCCTCGCGGGTGGCCTCGAGCAGCAGCGGCACGATCCAGCGCCCGGCCGTGCCGATCATCCCGAGGACGACCTGGCCACGGATGTCCGCGCGCAGCTCGGAGACGTCGGCGCCGACCGCGGCCAGCTCGGAGAGGATGCGGCGCGCGCGGGCCACGACCACCTCGCCGGTCTCGCTGAGCCGACCACTGGCGCGCTCGACGAGCTCGGCCCCCAGCTCGGCCTCCAACTTGGCGATGCGGCTCGAGATGTTGGACTGGACGGTGCCGAGGGCGGCCGCCGCCCCCGAGAAGCTGCCCTGGTCGGCGATGCCCACGAGAGCCTCGAGCTGGCGGAACTCCATATCGCGATTATAGATGGAAGGTATCTCCGAAATCCGCTTGATTGATACCGGCCCGGTCGCCATACTGGTATCAGCCGGTTCCGCTCGCCCCCCCTGAGTGGAACTTCGCTTCTGCGAAAGGGCCGACCTCCCCCCGGTCGGCCCTTTCGCCATTTCTGGGGTTGTTAGCGTGACTGCAATGACGTCGCTTCCCGCGCGGGCTCGCCTGGCCCGCTGGGCCACGAGAAGCGTCAACCGGGCCTCGCGGGCCCTCGGACGCGGCGCGGGCACCGTGGCGGGGGGCCACGTCGGCCTGCGGATCTGCCCCGACCTTCTCGAGCGTCTGAGCGCGGGGCGGACGTGCATCCTGGTCAGCGCGACGAACGGCAAGACCACCACGACGGCGCTCGTCGCGGCCGGCTGGGGCGGGGAGGTCGTGTCCAACACCACCGGGGCCAACATGCCCGAAGGGCACGTCGCGGCTCTCGTCGAGAACGGGGCCCGGCGGTGCGCGCTCGAGGTGGACGAGGCCTGGCTGGCCCGAGTCCTGCTCGCCACCGCACCGGCGGTCGTGGTCCTCGGCAACCTGTCGCGTGACCAGCTCGACCGTGCGACCGAGGTCCGCGCCCTCGCCGAACGCTGGCGCGCGGCCCTGGGTGCCTACGACGGGGTGGTCGTCGCCAACGCCAACGACCCGCTCGTGGTCCACGCCGCCTCGAGTGCGCCGCGGGTGCGCTGGGTGGCGGTGCCGACGCCCTGGAGCGAGGACGCCCGTAGCTGTCCACGCTGCACCGGCCCGCTGGCAAGCGAGGGGGAGTCGTGGTCCTGTGCGACCTGCGGCCTGGCGCGGCCCTCCCTCGACGGTCTTCTCGACGGTGAGAGCCTGCACCTCGGTGGACGGCACTACACGGTGCGGCTCGGCCTGCCCGGGGAGTTCAACCGGGCCAATGCGGCTCTCGCCGCGGCCGCCCTCGCCGAGGTGGGGGTGGGTCCCGAGGAGTCGCTGGTGCGCATGGGAGGCCTGGGCGAGGTGGCCGGTCGCTACGGCGTGCGGACCTGGCGCGGGCGACGGCTGCGCCTGCTGCTCGCGAAGAATCCCGCGGGCGTGGCGGCCCTGGTGCCGACGATGGCCGACGCCGAGGAGGTGTGGGTCGACATCAACGCGCGCGTCGCCGACGGCCACGACCCCTCCTGGCTCTACGACGCGCCCTTCGAGGGACTGGCCGGCCAGCGGGTGCGCTGTCTCGGCGAGCGCCGACTCGATCTGGCGACGCGGCTCTTCTACGGCGGGGTCGAGGCCGAGGTGGTCGAGGACCTCGACTCGCTCGCTGGCGAAGGCGAGGTGCTGGTCGTGGCCAACTACACGGCCTTCGCGGCGTGGCTCGAGCGCAGTGAGGCCCTGTGAGGATCGCGCTCGTCTACCCCGAGGTGCTGGGCACCTACGGCGACGGCGGCAACGCGGTGGTCGCGCGCGAGCGGCTCCGCCGGCGCGGCCTGTCGGCCGAGGTGCTCGAGGTGGCGGTGGGTGACGCGCTGCCCGAGGCCGACCTCTTCCTGCTCGGTGGGGGCGAGGACGGCCCCCAGCGCCTGGCGGCCGATCGACTGCGCCTCTCGAGCCTGGCTGAGAGGGTCGAGGATGGCGCCACGGTGTTCGCGGTGTGCGCGGGGCTCCAGGTCCTCGGGCACAGCTTCTGCGTCGAGGGCGACGACCGCTACGGCGGAGTGGGACTGGTCGACCTGGTGACGACCCGCGGCGAGCACCGCTCGGTGGGCGAGCTGGCCGTCGGCGTGGGCGACCGGGTCCTCGTCGGGTTCGAGAACCACGGTGGGGTGAGCACCCTCGGCCCCGGGGCGGCGCCCCTCGGCGAGGTGCTGCGCGGCCGGGGCAATGACGGACGGGTCGACGGGGTGCGGGCCGGACGGGTCCTGGGCACCTACGCCCACGGTCCGGTCCTGGCGATGAACCCCTGGCTGTGCGACCACCTGCTCGAGAGCGCACTGGGGCGCCCCCTCGAGCCGCTCGACACCGTGGCCGACCGGCTCCACCAGGCGCGCCTTACGGCGCTGGGTCTGGCGGAGCCTCGCGACGGACGCTGAGCGAGGGGTCGCCGGTCACCTGGCGCCCGAGGGTCACGACGGCCTCCTCGATGCGGGCGTTGAAGCGCCGGATCGACTCGCCCTCCTCGCAGTGCAGGGCCGCCCCGAAGGCCACCACCACCGGGTGACGGCGCCGGCTGGGGGCCTCGGTGAAGATCGGCGCCTTGGCGTAGCGCGGACCGCGCAGCTCGCCGGCGCCCACCACGAAGACCGGCACCACCGGGACCTTGGCCCGCTCGCCGAGGTAGGCGGCGCCCCCCTTGAACTCCTGGAGCTGGCCGTGGGGGGTGCGACCGCCCTCGGGGTAGATGAGCAGGTTCCAGTGGTCCTGGAGCAGCTCGAGCGCGAGCTGGGCGCTGCGGCGGTTCACCTTCTGACGCTCGACGGGGATCGCGTTGAAGACGAGCACCGCCCGGCGGGCGGTGCGCGCGTCGCTGAAGAAGTTGTCGACGGCGGCCGCCACGACCGTGCGACGGCGGCGCGCATCGGGCAGCGCCGCCAGCACCAGGGGCGTGTCGAGGTGGGAGGTGTGGTTGGGCGCGAGGATGGTCGGCCCGAGGCCCTCGAGGTTCTCGACCCCTCGCACCTCGAGCTTGGCGATGTAGCGCACGTAGGGGACGAGGACCCGGTCGAGGATGAGGTAGCGCAGGAAGCGCACGGAGTAGCGCCGCCCCCAGGCGGTGGGATAGTCCAGGCCGAGGCTCGCCATGGCCTACCGCCGGCGCGTCTGCTTCTTGGGGGTGTAGCGCTTGGAGGGCGCCGGTGGCGCGCTCGGACGCGACGGGCTCGCCCCAGCGGGCTCCGCGCTGGCGCGCCCGCCCCTGGCGCGCCCGGCATTGGCGCGCCCGGCCTTGGCGGCGTCGCGCTGCTCGCGGGCCTTGCGGGCCGACCCGAGCAGGGAGGGGTCGCCGGTGCGCTGCAGGCGCAGCGCCCTGATTACCAGCCAGCCGCCGAGGAAGAGGAAGGGCAGCCCGATCGTGCCCAGGGCCAGGCCGAGGAAGAGGCCGCCGAAGGCCACGCCCACGCGCCGGCGCCACCAGGCGAAGGCCAGGATCGCCAGCCCGATGATGAAGATCATCAGGAACTGCAGCAGCCAGTCCGACGGGTGGGTCAGGCGCCGGTGCTCACAGAGCGAGCCGACCAGGTGGTAGGGCTTCACGCAGGAGTTGTTCTTGCCCGGGGTCGCGGTGTCGGTGATCCAGGTGTTCTTGAACAGGTGGGGCGCCAGCACCGCCGAGAGCACCATCGCGATGGCGCCCCCGACGAAGGAGATCCGCCGCTCGAGGGTGTCCAGTCCCATGATGACGGCCCGGGGCACGGCCGACGGCCTTCGGGCGCGGCGGGCGCGGACGGGCTGGTCGGACACGGTGGAAGGTTACTTCGCGCGCACCGACGCCCCGGTCGAGCACCAGGCGGTAGGCTGTGACCTCTTCGGGCGCTTAGCTCAGTTGGTTAGAGCGCAGCCTTCACACGGCTGAGGCCAGAGGTTCGAGTCCTCTAGCGCCCACTTCGTTGTCAAAAATGCAACGGTGCCCCTGATGAAGTGCACGCTTTCACTTCCGTTCGCTCGCCGACCCATCGGCGTTCGTTCTTACCCTTGGAAGTTGCCTGAACATTCGTGTCTGCGTGCGTATGTGTCCGCCACTTGCGAGTGTGACTTTTGCCCCTACGGAGTAGGGGTGTGCATCCCGCATGCTGGTCGGGACACACGAGGAGGCGCGGATGTACGGGTGGCACATGCAGTCCTGGGGTGCTGGTGGGTGGCTGGTGATGGCAATGATGATGCTTCTCTTTTGGAGTGTGGTCGTCATTGGGGTCATTGCACTCGTTCGCTACCTCAACCCGAAGGGCCAGGCGCCGACACACAAGCCCGAGGATGATTTTCGACGGATCCTGGATCAGCGACTGGCTCGTGGGGAGATCGACGAAGCGCAATACAAGAGCGTCCTGGAGGTTCTGGACAAGGACCGCAGATGAGTTCGCGAGGTATCTCGGCGGCGGCTCTCGCGGTGATCCTGCTCACGGGCCTTTCACTCGCGGGCTTCGCACTCATTGGTGCCTCGTCGTCGCAACCCAACTTGCACATCTCGTCGTGTCAGCCGTCAGCGCCTCCGGGGACCGTGGTGCAGGTGTCACTCAATGACAGCGGAGCGATGATGATGGGCAGCGCACCAATCGCCGCCTCAATCAGTGCCTCACCGGACTCCGTATCGTCCGGCCAGGTCACCTTCGTCGCCTCGAATTTTGGCACGTTGAACCACGAGTTGGTAATTCTGCCGCTTCCGACCGACGGTGCGGGAACCCGTCCCGTTGGAGCTGACGGCAAGATCGACGAGTCCCAGAGCCTGGGAGAGGCGTCGACGACGTGCGGCGACGGTTCCGGCGACGGCATCTCGCCGGGAGCCCGGAGCTGGACGACCGTGACGCTGGCGCCGGGTCGCTACGAACTGGTCTGTGACGTCGCCTGGCACTACGCGTCGGGCATGTTCACCACGTTCACCGTGGCGTGACACTTCGATAAAATACCCCTATGGGGTATATAAGGAGGGAGATCGACATGGCGGCTCCGGGCTACGCGGACAACAAAGAAGCGGTGCTTCGTCGACTCAGCCGGGTCGAAGGGCAAGTCCGAGGTATCAAGAGCATGGTCGAGGACGATCGCTACTGCATCGACGTCTTGGCGCAGATTTCGGCCGCCACGCGGGCGCTCCAAGCCGTGGCCCTGCAACTGCTCGATGAGCATCTCGCTCACTGCGTGGTGAGCGCAGTGAGGGCTGGCGGCGATGAGCAAACGGTGAAGCTCAACGAAGCGAGTGAGGCCATCGCGAGGCTCGTTCGATCGTGATGGTGCTCACCGTGTCAAGCGTCCTGGTGGACGTTGCCCACGGGCTCCGCGAGGGGTTCTTCATGTTCTGGGAGACCTTGTGGGCACTCGTGCTCGGCTTCGTGCTCTCCGGAGCCGTCCAAGCATTCGTCTCGAAGGACCAGATGCGCCGTCGCTTGGGGAAGCACGATCCGGCCAGCGTCGCGCGCGCCTCGGGCTACGGGATGGTGTCATCCAGCTGCTCCTACGCGGCGTCGGCCATGGCCAAGTCGCTCATCACCAAGGGGGCCGACTTCACGAGTTCCATGGTCTTCATGTTCGCGTCGACCAACTTGGTGATCGAACTCGGCATCGTGATGCTGGTCCTCCTTGGGTGGCAGTTCATGGCGGCCGAGTTCGTGGGCGGTCCGATCATGATTGCGCTCCTCGCGCTCGTTGGCGGAAGTGTCTTCACTGCGAAGTTGGTGAGCAGCGCTCGCCAGCGCGCGGCGGAGAGCTCGAAGGTCGGCCACGACCACGGGTCCCATGGCGATCACTCAATGAACGTGACGGACGGCACCGAGGCGCTCGATGATGCCGACTCGACGGTGTCGAGCGCCCGGACGATGGCGGGTTGGTCGGACGCCTCGAGCTACGCCGTGGCCGACGCGACCATGTTGCGCAAGGAGTTGCTCATTGGCTACACGGTGGCGGGGCTCCTCGCGGTACTCGTTCCGCAGTCATTCTGGAATGGACTGTTCATCAGCGGGCACGGGTTCTGGTCGTCACTCGAGAACGTGCTCGTGGGGCCACTCATCGCCATCATCAGTTGGGTCTGCTCCATCGGCAACGTGCCGTTGGCGGCCGCACTGTGGTCCGGGGGGATCTCCTTCGGTGGCGTGATCGCCTTCATTTTCGCGGACCTCATCGCCATGCCGCTGCTCATCATCTACCGCAAGTTCTACGGCTCCCGAGTCATGTGGCGGATGCTCTTCACCTTCTACGGGGTGATGGCGGTGGCCGGTCTGCTGACGGAGGGAATCTTCTCTGCCCTGCACCTCATTCCGGAGCGCACGACGATCGAGCCGGGGAGCGCCCACATCGCGTGGAACTACACCACATTCCTCAACATCGTGTTCATTGCCTTGGCTATCGGCGTCTGGTGGCTCGCTCGTCATCGAGCTCGCTTCGGTGGCGGCGCCGGCTACGCCATCGATCCAATCTGCTCGATGCAGGTAAGGAAAGCCGACGCTCCGGCCACGGCCCGCCACGCCGGGACAACGTGGTACTTCTGCTCGGAGCGTTGCCGTGACCGATTTCTGGCTAATCCGGCCCGCCCCTCGACGGGGGATGCCTCGACGTCCGCATCAGGCGCGCACGACACGGATCCCGTCTGTGGGATGACTGTTGATCGAACAACCGCGGCCGACCACCGGAGCTTCGACGGTCGAGATTTCTGGTTCTGTGCACCGGGGTGTGCCCAGACATTTGACGAGGCACCCGACAGGTTCGCCGCAGGCGCGGCGTACGAACCGATGGGCGGCGCTTCTGTCGGCATTGCGATCTCAAAGAAGCCGCTGCGCCTCGCTGTCGATCCAGTGTGCGGGATGACGATCGACACGTCCGCAGCGTCCGCACACCGAAAGATCGGCGCGAACGACTTCTGGTTCTGCTCTACGGGTTGTGTTGAGCAATTCGACGACCAAGATGCTTCAAGTTCCTTGGAGGCGTCGCCGACAGAGGGAGGCTTCGATGAGTGACGAATTGGCCAGCGACGAAGACGTCGAGCCAGGTCGTATTTCCAAGACTCCCTTCGTGGTCTTGGGAGTTGCATTGGCAGCGCTCGCGGGAGTCATCGTGTGGACGGTGTCGGGAAACTCGATTTCCTCCCCAGCCCATCTGCCCGAGGGCGTCGCCCTCGTATCGGCCCCCGAACTGGCTGTTTCCACGACAACAGCTACAGGTGCGCCAATCGATTCGGTGAGCTGCGTGACCGAGTCCAAAGAAGTGACGAAGCTTCACACGCACACACTCGTTCTCGTCTATGACCACGGTGCCCAACGAAGAATCCCGGCCGGAGTGGGGATCACCAGCCCCTGGATCACAGAGCACATCTCGGGAGGCGACTTTTTCGACGTCGGGCCAAGCGACTGTCTCTATTGGATTCACACGCACGCGGCTGATGGCATCGTGCACGTCGAATCCCCGTTGAGGGCGTCATTTACTCTTGGGCAGTTCTTTGATATCTGGCGACAGCCCCTCTCGGCCCAACAGGTTGGCCCGGCCCATGGCCAAGTCACAGCCTTCGTGAATGGAAAGGTCTACATGGGTACTCCGAGAGGGATTCCGCTCAAGGACGGGGCGACCATCCAGCTCGACGTCGGCACGCCAGTAGTGAAGGGAGTCCAGGTCCACTTCCACGTGATCGGCGGCTGTGGACAGGGCTCGCTGACGTGTTCGAGTTCGCAGAAGTAGCCAATCCATCAATTGCCGTGAAGTCGGATGACCAGTCGAGCGAACGAGTCACAGCCTCTTGACAGCTCGAGCTCGCCTTGTTACAACGAGTGTGTTGGTGAACGCCCAGCGTTGATCGTCGTTCGCTGCCGCCAAGTTCACCGGGACACTCCTAAGAACGCCCGATGTACGTCATCTGACGCCACGAATTACTTGATCAACAGGGGTGTAAGGGGGTTCGAACAAAGTCCCGTTACCTCCACCATCACCCCGCTCTCAGGCGGGGCCGGCCCTCCGGGTCGCGCGCGGCGCCAGCGCTCGACGGAAGAGCCAGACCGCGCCAGCGAGGTAGGCGAGCCAGGCCACCAACTGCACCGTGGTGGGCTGATCGGCGTAGCCGAGGAGGGAGTGGGCGACGTCGCCCCAGTTCGAGTCCTGGGACAGCCAACCCGTGGTCGACCACAGGGGTCGCGCCGAGCCCGGGATCCAGCGCAGCTGCTGGAGGTTCTGGATGGCGTCGGCGAGCAGCCCGGCGGCGAAGAGCAGCAGCGCCGCGCCGACCACGCGGAAGAAGCGACCGAGGTTGACCCGACGGCCCAGGCGATAGATCGCGAGGGCGATCAGCGCGGCGACGAGCAGGCCCGAGAGGGCTCCAGCGAGCACCGCCGGCCCTCGGGCGGCCGTGGCCGCCTGGTGCCCGTTGGAGAAGAGGATGGCCAAGGTGAAGACCATCGTCTCGAGGCCCTCACGGCCCACCGCCTGGAAGCCCACGAGCCCGAGCCCCCAGCGCGAGCCCCGCTCGAGCGCGTCCTCACTGCGCCGGCGCAGCTCGCCGGCCATGTCGCGCGCGTGGCGGGCCATCCACAGAGTCATGTAGGTCAGCGCGACCACCGCGACGAGGTAGGTGACCGTCTCGAAGACGGTCTGGGCGGTGGAGCCCGAATAGGTCGTCATCCAGGAGTAGGCCGCCACGCCGGCCACCCCGACGAACCCGAGCGCCGCCACGACGCCGGTCACCACGTCGCGCACGTAGCGGCGCTGACCGGTCGAATTGAGGTAGGAGAGCAGGATCGCCACGATCATCAGCGCTTCCACGCCCTCGCGCAGGAAGATGACGAAGATCGGGATCACCGGACTCTCCTCGGGACGGTCGGGTCGTTTGGGGCCAATCTATTTGTCCTACCAGCGTAGTGTCAATGTCCGCCCGGCGATACGAAGCGCGCCGCGCGCCGCCGGATGCGCCGCTCAAGACGCTGGGCGCGCGTCGTGAAGGTCGCCCGGTGCGCCTGGATCCGCCGGTAGAAGAGGACCTTGGCCGCCTCGACCAGCACCAGGTAGACGAGCACCATCCCCGCCAGCGCCCAGAAGAAGGACAGCGGCAAGGGAGCGAAGCCGAGCACGTGCGCGAGGCTGGTGAAGGGCAGCACGGCCCCCACGGCCGCGGTCACCACCGGCACCACCGCCATGGCGGTACTCGGCCGACTGGTGAAGAACGGTACGCGCCGGGTGCGGATCACGAAGACGACGAGGGTCTGGGTGGCGATCGACTCGACGAACCAGCCGGTGCGAAAGCCCACGTGGCCGGCGTGCAGGACCCAGAGCATCACCGCGAAGGTGGCGAAGTCGAACAGCGAGCTGATGGGGCCGAAGATCGTCATGAAGCGCCGGATGAAGCGCATGTCCCACGCGGCCGGGCGAGCGAGGGCCTCGTCGTCGACCCGGTCCCCGGGAATCACCATCTGGCCCGCGTCGTAGAGCAGGTTGTTGAGCAGCACCTGGCTCGGCAGCATGGGCAGGAAGCTCAAGAAGGCCGAGGCGCCCGCCGCCGAGAACATGTTGCCGAAGTTCGACGAGGTCGCCATCAGCACGTACTTCATGGTGTTGGCGAAGATCCGCCGACCCTCGGTGACCCCGGCCGCCAGCACGTCGAGGTCCTTGTCGAGCAGCACCACGTCGGCGGCGTCCTTGGCCACGTCGGTCGCCGAGTCGACCGAGATGCCCACGTCGGCGTGGTGCAGCGCCACCGCGTCGTTGACGCCGTCG
>CAYUZO010000007.1:0-63212 GCA_964449735.1 uncultured Ferrimicrobium sp.
CCTCGATCGCCGACCCCGCGGCGCGGGCGTCCTCAGGCGCCGGCGGGTCGGTCGAGTCGCTCACGGGCCCACCCTAGGGCCGGCTCACGGCTTGCAGTAGACGCCGGCGTTGAACTGGAGGGTGTTGAACTGCCCCGCCCAGGGCGGGTTCAACAAGGTCTGCTCCTCGGCGCGCAGGGTCGAGGTCGGCGTGCAGGTGGCCGAGAAGGCGATGAACCCGCGCACGTTCGAGCCGCTGGCCCCGGCCACCGGGATCGGGCCGCCGCCGCCGAAGGCCAGCGCGATGAAGACCGGCAGGGGGTCGCTCGCCAGCTGGTAGTTGCGATACTCGCTCTGGGAGGCGTAGACGCCCGCGTTGAGGCTGGGGTCCACGCTGGCGATCCCCGCGACCCAGCCCTGGAGCATGGCCGTCCAGTAGGTGGCGTACTTGGCGATGGTCGCGGCCGAGGAGCCGGCCGGCGCGTCGAGGGCCGAGTGGTTGTCGGGGTAGCCCTCGGGGTCGAGGATCACCCAGTCGGGCTTCAGGCCCACGCCGAGTCCCCGGTACTGGTCGATCTGGGTCGCCACCCAGGCCCCTGCGGCCTGGCCGTGGGCGTAGTAGGTGGCCGCCACCTTCTTCTCGCCCGACTGGGGACCCGAGACGGTCCAGAAGGAGAGCCAGGTCACGCGCTGGTGGGAGTTGTAGATGGCCTGGCCCATGAGGTAGTCCGGAGAGGTGGCCACGCTGGGCGCGCTGGTGAAGCCGACCCAGGGCGCGCTGGTGGTGCCGAGGCCCCCGGTCTCGGAGAGGATCGGCCAGCCGTCGGTGATGGCCTTGCCCCACTTCGCTGAGGGGATCGCGTAGACGCCGACGCCCTGGGGCGGCGGGCTGGCCACCCCCGCGGCGAAGAGGGTCAGCCCCGTGGGCTGGTCGAGGGCGGCGACCACCTGACCGACCGTGCGCGCCCCCGACCCGGCGGTCACCGAGACGTCCGTCGCGCTCCAGGGTCCGGAGAGGGAGGGGGCCGAGAGGGCGAAGAGGTCACCCCAGTTGGCCGCCGGACCTGCGACGGTGATGGCGCTCGGGGTGACGTCGAGCACCAGGTGGCCCGCCAGCGGCGGGATCGAGCTGGTCGTCGAGGACACGTTGGCAACGCTCCAACCGGGCGGGCTGGCGCCGGGGATGAAGCCGGCCAGTGGGGCGCTGTAGATCTCGACGACCCCCGAGGCCGCGAGCGCCGTGGCGTAGAGGGTCGTGGCGGTGGCGGTGGCGCTCAGCGACCCGGCGACCTTCGCGGTGGCGGTCTGGGCGGTGACGTCGACGTCGACCCAGGCCCCGCCGGCCCCGGTCGCCGAGAGCGCGACGAAGTCGCCCGCGGTGGTGACCGTCCCCACGACCGGCGGGTTGGCCGACAGGGCCACCGGGTCCGAGATCGAGGCGGCCGCCCCCGAGAGCGCGGTGGCGTCGGCGAAACCGCTCAGGGCGGGGACCGAGCTGCGCGGGTCCCAGGTGAGGTTGAGCACCTCGACGTGGCCGGCCTGGGTGCGCGCCGCGACGACGGCGAGCTGGCCGCTGACGGCGACGCTCGGCACGCCGTTGGCGAAGGTCACCCCGGTCAGCTGGGACAGGTCGATCGCCGCCTCGGTGCGCCAGGGGGTCGCGAAGCGCAGGTGCGGGTACCACGCGCCCATGGGATCGTTGGGGGCCAGCAGCCACAGGTCACCGGTCCCGTCGATGTAGAGCACGTCGACGTGGCCGGACGGGTCGAGGACGGGGACCGGGTCGTTCGCCGGGGGCGACAGCGGGGCCAAAGTCGACAGGTCGCTCCACTGGGGGGTGCCCGTGGTGGGCTGTGAGTAGAGGTCGATGTCCCCCGCCGGGGTGCGGTAGGCGACGACCCCGCCGCTCGGCCCCTCGGCGCTGTGGGGACCGCCGAGGATCGAGGTGTTGTTCAGGACACTGGTCAGCGCGGTGGCGTTCCACGGCAGGGGACCGGTGCCCGAGGGCGAGAACTGGTAGAGGGGCAGGCCGGCGGGGGCGGGGGCGGACGCCAAGGGTCTGTCGACCGGGGTCGCCGGTGCGGGCGTCAGCAGCGCCGCGGCCAAGGCGGCCGCCGGAATCAGGGCCAGTCGTCTCACCGAGTGATCCTCGTGAGGCGGTGCCTCACCCTCTCGAGTCTAGGGTCGCTCGAGCCCCTCGGGGCCTTCAGCGGGTCACCACGGCGCGCGGCGCGCTCGGTGCGCCGGCGCCCACCTTGTTGAGGGCGCGGACCCGCACGTGGTAGGTGCGCCGCGAGGCCAGTCCGGTGACCGTGACCGTGCGAGTCGTCGCGGAGAAGCGGTGCCAGGTCCCGTTGTTGAGTGAGTATTGATAGGCGCTGATCGGCGAGCCCCCGGTGCTCGCGGGGGCCCGGGCCACGAGGGTGAAGCCGCGCGCGCGGGCCGTGAGTGAGGCCACCGAGGCTCGCCCGGGGACGCTCGGTGCGCTGGCCGCGAGGAACTGGACCGTCGTGGAGAGGCTCTGGCCCGCGTAGGTGGCGGTCAGGGCGACCAGCCCCGGGGCGCTCGCCGTGACGCTGAAGGTCGCCGCCCCACTGGTCGAGGTGGTCAAGGTCTCACTGGCGCCCGTGCTCGAGCTCGTGGCGCTGTCCCCGTCGAGCACGACGGTGCCCGAGCTCGCGGTCGCTTGGATCGCGACCGGTGCGTTGACCAGCGCCGCGTTGGCGCTGTCACGGGCGTTCAGGGTGACGATGACGCTGGTCCCCACCCGGGCGCTGGTCGGTGAGGCGCTCAGCACGCTGGTGCTCGGGTCGAAGGAGGCAGGGCACAGGGCCGAGTAGAAGGTCGCGGGGTTGGGGCTTCCCAGCCCGGAGGCCTCGTCGTAGCCGGCGGTGGCGCTGTAGAGACCGGTGTTGAACAGGTCGTTCGATCCCTGGGTGACGTCAACGAAGCCGACCCCGGCCGCGCGGTACAGAGTCGGGTTCATGAATCCCAGTCGCGACACCGAGCAGGCCTGGGCCGCCGTGGCGAAGAGGGCACTCACGAGGGGTGAGCCGATCGAGGTCCCGCCGATCGCCCCCCAGGCATTTGCGCAGGACCCACTGCGACAGGTCCCGGAGTTGGAGCCGGTGAAGTAGTAGATGAAGCCAGTCGCCGGGTCGCCCATGACCGAGAGATCGGGCACGGCACGCATCGTCACGGCGCTCGTCAGCCCGGGGGCGCTCTGCCACGACGGGCGGGACCAGATCTGGGAGATCCCGCCTCCCGATCCGCCGAGGTTGCCCGCCGAGGTGTCGGCCCACACCGACTGGACGAGCGGGCTGATGGAGGTGACGCTGAGCCCGCCCACGCCGGTGACGAAGGGCTGGGAGGCGGGGTCGTCCACGGCGGGGGACTTAGGACTGGCCACCCCGGAGACCCCGTAGCAGTCCGAGGAGCCGTTGTCCCCCGCGGCGGCCACCATGGTCTGCCCCTGCGCGGCCATCTGCTGGAAGATCGGCTGCTCCGCCGCGGGGTCGTTCGTCGGGTCCAGCTCGCAGGTGCCCCACGAGGTCGACACCACCGAAGCGGTGTCGTCGTCGGCGATGCGCTGGAACAGGTCGAGGGGCCCGACCGAGTTGTTGGGCCCGACGTAGACCTCGAGGGAGGATCCCGGCGCCAGCGCGCCCGCCTCCTCGATGTCGAGGGTCGTCTCGAGGCTGTTGGAGGTGTTGGCGCCCCCGTCGACGCTCACGTTGCTGATCGACGGGGCCAGTCCGTAACAGGTGAAGTAGGTCGACACGTCGGCCGCGGAGTAGGGGGCGAGCTCGTAGAGGGCGATGGTCTGGCCCGACCCGTTGTGGCCCTGGGCCCACTGAGAGCTCAGCCCGTAGAGGGCCGCCTGCTGGGAGACGGTGTAGCCGCCGAGCTCGTTGGGGCCGTTGGTCCCCGAGCTGCCCGCCGAGGGACAGCTCGAAGGGGTCGTCACGTGCGGGCTGAGACTCGGGGCCGCCGATGTCGGGCTGGGGCCCGCGGTCGAGGAGAGTCCCGCCACCGCGGTCACGTGGCTCGCGATGTCGGCCGGCAAGGTCCCCGGCGTTCGCAGCACGGCACGCAACCCGTTCGGCGTGCGCACCTCGGCGACCGTCGCGTCGAGGGCTGAGGAGAGCTGGGCCGTCGTGCCGCGCGCGTGCAGCACGACCCCGCCGCGCGAGAGCGACCCCACCTCGAGACCGAAGCCGCGCAGGTAGCGCCGGGTCGCCGCGACCGCCGCCGCGCTCGCCCCGAAGCGTTGGGCGAACTGGCGAGGGGTGAGGAAGTGGCGATACTCGGGCGAACTCGGATCGCTCAGCGCGGAGAGGAAGGTTTCCAGGGCCGCCGGGTGGGCGGAGGTGAGGACCAGGTCGATCGGGGCGGGGGGACCGCTCGCCACCAGGTGGTCGACCCCAGTGAGGGTGGCCGCGGGCGCCACCGCCACGCGGGCCTGGAGGGCTTGGGCACTGACGGCCGGTAGCGCCAGCACGCAGGCCGTCGCGGCCACCGCGACGGCGAGGACCGGTCGGAGACGGGCCAGCATGGCCACCACCTTAGGGAAGGGCCCTGGGGCCGCGGCTCGCGCGAGCCGCGAGGCGGCGCCAATAGTTAGACAATTTTTAGAGGATGACGATGGGGTGACGTCACTCGGTGACGGGGTACCCGGCAGCGGCGTAGCGCGCCGAGAGGTCCGAGCACTGCTCGCAGACGCTCTCGGGCACGACGCCGAGGCGCATCAGCCACGAGAAGATCGTGCAGCCCAGGCAGAAGCCCGCGAAGCCCTCGAGCGAGGCGGCCGCCAGCAGCGGCACCAGCAGCCAGCGACCCGCCGACCAGCCCACGGTGAGGGTGAGCAGGCTCGCGGCCACCGTCAGCGTGGCCCCGATCCCCTGGGCGAAGCGCTTGGGCGCACCGGGGACCGAGCGCTGCCAGCGGGTGAGACGGGGGCCCGCCACGCGCACGGCGAACTGCCCGAGGGGCGAGAGGGTAGGCCCCGTCGCCACGCGGGCGAGGAAGCCGTAGGTGAGGGGGACGAGGACCCAGCGCCATCCGGTCGCCAGCGCCAGCACGCACATCGTCACGACCCCGAGGGCCACGGTGCGGGCGCTGGCGTCGTTGACCGGGTTGGGGAAGGAGAAGAGCCGCTTCATCCCACATACTCTATCGAAGAAGTCAGGATTCCAGCCGGCCTAGTGGAGGGCGAGCCGGAGGGTGGTGGCGACCCCGATCGCCAAGATGACGACCCGCACCGCGCCCGGGCGCAGGACGGTGAGCAGCTTGGCCCCGAGCCAGCCGCCGACCAGCGTCGAGGGCAGCAGTGTCGCTACCGCGAAGAGGGCCAGGTGGCCGCGCACCACGAAGATCGCGGCCGCGAGGCCGCTGATCAGCAGGGAGAGGGTCGAGCGCACACCCTGCAGGTCGCGCAGCGGCAGGGCGAGACCGATCCCGAGCACGGCCAGCAGGACAATGCCGAGCCCCGCGCCGAAGTAGCCGCCGTAGGCGGCGGCGGCGAACACCCCCACGGCGAGCAGTCCGCGGCGCGCCGGGTGGTCGTGCTCGTAGGCCGCCAGGCGGGCCGAGAGCCAAGGGCCCGCCGCGAACAGGACTGTGGCGGCCCCGATGAGCCAGGGGATGACCACGTCGAAGGTGTGGGTCGAGCCCGCCAGCAGCGCCATGGTGCCCGCCACGGTGCCCAGGCCCGCCGGCCAGAGCAGGGGACGGACCGCATGAGCCCGCTCGGCGCGGTGGGCGGCGAGGCCCCGCAGGGTGCCGAGGTAGCTCGGCACGACGCCCACCGTCGTCGTGACGTTGGCCGTGAGGGCGGGCACGCCGAGGGCCAGCAGGGTCGGGAAGGTGAGGAAGGTTCCCCCGCCGGCGATGGCGTTGGCCACGCCGGCGCCCACGCCCGAGAGCGCCACCAGGACGACCCGCCAGCCCAGTGCCAGGGTCGCGGTGAGCATGGTCGCTACTCTACGGACATGACCGTCGACGCCTCCTTGCTCGCTCGCGCCGCGTCGTCGCCCCGGCGGGGGAGCACGTGCACCTCGTGACCGGCGAGCTGGTCGTCCCTCACGACGCGCCCCAGGACCTCATCCGGGCCGCGGGCGGCATCGTGACGCGCTTCGTCGCCGGCGGGCGCGTCGAGGTCGCCTGTATCTATCGCGAGGCCCGCGGTGACTGGACCTTCCCCAAGGGCAAGCTCGACGCCGGTGAGACCTTCGAGCAGGCAGCGCTGCGCGAGGTCGAGGAGGAGACCGGGATGCGCTGCCGGGTGGTGCGCTTCGCGGGGACCACGAGCTACACCCACCGCAAGGGCCGCCCGAAGATCGTCGCCTACTACCTCATGGAGGTGGCCGACGGGGACTTCACCCCCAACGATGAGGTGGACGAGTTGGTCTGGCTGCCCCTCGAGGCGGTGCGCGACCACCTCACCTGGGACCGAGACCGGGAGCTCTTCGACGTGATCGTGAGCCTGCCCGAGTTGCGCGCCCAGGCGAGCTAGACCCGCCGCTCCAAGAAGGCCCGGGTGCGGGCCTCTCGTGGGGAGTCGAGCACCTCAGAGGGCGTGCCCGATTCCACGATCACGCCGCCGTCGAGGAAGACGACCCGACTGGCCACCTCCCGGGCGAATCCCATCTCGTGGGTCGCGAGCAGCATGGTGGTCCCTTGGTGGGCCAGGTCGCGCAGCAGGTCGAGGACCTCGCCGACGAGCGAGGGGTCGAGGGCGCTCGTCACCTCGTCGAGCAGGAGCAGGGCGGGTCGCATGGCCAACGAGCGCACGATCGCCACGCGCTGCTGCTGGCCGCCCGAGAGTCGATCGGGGAAGTCCCGGGCCCGCTCCGCCAGTCCGATGCGCTCGAGCAGGGCCATCGCCTCGGCGCGGACCTCCGCGCGGGGCCGGCGCAGGGCTCGCACCGGCCCGAGCAGGATGTTGTCGAGCACGTCGAGGTGGGGGAAGAGGTTGTAGGACTGGAAGACCATCCCGATGTGGCGCCGGACCCGGTCGGCGTCGACTCGCGGGTCGTCGAGCCGCTGGCCGAAGAGCGAGACGGAGCCGCCGTCGAGGGGCTCGAGCAGGTTCGCGCAGCGCAGCAGCGTCGACTTGCCCGAGCCCGAAGGGCCGATCAGGCAGACCACCTCGTGGCGCGCAAGATCCAGCGAGACGCCGCGCAGGACCTCCTGGTCGGCGAAGCGCTTGACAACGTCGCGGAGCTCGAGGATCGGCGCGCTCACGTCGCTCCGGCCAGACGCTTGGCCCGGTCGCGCGCGAGGAGGCGGTCGGCCACCCGGGTGAGGGGGATCGTCAGCAGCAAGAACAACCCGGCGGCCACCACGTAGCTCGAGTAGTTGAAGACGGTCGAGCCGTAGATCTGCGCGGCGCGAGTCGCCTCCACCGCGCCGAGGACGCTCACGAGCGCCGTGTCCTTCTGCAGGGAGATGAAGTCGTTGAGCAGCGGCGGGATGACGGTGCGCACCGCCTGGGGGAGGACGACCCGGCGCATGGTCGTCGCGTTGGTGAGCCCGAGGCTGCGCGCGGCCAGGATCTGGCCGCGCGGCACCGAGTAGATCCCCGCTCGGAAGACCTCGGCGATGTAGGCGCCGTAGGAGATCACCAGGGCCGCCGAGCCGTAGACCGCGGGGGACTGGTTGGAGACGGCGCCGAGCTGCAGGGCGGGGATCCCGTAGCCGATGATGAAGATGACGAGCAGGATCGGGACGC
The DNA here is from genome assembly GCA_964449735.1 of uncultured Ferrimicrobium sp. Lineage (GTDB taxonomy): Bacteria > Actinomycetota > Acidimicrobiia > Acidimicrobiales > RAAP-2 > RAAP-2. Next base: position 7,712 of record CAYUZO010000007.1, read on the forward strand.
CGCGCATGACGTCGGTGTAGAGCACCGCCAGGGCGCGGAAGGGAACCAGCACCGGCGAGATGGTGATGCGGGTCCAGGCCACCAGCAGGCCGATGGCGAGGATCAGCACCTCGCACAGGAGGAACATCCAGATGTTGGTGAGGATCCCGAGTCCGACCGAGGAGATCCCCTGGGCCGGGTCGCCGAGGAAGGCGACCTTCATCGAGTGGAAGTCGAAGAAGTAGTGGCGCACCGCGGCGCCCCCCGGGGCGAGGAAGAAGACGGCCACCAGCGCGCCGACCAGCGCGACCGAGGAGGCCGAGCTCGCGATGAGACCCCGGCGCCCGGTGAGCGCGAAGCGACGTGTGGAGAAGAGCTCGGAGGCCTCGGGCGGGGGGCCCGACGGGTCTAACACGCCTAGGGCTTGATCACCGGCACCGAGGTGTAGATGCCGAGCCACTTCTTGGCCAGCGCCGTCAGCGTGCCGTTGGCGCGCAGCGTCTGCAGGCCCACGTTGATGCAGGCCTGCAGCGGGCTGCCCTTTTGCATGAGCAGCCCGTAGTGCTCGCCCACGCTCGGGAACTGCCCCACCTGGGTCGCGATGTTCGCCTTGCCGTTGGTGCCGGTGATCTGGGCGCTGGCCATGTACTGGCCCGTCGGGGTGTCGATCACGAGTGCGTCGATCTGACCGTTCTTGAGCGCCTGGACGGCCTGGTCCAAGGTGGAGTAGACCCGCGCCGGCTTGGTCGGCTTGATGTGCTGGTTGATGTAGGCGAGCCCCGTGGTGCCGATCTGGTCGCCGTACTGGTAGCTCTTCAGCTGAGCCGGGCTGTGGGCCTTGACGATCTTGTTGGTCTTCAGCGCGACGATTGACTGCTGGACGTCGTAGTAGCTGACCGAGAAGGAGACGGCCTTCGCCCGCTGGGCGGTGTAGGAGATCTCGTTGATGTCGAAGTCGAAGGCTTTGGGCCCGGGCGCGTAGCTGGCGTCGAAGGGCTCCACCACCCACTTGACCTTGCTCGAGGCGACTCCGAGGACCTTCGCGAGCGCGTAGACGACGGCCGACTCGTAGCCCTTGCCGTTGCTCGGCTTGTTGGAGATGAACCACGGCGAGTAGGCCGGCGAGTCGGTGGCGACCGTCAGGTAGCCCTTCTGATGGGCCTTGGCCGCGATCGTGGCCTGGCAGCTGGCCAGCGAGGGACTGGCGGCCGAGGCCGGTACGGCCCCGGAGGCGAAGCCGGAGAGCAGGGCCGCGCCGAGGGCGGTGGCGAGAGCGGGTCGGAGCAGGCGCATGGAGTCCCCCAGGTCGTGTGCGTAGGAAGTGTAACGCTCCGCTCACGAATCGCTCGGGCCTGGTGGTGGGTCGCCGGGCCGACTAAAATGACTCCGCTGGAGAGGTGGGTGAGTCAGGCTTAAACCACATTCCTGCTAAGAATGCGGCTCGTTAACGCGGGCCCGAGGGTTCAAATCCCTCCCTCTCCGCCAGCGACACCGAGCGCCCAGCGCTCGGTGTCGTCACGTGAGGAGACGCGGTGCGGTACTGGATCGAGACCTTGGGCTGCCCGAAGAACCACGTCGACTCGGACAAGCTGGCCGGCTGGCTGGCCGCCCAGGGCTACGGACCTGCCGACTCCCCCGAGGTCGCCGACCTGGTCGTCGCGAACACCTGCGCCTTCATCGAGGCGGCCCGCGAGGAGTCGATCGAGACGGTCCTCGACCTCGCCGAGCGACGCCGTGGCACCGCCCGACTGGTCGTCACCGGGTGCATGGCCGAGCGCTACGGCGACGAGCTGAGCGAGGCCCTGCCCGAGGTGGACCTCGTGGCGGGCTTCGGCCAGAGTCTCCTCGTCGAAGCCACGCCCGTGAGCCTGCGCCGGCGCACCAGCGACTTCGACCTGCTGAACCTGCCCCGGCCGGCGGCCGCGCGGCCGTGGGCCTACGTCAAGGTCGCCGAGGGCTGCGACCGGCGCTGCGGGTTCTGCGCGATCCCGAGCTTCCGCGGTGACCAGCAGTCCCGGTCCACCGCCGAGATCCTCGCCGAGGTCGACTCCCTCGCCCTCGGCGGCGTCAAGGAGGTCATCCTCATCGCCCAGGACCTCGCCAGCTGGGGGCACGACCGGCGTCGGGGTGGTCAGTCCGGGCCGGTGGAGGCCCTCGACGACGGCGCGGTCCAGCCCCTGGTGGGCCTGGTCGGACGGGTGGCCGAGCGGGTCGAGCGGGTGCGCCTGCTCTACCTCTACCCCTCGGGACTCACCCCGGCGCTGATCGAGGCCATCCTCGCGACCGGGGTCCCCTACTTCGACCTCTCCCTCCAGCACGCCAGTCGGCCTCTCCTGCGCGCGATGCGACGCTGGGGCGACGCCGAGCGCTTCCTCGAGCGCATCGACGCGATCCGCGCCCTCGAGCCGACGGCGACCTTCCGCTCCTCCTTCATCCTCGGCTACCCCGGCGAGACCGAGGAGGACCAGCGCCGGCTGGTCGAGTTCCTCGAGGCCGCCCAGCTGGACTGGGCGGGCTTCTTCACCTTCTCGCCCGAGGAGGGGACCCGGGCCGCCTCCCTCGATGGTGTCGTCGACCCCGCGCTCGCCCTCGAGCGTCTGCGCGAGGTCTCCGAGATCCAAGACGCCATCACCGCCCGTCGCCGGGACCGCCTCGTGGGCACCGTGCAGCGACTGCTCGTCGACGAGCCGGGGGTCGCCCGCTCGGTCGCCGAGTGTCCCGAGATCGACGGGGTCGTGAGGGTCGACCCTAGGCTGAGCGTCGGGGCGATGGTGGAGGGCGAGATCGTGGCCAGTCACGGGACCGACGTCGAGGCGGTGGTGCGGTGAGCGCCCCGACCTACGGGCCGACGGCGCTGTTGACCCCGGCGAACCTGATGACCGCCTTCCGGATCCTGGTCGCACCGCTGTTCATCTACATGATCCTCTTCCACCGCATCTCCTGGTGGACCACCCTGGTGGGCTTCCTCGCCGCCGCCTCGGACTACTTCGACGGCATCGTTGCACGCCGCCACGGGACGACCACCTCGGGGGCCTTCCTCGACCCACTGGCCGACAAGGTCATCGTCCTGGGCTCGCTCTACGCGCTGGTGCTCGCGCGCCCCAGTGGCCTGCACGCCTTCTTGATCCCGGCCATCCTCATCAGCGCGCGCGAGGCGTGGATGAGCCTGTTCCGCTCGCGGATGGCCCGCCGCGGGGTCTCCGTGCCCGCGAGCCGCCTGGCCAAGTGGAAGACCTTCGTCCAGGACTGGGCGATCGCCTTCTCGGTGGTGCCGATCTTCGCGCACCACCTCTGGCTTGGCGAGATCACGATCTGGCTGGCCGTGGCGATGACGCTCTACACCGGCTGGCAGTACTACGAGCAGGGCCGACGGGCACACCGTGCGCGTTGAGGTCCTCGCCGTGGGCACCGAGCTCCTGCTCGGTCAGATTGCCGACACCAACTCCCAGTGGCTCGGCGAGCAGCTCGCGGCCCACGGGATCTCCTCCCACTTCCACCAGCACGTCGGCGACAACCACGAGCGCATCGTCGCCGCGATGAGGGTGGCGCTCTCGCGCAGCGACGCCTTGATCGTCTGCGGCGGGCTCGGGCCAACCCAGGACGACATCACGCGGGCGGCGCTGGCCGAGGTGATGGGCGTCGAACTTGAGCGCCACGAAGACCTGGTGTCCCGGATCGCCGAGATGTTCCGGGCCCGGGGGCGCGAGATGCCCACCAACAACCTCCTCCAGGCCGAGGTGCCCCGGGGCGCCACGGTCATCGAGCAGGTCCGCGGCACCGCACCCGGGCTCATCTGCCCCCTCGGTGACCAGGTGATCTACGCCGTGCCCGGCGTGCCCTACGAGATGAGTGAGATGTTCACCCGGGCGATCCTGCCCGACCTCGTGGCCCGTGAGCGCGCCGCGGGTCGCACCGCGGTGATCGCCAGCCGGGTGCTGCGCACGTGGGGGGCGAGCGAGTCGGCCCTCGCCGAGGCCCTGGCCGCGCGCTTCAGTGAGCTCGAGGGCGACCCGCGTCGCACCATCGCCTTCCTCGCCTCGGGGATCGAGGGCATCAAGGTGCGCATCACGGTGCGCGGCGACGACGCGGCGCACGCCGCGTCGCTGCTGGACGAGGAGGATGGGGTCGTCAGGGCCCTGCTCGCCGAGAGGCTGGGCGACATCCTCTTTGGCGTCGACGAGCAGACGATGGAGGACGTCGTGGCGGAGCGCCTGCGCGACGCCGGACTGACCCTGGCGGTCGCCGAGTCGCTCACCGGCGGCCTCATCGCCAGTCGCCTGGTGAACGTGGCGGGGGCCTCCGACTGGTTCGTCGGCGGGGTCGTCAGCTACGCGAGCCGGGTCAAGTTCGACCTGCTCGGTGTGCCCGAGGGGCCGGTGGTCTCGGCGCCGGCCGCCGAGGCCATGGCCACCGGCGTCGCCGCGCGGCTGGGCGCCGACGTCGGTCTCGCCGTCACCGGGGTGGCCGGCCCCGACGAGCAGGAGGGCCAGGCGCCAGGAACGGTCTTCGTCGGGCTCTCCCTCGACGGTCTCGCCCGCTCGGTCGCGCTTCGCCTGCCCGGGGACCGGCCCCGAGTGCGCGCCTACAGCGCGATCAGTGCGCTCGACGCGCTGCGCCGGGCACTCGACGAGCGCGTCCGGCGGTAGCCTCCCGCCAGAGGAGGCTGACATGTCCGACCTGGAGCTGCGACGTGATCCCGACGAGCTCGGCTTCGACCCGGTGCGTCTCGCGCGACTCGGTGAGCACTTCACGCGCTACGTCGACGACGGCCGGCTGGCCGGCTGGCTGCTCACGGTCGCGCGCGGCGGCGAGCTCGCCTACGTCGCGCGCGCCGGCCACGCCGACCGCGAGAAGGGGGTTCCGGTCGCCGACGACACCCTCTGGCGCATCTACTCGATGACCAAGCCGGTCACGACGGTCGCCGTGATGATGCTCTACGAGCAGGGCCTGCTCGACCTCAACGATCCGGCCGGCCGGTGGATCGAGGGGCTGCGCGAGCCCCGGGTCTACGTGGGGGGCACGGCCCAGGCGCCGCGCACGGTTCCCGCCACCGAGCCGGTGCGCATCCACCACCTACTCAGCCACACGGCCGGGTTGACCTACGACTTCCAGCGCCGCCACCCGGTCGACGAGATGTACCGCAACCGGGGCTTCGACTTCGGTTGGCCCAAGGGCACCGACCTCGCCGGGGCCGTCGAGGCCTTCACTTCGATGCCCCTGCTCTTCCAGCCCGGGTCCCATTTCAACTACTCCGAGGCGACGACGGTGCTCGGGCGGATCGTCGAGCTGGTCTCGGGGATGAGCTTCGACCGGTTCCTTCGCGAGCGGGTCCTCGATCCCTTGGGCATGCACGACACGGACTGGTACGCGGCACCGGAGAAGGTCGAGCGCCTGGCCCAGCTCTACGTGCCCTTCGACCGCCAGGCCCACCCCTTCGAGGACCTGGCTCGCCGGGCCACGCGCTTCCCGGCCGGTCTGGACGGTGGCGGCGGGTTGATTGCGAGCGCGGGGGACTACCAGCGCTTCATGACGATGCTGCTGCGCGGAGGGGAGCTCGAGGGAGTGCGCCTGCTCTCGCCGCGGACCCTCGAGCTGATGACCTCGAATCACCTGCCCGGGGGCGCGGACCTCACCGCGGCGGCCGTGGACTCCTACGTCGAGGGCGAGTACGCCGGGATCGGATTCGGCCTGGGCTTCTCGATTGTCATCGACCAGGTGGCCACCCAGTCGCTGGCCACCGAGGGCACCTACGGCTGGGGCGGAGCGGCCTCGACACTCTTCCGCATTGACCCCTTCGAGGACCTCGTGGTCGCCTTTTACACCCAGCTGCTGCCCACCGGCACCTACCCCCTGCACCGCGAGCTGACGACCTTGACCTACCAGGCACTCGTCGACTGAGAATCCTGGATACGAACACCTGTTCGTACTACAGTGCTCCCAGGCGGAGACCGACCGATGTCACCACCGGGCCCTAGGGTCCCGTTCGTGACGAGGAGCAAGGAGCAACCGATGGCAACCGATGACCGCGCGAAGGCCCTGGACGCGGCCCTGAGCCAGATCGAGAAGCAGTTCGGCAAGGGCTCGATCATGCGCATGGGCGAGAGCCAGCACATGGCCATCGAGTCGATCCCCACGGGCGCCTTGGCCCTCGACCTCGCCCTGGGCATCGGTGGGGTGCCGCGCGGGCGCGTCGTCGAGCTCTACGGTCCCGAGTCCTCGGGCAAGTCCACCCTGGCCATGCACATCGTCGCCGAGGCCCAGCGCAACGGCGGGGTCTGCGCCTACATCGACGCCGAGCACGCCATGGACCCGGTCTACGCCCGGGCCATCGGCGTCAACGTCGACGACCTGCTCATCTCCCAGCCCGACACCGGGGAGCAGGCGCTCGAGATCGCCGACATGCTGATCCGCTCGGGCGCCCTCGACGTCATCGTCGTCGACTCGGTCGCCGCGTTGACCCCACGGGCCGAGATCGAGGGCGACATGGGCGACACCCACGTCGGACTCCAGGCCCGACTGATGAGCCAGGCCCTGCGCAAGCTGACCGGCGGGCTCTCCAAGTCCAACACCGTCGCGGTCTTCATCAACCAGCTGCGCGAGAAGGTCGGCGTCATCTACGGCTCGCCCGAAGTCACCCCGGGCGGACGGGCCCTCAAGTTCTACTCCTCGGTGCGCATGGACATCCGGCGCATCGAGTCGATCAAGGACGGCACCGAGGTGGTGGGCAACCGCACGCGGGTCAAGGTCGTGAAGAACAAGTGCGCGGCCCCCTTCAAGCAGGCCGAGTTCGACATCATGTACGGCCAGGGCATCAGCCGCGAGGGCTCAGTGCTCGACGTCGCGGTGGAGCTCGGCCTGGTGAAGAAGGCCGGCGCCTGGTTCACCTACGAGGGTGAGCAGCTCGGGCAGGGTCGTGAGAACGTCAAGACCTTCCTCCGTGAGAACCCCCAGCTGATGGCCGAGTTGGACTCTCGGGTCCGTGAGCACCTAGGAGCCAGCGAAGTCGAGGAGGAGCTCGCCAGCGAGATCGACCCCGACGCGCCGATCAGCCTGGACTAGGCGGTTCGGTCGCCCGTCGCGAGCCGGGCATCTCGGTCAGCCAGCGCCACCCTCGCCGGCGTGCCGAGCGGAAGGCCGGCGACTGGGTCCAGGCCCGCGTCGCACTTGTCGAGACCGGGTTCAGCACGCGACGGGCGAGGCTGAGCCACGGCGCGGAGCCGGAGTTGTCGCCGAGATGGTCACTCGGTCGGTAGTGGCGGGTCGCACGCCGGAAGCGGTAGGTGAAGTCGGGCCAGATCGTCGTGTTGACTCCGGCACTGGTGAGGTACCAGCTGGCGCATCCGCTGCCCCAGACCGTCGAGGGGAGCTTGGCGCGCACGGCGTCGGTCCAGCGTTGGGCGGCGACGGGTGTCGGCTCGAGGCGTGAACCCGTGGCCAGAGCCCGCGTGATCAGCTCGGTCCCGTAGCGCAGCTGGGCCTCCATCATGAACACGACCGAGGAGTGGCCGAGGACGGTGTTGGGGCCCATCAGCATCACCAGGTTCGGCATCCCCGGGAAGCTCGTGCCGAGGTAGGAGGGCAGGGTCCCGGACAGGGCCTCGGCGAGCGTGCGCCCGTCGCGACCGTGCACCAGGGCGGCCATCGGATTGTCGGTGACGTGGAAGCCGGTCGCACAGACGAGGACGTCGAGCTCGTGCAGCTCCCCGTCATCCGTGCGCACGCCCGCAGGCTCGACGCGCTCGATCGGCGAGGTGACCAACTCGACGGTGTCGCGTGACAGGGCGGGGTAGAAGTCGTTGGAGAGCAGGACCCGCTTGCACCCCATGCGATAGTGCGGGGTCAGGGCCTCGCGGGTCGCGGGGTCGGCGACGGTGGCCGCGAGGAAGGCGCGGGCCTGGCGCTCGCCTCGCTCCATGCGCGAGGGGTCCTTCACGAAGCCGAGGACTAGGGCCTCGCGCTGCCAGTAGTGCAGCCAGCGCGCGAGGCGCTGGAGTGGGGGCAGCAGCCGGTACAGCCGGCGGGTGGAGGGCTTCGTCGGATGACCGGGGTGGGGTAGCACCCACGAGGGAGTGCGCTGGAAGAGGTCGAGGTGCGCGACGACGGGAGCGATCTGGGGCACGACCTGGATGGCGCTGGCCCCGGTGCCGATGACCCCGACCCGCCGGCCGGTGAGGTCGAGGTCCTCGGGCCAGTCCGCGGTGTGCACCACCGGCCCGGCGAAGCTCGACAGCCCGGGGATGTCGGGCAGCTTCGGTTCGGCCAGTCCCCCGGTCGCGAGCACCAGGGCGCGCGCACTGACTGGCCCTTGGGAGGTGTCGAGGCGCCACTCGCCACGGGTGGCGTCGTAGTCGGCGCGCCGCACCTCGTGGTGGTAGCGGATCAGCGGGGCGAGCCCCTCCTCCTCGGCGACCTCCTTGAGGTAGCGCCAGATCTCCGGTTGGGTCGAGTAGGAGTTGCTCCAATCGGGGTTCGGGGCGAAGGAGAAGGAGTAAAGATTCGATCCGACGTCGCAGCGACAGCCCGGGTAGCGGTTGTCGCGCCACGTGCCACCGAGCTCTCCCGCTCGTTCGAGCACGACGAGGTCGCTCACCCCGGCGCGTCGCAGGGAGCGGGCGGCCGCGAGGCCCCCGAAGCCCGAGCCGACGATGACGACGTCGTGCGCCATGGCCGAAGGCTAGCCAGCGAGGGGGTGGGGGCTAGCGTGGCCCCGGTGAGCGCGCGCCTGTGGCTTCGTCGATGGCTCGGCGCACGGGTGCGGGCTGGGCGGGCCTACCTGAACGAGGTCGCCACCGTCGGGCCCGACGACCCCTACGCCCGGAGCTTCCACCACTTCGGCGCGGGGGCCGCGCTGATGGCCCCCCAAGGGGTCATCTACAACGAGCGCTACCTCTCGATCGGCGAGGGCGCCCTCATCGGCCCCAACGTCTGTCTGACGGCGGGGATCGGGCCGGACCAGGAGATGCTGAGCGACCCGGTGGTGATCATCGGGCGTCGCTGCGTCATCGGTCGCGGCAGCCACCTGGTCGGGCACTGGCGCATCGAGCTCGGTGACGAGATCCAGACCGGACCCTACGTCTACATCACCGACCAGAACCACGGCTACGAGGACCCCGACGAGCCGATCGGCTGGCAGCCACCCACCGAGGCGGCGGTGAGGATCGGCGCGGGCAGCTGGCTCGGGGCCAACGTGGTGATCCTCCCGGGCACCGAGCTCGGACCCCACACCGTGGTCGCCGCCGGCGCCGTGGTGCGCGGGACCTTCCCTGGCCACGTCGTGCTGGGCGGCGTGCCCGCTCGGGTGCTGCGCCACTACCGCGACGGGGCCTGGCACTCCGGTCCACCGGCGTGAGGGGGATCGGCGTCGACCTCTCGCCCCTGCGCCGCTCGGCGCAGTACCGGCGGCTCTACCTCGGGGGGTTCATCGCCTTCCTCGGGGACCAGGCGACCTTCGTCACCGTCCCCTTCCAGCTTCGCCTACTCACCCACTCGACTCTCATCGTCGGGGCGGTGGGACTCAGCGAGCTGGTGCCGATCGTGCTGTGCGGCCTCTACGGCGGGGTGTTGGCCGACCGTCTCGACCGGCGCAAGGTGATCCTGGCGACCGAGCTGGCCAAGATGCTGGCCACCCTGGGCCTCTTCCTCAACGCGCTGCTGGGCCACCCCTCGACCGCGCTGGTCTTCCTCGGCGACGCGCTCGTGGTGGGCGGGGGCGCACTCCAGCAGCCGAGCGTCACGGCGCTGAACCAGAGCCTCGTCGACCACGAGCTCCAACGGGCCGCCTCGGCCCTGTCCCAGGTCCGCTCGACGACGGCGGCCATCGCCGGTCCGGCCTTCGGCGGCCTGGTCGTCGTGGCAGTCGGTCCGGCGGCCGGCTACCTCGTCAACCTGGCGACCTTCGTCCTCTCGATGGCCCTGTTCCTCACACTGCGTCCGGCCCCGGCGCGCCGCGCCGGCGCCGAGCGCGTCCACTTCGCCCAGGGCCTCGCCTACGTGCGCACCCGCCCCGACGTGCTGGGGACCTACGTGATCGATCTGCTGGCGATGGTCCTGGCCTACCCGGTGATGATGCTGCCCTTCCTCGCGGCGCGCTTCTCCGAGCACTACGCCCTCTCCCTGCTTTACCTGGGGTTGCCCGTCGGGGCGTTGGTGGCGACGCTCACCTCGGGCTGGACCCATCGGGTCCACCGTTACGGGGTCGCCGTGGTGCTCGCGGCCACCGTCTGGGGGATCGGGGTGGCGATTGTCGGAGTGGCCCCGGGACTGCTGGGGGCGCTCGCCGGGCTGGCCCTGGCGGGGGCCGCCGACGCGGTGAGCGGGATTTTCCGCCAGACGATGTGGAACGAGTCGATCGACCCGGCGCTGCGCGGTCGCATGGCCGGGGTCGAGCTGCTCAGCTACTCGATCGGCCCGACGGCCGGCCAGTTCCGCGCCGGAGTCACCGCGACCTGGCTGGGGCTTCGGGCCTCCTTCGCCTGGGGCGGGGGAGTCTGCGCCGGGGCGGTGGCCGGCGCGGGCGCGGGGCTGCGAGCCCTCTGGCGCTTCGACGCCCGCACCGACCCTCACGTTGCCCACGTCGCCGAGCTGCGCGCCGAAGGCGCCTAGGTCGTCCTCTACTCTGGCGGCCATGACGGCCTCCTTCCTCGTGACCGTGAGCGGTCCGGACCGGGTGGGGGTGGGCGCTGAGCTCTGGGCCGCTCTCGAGTCGCTCGAACGCTCGGGCGCGACCCTGAGCGACGTCGGCCAGATCACCATCCGCGGCTACCTGGTGCTCTGCGCCGAGGTGACCGGGCCCGACAGCCTGGACGCCGCGGCGGTGGAGGCGGCCCTCGCCGAGCGGGCCATCGCCGAGCGCGGGATCACGGCCAGCGTCGAGGCGGTCGTGCCGAGCGAGGAGGGTGACGGCCGACGCCTGCTCGTGACCCTGATCGCGCCCCGGGTGGTCGCCTCCCAGCTGCACGCGGTCTTCGCGACGATCGCCGCGCACCACGCGACCTGCGAGCGCATCGTCCACCTGGCCACCTACCCGGTGGACTGCTACGAGTTGGTCGTGCGCGGACGGGACCACGAGGCGCTGCGCCGCGATCTCACCGCGCGGGCCCGTGACGTGGGCCTGGACCTCGCCGTTCAGCGCGCCGGGCTCCACCGGCGGGCCAAGCACCTGGTCGTGATGGACGCCGATTCGACCCTCCTGCGCGACGAGGTGATCGACCTGCTCGCCGAGGAGTGCGGTTGCGACGAAGAGGTCGCGGCCATCACCGCCGCGGCGATGGCGGGCGAGATCGACTTCGCCGAGTCGCTGCGCCGTCGGGTGGCGCTGCTCGCCGGGCTGGAGGAGTCGACCCTGGCCCAGGTGCGCGCCCGCCTGCGCCTCACCCCGGGCGCGCGGACCCTGCTCGCGACCCTCGCCCGGCTCGGCTACGTGCCGGCCGTGGTGTCGGGGGGCTTCGTCGAGGTCCTGGCCCCGCTGCTCGAGGACCTCGGCGTGACCCTCTACGCGGCCAACCACCTCGAGGTGGTCGACGGGCGCCTCACCGGACGCCTCGTCGGCGAGGTCCTCGACCGAGCCGGCAAGGCGGCGGCCCTAAGGGCCTTCGCCCAGGACGTCGGAGTGCCGCTGGCCCAGACCGTGGCGGTGGGCGACGGGGCCAACGACATCGACATGTTGGCCGCTGCCGGACTGGGCATCGCCTTCAACGCGAAGCCGGTGGTGCGCGAGCACGCCGACGCCGCGCTCTCGGTCCCCTACCTCGACGCGGTCCTCTACTTCCTCGGCATCAGCCGCGAGGAGATCGAGGCCCCGTGAGCGGCGCCGGGGCGCGCCCCGTGGGCTCGGTCGAGCGAGCCGCGTTGGCGGCGCTGCGCCGGCTGGTCTTCTCCGAGCGTGTGCCCTTCGCGGCCGGGCGTACCCGCCTGCGGGCCGCGACCATGGCCGGGCCCGTCCCGCGGGGGGTCACCCTCACCGAGGAGCGCTGGGGCGAGGTCGCGGTGGAGGTGCTGAGCCCCCAGCGCGTCGAAGAGGGGCGCTACCTGCTCTACGCCCACGGCGGGGGATACTGCCTCGGCGCGCCGGCGATGGGCCGGGCCCTCGGGGCCGAGTTGGCCACCCGTCTCAGGGCGACCTGGGTGGGGGTCGACTATCGCCTCGCGCCCGAGCACCCGGCTCCGGCCCAGCGTGACGACGTCGCCGCCGTCCTGCGCGAGCTCAGCGAGCGCGGCGAGGTGGCCGCGGTCGGGGACTCGGCGGGGGCGGGAGCCCTCGTCGCGGCGCTGCGCGTGGCACCAGCGCCGCGGGCCCTGGTGCTGGTGTCGCCCTGGCTCGACCTGGCGACGGGGGTCGGCGGCGGACCGGATCACCTGCTGAGTGCCGGGTGGCTCGCGGCCTGCGCGCGGGCGACCGGTCTCGCCGCCGACGATCCGGTGGTCTCGCCACTAAAGGACCTGCCCGACCTGCCGGCCACCCTGGTCGTGGGGACCGACGAGGACCTGCTCGCCCCCGACGCCGGGGCCCTCAGCGCCCGCCCCGGGGTGGAGAGCCTGCTCGTGGCGGGACAGTTCCACGACTTCGCGCTCCAGGTGGGGCGGTCCGAGGCCGCCGACGAGGCGGCCCGCCGCGCGGCCGTCTTCCTCGCCCACGCGACCGGCTGGAGCGGTGACCTGGGGTGGATTACCCAGTAGTAAGGTGCGCTCAACTGCACGAAGGAGGGGTCGTGAAGGTTCGCATCGACGCGGAGCGCTGTCAGGGCCACGGTCGCTGTTTCACGCTCGCACCGGACCTGTTCGGGTTCGACGAGCTGGGCAACGGCTACGTGAAGGTCGAGGGAGATCTCGACGACGCCCAGCGCGAGCTGGCCCAACTGGCCCAGGCCAACTGCCCCGAGCACGCGATCTCGATCGAGGAGTGATCATGGACGAGACCCCACCCCCGGTGTTGGACTTCGCTACCGACTGGGACCACACCGACCCCCAGTGGGTCGCCGATCCCTATCCGATCTGGGAGGACCTGCGCCAGCGCTGCCCGGTCGCCCACACCGATCGCTACGGCGGGGGATGGTTCCCCTCGACCCACGCCGGCGTGAGCCAGATCGCCCACGACACCGAGAACTTCACCAGCCGCACCGTGGTGATCGGCAACGGCCGTCCTCAGGAGGAGGCGCCGCCCTCGCCGATCGGCGTCGCCCCGCCGATCACCTCGGACCCGCCCTTCCACCAGATCGCCCGGCGCCTGCTGCTGCCGGCGCTGGCTCCGGGACAGGTGAACGCGCTCGAGGAGGTGGTGCGCACGCTGTGCAACCGCCTGCTCGACGCCGTCGAGGGCCAGGAGTTCGTCAACGGCTCCAAGGACTACTCCCAGTTCATCCCGGTCTACGTGATCCGCCAGATGCTGGGCTTCCCCGAGGAGGATGAGGAGCTCTTCCGCGAGTTCGTCCACGTCGTGCTCGAGGGGGTCAACCACCCCATCGAGGAGCGCATGGAGGAGTTCGCCCCCATCGAGGCCTACATCACGGCCCAGATCGAGGACCACATCGCCAACCCCCGCGACGACCTGACGACCTACCTCATCAACGTCGAGGTGGCCGGCCAGAAGCTGGCGCCCGAGCACATCTTCGGCACGGTCATCCTCGTGCTGCTCGCCGGCATCGACACGACCTGGTCGGCGATCGGCTCCTCGCTGTGGCACCTGGCGACCAACCCGAGCGACCTCGCGCGCTTGGTGGCCGAGCCGGACCTGATGCCGATCGCCATCGAGGAGTTCCTGCGCTTCTACGCCCCGGTCTCGATGGCCCGACTGGTCAAGCACGACATGGAGTACCTGGGCTGCCCGCTGAAGGAGTACGACTGGATCCTGCTGGGCTTCCCAGCGGCCAACCGTGATCCGGCGGCCTTCAAGGACGCCGACAAGTTCATCATCGACCGCCTCGAGAACCGCCACCTGGCCTTCGGCCTGGGGATCCACCGCTGCGCGGGGTCGAACCTCGCTCGCATGGAGCTGCGCGTGGCGCTCGAGGAGTTCTTGAAGCGCTATCCCCGCTTCGAGCTGGCCGACCCGGACGGCGTGCGCTGGTCGGCCGGTCAGATCCGCGGGCCGCGCGACCTGCCGCTGCGGATCCTGCGCTAGCGCGGACGACGCCGTGGGGCCCGCGGGCCGCGTCGAGCTGGTGCTCGTGCGCGCCGCCCACCCCGGCGAGGAGGACCGCTCGATGCTCGTCGAGGCCGGTGTTGCGCGCCGCGTCGCGCTCCACGTCGTCCACGACCTGCCCCACCTGGTCGTCGAGTCGCGGCTCGGTCTCGAGGACGGCCTCTTCGCCGAGCTGGCCGCGGGGCGCCACGAGGGGGCGGCGCGCGCCTCCCAGGCCCGCCACGCGGCGCGCCGACGCGCCGGGCGGATCGTGTCGGGCGCGGCCGACGCGAAGCGCACCGAGGAGTGGCTCTCGGACGGACACCGGCGGGCCAAGGTCCTCACCAACGCCATCACCAACCACTTCGGCGACGGGCCCGACACCGCGGCCGGGGTGCGCGAGAGGGTGGCGCGCGCCGGTGACGAGGGGGCGGTGGCGCGACTAGCCGAGATCGACGACGCCCGACTCGAGGCGGCGATCGCCGAGGTGCGCGAGGTGCTGGCCCACTGGGCGAACCTGCCCCCCGGTCAGCCCTGGCGTCTCGCCTGGCCCCTCTAGGTCCCTCTAGGCCCCTCGCGGGCCTAGAGGCCGAGGTCGGTCGGACCGCGCTCGGCCCAGATCTTCTCCATCCAGCTCTCGACGGCCTCGCTCTCGCGCGCCAGCGCGCCCGAGAGGTTGCTCGCGCCCTCAGCGGTGACGAGCACGTCGTCCTCGATGCGCACCCCGATCCCTCGGTACTCCTCGGGCACGGTGAGGTCGTGGGGCTGGAAGTAGAGGCCCGGCTCGATGGTGAGGACGTAGCCCTCCTTCAGCTCCCCGAGGTAGAGCTCATTGCGCGCCGCCGCGCAGTCGTGGACGTCCAGCCCGAGCATGTGGCTGACCCCGTGCAGGGTGTAGCGACGGTAGAGCTGACGGTCGGTGCGCAGGACCTCCTCGCGCCGGCCCTCGAGGATGCCCAGGTCGATCAGGCCGTCGGCCAGCACCTCCATCGCCGCGCGGTGCGGGTCGAGGAAGTCGGCCCCGGGGCGGACCTTGGCGTGGGCGGCCTCCTGAGCGGCCAGCACCAGCTCGTAGACGCGGCGCTGAGCAGGCGAGTAGGTGCCCGAGATCGGCAGGGTCCTCGTCACGTCGGCGGTGTAGAGGGTGTTGACCTCGACGCCCGCGTCGAGCAGGAGCAGGTCCCCCGCGCGCAGGGCGCCGTCGTTCTCCATCCAGTGCAGCACCGTGGCGTTGGCCCCGCTCGCCGCGATGGTCCCGTAGCCGACGTCGTTGCCCTCGACCCGGGCGCGCAGGTTGAAGATGCCCTCGACGACCCGCTCGCCGCGTCCCAGCGCGTGGGGCAGTGCGGCCACCACGTCCTCGAAGCCCTTGATGGTGTGGGCGATGGCCAGCTGGAGCTGGGCCACCTCGAAGTCGTCCTTCACGAGGCGCATCTCGGCGAGCGCGGCCGCGAGCTCCTCGTCGGCCTCGCTGGGCTCGACCGCCGCGTCGACGCGCGGGTCGTAGCCGCGCAGCACCGCGGCGCCCTCGAGGGAGGAGAGGTCCTTCTCGAGGTAGTCGAGCGGCGCCGTCTCGATGCCGTAGTGGGCGGCAGCCTCCTCGAGGCCGCGCCGCGCGCCCACCCACAGCTCGCCGTAGCGGGCGTCGGTGAAGAACTCGTGGGTGCGGTGGTCGCGCCGCGGGGCCACGTAGAGGGTCGCGCGCGAGCCCTGGGGTCCGGGGGTGACCACGAGCACCCCGTCGGGCTCGACGCTGCCGGTGAGGTAGAAGAAGTCCGAGCCCGGGCGGAAGCGGTAGTCGGTGTCGTTGGCGCGCACCTTGGGGTTGCCGGTCGCGACGACGTAGGGCCGGTCCAGGCGCTCGGCCAGGGCGTCGCGTCGCGCGCCGGTGATCGGGGCCATGGGGTGGCCCGGGGAGGGGACCGCCTGGGGACCCCAGTGGGTCGTCATGTGCTCGACGAGGACGCGGGGGATCGCGGGGCGGTGAGGGCCGACCCAAACCCAGTTCTCCGAGAGGGGGTGCTCCTCGGAGACGTCGGGCTCGGGGATCTGCGGGTCGCTCATCGGCCCAACCTATCGCCCCGCCCCGCGAGCCGTCCGAGTGGTGGAAGAGTGGGTAAGAGGCGCCGTCGCGCGGACAGGGGCTCATCGTGGCACAGAGCAGGGAGCGGCGCTTTCGGGCGCTCGCGGACGAGGCGACCCCGGTGGTGGGCGCCTACCTGCGTCGCCGCCTCTATCCCTTGAGCACCGCCGACCTCGACGACCTCGTCGAGGAGGTGCTGATCATCGCCTGGCGCCGCCTCGACGACATCCCCGCCGAGGCGGCCATCCCCTGGATGATCGGGGTCGCGCGCAACGTGCGTCGCAACGCCTTGCGCAAGCAGCGCCGGGTCAGCGACCTCGAGTCCAAGGTGCGGGCCCCGTCGGCGAGCCCGACCGCCGAGGACGTCGTGGTGGCCGACGAGGGGGTGCGCGCGGCGCTCGCGGCCCTGAGCGAGGACGACCGCGACGTGTTGTTGCTGCGGGCCTGGGACAACCGCACGGTGGGCGAGATCGCCGAGATCTACGGGATCACCCCCAACGCGGCCGCGGTGCGCCTCAGCCGGGCGGAGGACCGTTTCCGGCGACATTTCGCCCGGGTGGACGTGGAGTAAGAGGACCGCGGCCCGGGACAGAACAACGGTGGAGGAAGGAATGGAGTCGATCGACCAGCGTCTGGCGCAGGCCGACCCGGTGCCCTCAGGGTCCTATCGACCCGAGGGGTACGCGGCGATGGTCTCGCGCGTGGTGCGCACCGGCCCGCCGCGGCGCGACCCCACGTGGTCGCGGCTGCGCCTGCGCGTCGGGGCGGCCCTGGCCGCCACGACGGCCCTCACCAGCGTCGGGGTCGCCGCTCTTTCCTCGGTGGGCGGGGCCCTGCCGGTCCTGGCCCTGGCCGCCCAGCACGGCGCCAAGGTGATGGACTCCCAGGCGATCAGCGGGGCCTTCGCCGCGACGGCCGCACCCACCCCGACGACCTACTACTTCACCGGGCTGGCGAGCCTCTCCGCGGCGGGCTCGGCGGCGACCACCTACGACCTGCGCGCGCCCAGCGACCCGGTGGCCGCGTTGGCCGCCGTCGCCCAGGGTCTGGGGGTCTCGCTGCCGACCGGCACCACCAGTGACGGCGGGGCCTCCTTCACCGCGGCCGGTCCAACCTACTCCGGCTGGCTCACCACCACCAGCGGCTACGACAACTGGGGCGTGGACCAGGGCGGGGTCGTCGCCTCGTCGACCCCGCCGAGCTCAGTCGCCTCGACGGCCCTGCAGACCCAAGAGGGCGCCATCGCGCTGTCGATGGCCAGCGCGATCTCACCGCTCAGCTTCGGGTCGGCCCAGCTGGCCCCCGACGGCAACGGCGGGACCACCGTCACCTTGCCGGTGCTCGTGGGCGGACTGGCGACCGACTTCTCCGACAGCTTCACCTTCGGCGCCGACGGCTCCCTGCAGAGCGCCAGCGGCGTCCTCTTCACGCTCACCAGCGCCGGTGACTACCCCTTGATCTCACCGGTCGAGGGCGTGGGCGAGATCAACGCCCAGCTCGCCCTCACGACCAGCTTCGTCACCGGCGGCGTCTACGCGACCGCGCGGCCCTCGGGCCCGGTGTCGACCACCTCGGCCCCCGCGGCCGACGCCGCCCCGGGGTCGACGACCTCGGGTGCGGGTTCGACGACGACGACCGCGCCGGGGCAATCCGGCACCTCGGCCGGCGTCTCGTCGGGCTCTCTCGGCTCGTCCGCGCCCACCACGACCCTGACTCCCACCACGACCCTGGCCCCCACGACGACCACGACCGCGCCGACCACGGTGCGCCTGAGCGGTGAGGTCGAGCAGTACGCGCTGTTCGAGATGTCCCACGGCGTCACGATGATGCTGCCGGTCTACGTCTACACCGGCACCGTCGAGGGTGCCGACGGCGGCTACCAGGTCAGCTTCCGCGTCGTGCCGATCGAGCCGCAGTACCTCGACCTCTCGGGAGTCACGGGCATCCGCTAGGCCCCGGCCTACAGTGACCCCATGGCCATCCGTCTGGACTTCGAAGGACCGGTGGCTGTGGCCACCTGGGAGGACGGCGAGAACCGGGTGAACCCCGACTCACTCGCCGAGCTGGCGGGCGTGCTTGACGCCGTCGAGGCTCGCGAGGCGCCTCGGGCCCTCGTGCTCACCGGCCAGGGCAAGTTCTTCTCCAACGGGCTCGACCTTGAGCGCTTCCTCGCCGCGCCCGCCGAGCTCAGCGAGACCCTCGAGGGGCTGCTCGGCTTCATCGCCCGGCTGGCCACCGCGCCCTTCTACAGCGTCGCGGCCCTCAACGGCCACACCTTCGCCGCCGGAGCCCTCCTCTCCATGGCCTTCGACTACCGGGTGATGCGCGAGGACCGCGGCTACTGGTGCATGAACGAGGCCCAGGTCGGCATGGCCCTCGACGAGCGGTTCCTCGCCGTGCTGACGAACCGAATGCCCCGCTCGAGCGCCCTGCACGCGGTGCTGACCGCCCAGCGCTACGGCGGGCCCGAGGCCCGGGCCGCCGGCATCGTCGAGGCCACGGCCCCCGAAGGTGAGGTGCTGGCCCGCGCCGTCGAGCAGGCCGCGCTGGCGGCGGCCCTCGACCCAACGGTGTTGGCCGCCAACAAGCGCCTCTTCCACGCGCCGCTCGTCGCGGCGCTCGGGCTCGCCTAGCGCTGGATCCGCTCCACCAGGCGCCAGGCGCCCGGCAGGGCCAGCCCGGCCAGGCCCGCCTTGATGAGGTCGGTGCCGAGGAAGGGCGTCAGGCCGAGATGGATCGCGCTCGCCCAGCTCACGTGCAGGTCGAACTTGAGCCACGGCACGCCGAGCGCGTAGAAGGCCACCTCTCCGAGCAGCATCGCCGCGGCCGCGCGCACCACCGAGTGGCTCTGGCCACGGTCGGCCAGGCGGCCGAGCACGAAGCCCGCGAGCACGAAGCCGAGCAGGTACCCGAAGGTCACGGCGGGCAGGCCGTGGGCGTGGTCGGCGAACCAGGGTAGACCGGCCAGGCCGGCCACCACGTAGAGAGCCATGGCCCCCACCGCGCGCCGCGCGCCCAGGGCGCTGCCGACGAGCAGGACCCCGAGGGTCTGTCCGGTGAGGGGCACCGGGGTGAAGCCGAGGGGGATCGAGACCTGGGCCAGCAGTCCCACCAGGGCCGCGCCGCCCACCACCAGGGCGGCGTCGGCCGCGAGCGAGGCGGGAACCAGGTCGGCGAGAGATCGGCGTGGCGTTACGGCGATGGTCATGGGCACTCCTCCGGTCGTGGGGACACTCTAGGCCCGGCTTAGTGGGTCCAGCCCTGGTCCCGGGCGATCTGCTCGACGTCGCCGATGCGCAGTCCCGTGCGGTGCTGGATCGCCCGGATCAGTCCGCCGGCTTCGTAGAGCGACTCGTGGGTGCCGGTGTCGAGCCAGGTGGTGGCGCGCGAGAGGACCTCGACGCGCAGCTCGCCGCGCTCGAGGTAGAGGTTGTTGAGCGCGGTGATCTCGAGTTCGCCGCGCGCCGAGGGCTGGAGGCTCTTGGCGAGGGCCGGCGCGTGCTCGTCGTAGAAGTAGATGCCCGGCACCACGTAGTTGCTCTTGGGCTGCTCGGGCTTCTCTTCGATCGACAGGACCCGGCCGCCCTCGTCGAACTCGACGACGCCGTAGGCGCGAGGGTCGCTCACCTGATAGGCGAAGATCAGGGCCCCCTCGACCTGGGTGTTCTCCTTCAGGTGGGTGCCGAGGCCCGGTCCGTAGAAGAGGTTGTCGCCGAGGATCAGCGCGCACTTGTCGCCGTCGAGGAACTCCTCGCCGAGGATCAGGGCCTGGGCGAGGCCGTCGGGGCTCTCCTGGATCACCCACTCCAGTCGCATGCCCAGCTGGCTGCCGTCGCCGAGCAGACGCTGGAAGGCCGGCTGGTCGTGGGGGGTGGTGATCAGCAGTACCTCGCGCAGACCAGCCAGCATCAAGGTGCTGAGCGGGTAGTAGACCATCGGCTTGTCGTAGATGGGCAGCAGCTGCTTGGAGACCGCGCGGGTGAGGGGGGCGAGGCGCGTGCCAGCGCCTCCAGCCAGGATGATTCCCTTCACCCCCTTAGTATAGGAAGGCCGTATTCGCCCTCTCTTGGAGCCGAGGTCCACCATGCGCGTCGTGATCACCGGGGCCGCGGGGTTCATCGGCTCGCGCCTGGCCGAGATGCTCCTCGCCAGTGAGGAGGTGGGGGCCGACGAGGTCGTGCTGCTCGACGCGCTCACCTACTCCGGGCGTCGCGAGAACATGGCGACCGCCCTCGCCGATCCGCGGGCCCGCTTCGTGCACGGCTCGATCACCGACCCGGCGACCACCGATGCGGCCTTGGCCGGCGCCGACTGGGTCCTGCACCTGGCGGCTGAGAGCCACGTGGACCGGTCCATCGCCGGCGCGCGGCCCTTCTTCGAGACCAACGTCCTCGGCACCCAGCAGCTCCTCGAGAGCGCCCGGCGGGCCGGGGTGGCACGGTTCGTCCACGTGTCGACCGACGAGGTCTACGGCTCCATCGCCGAAGGATCCTGGCGCGAGGACCACCTCCTCGAGCCGAACTCGCCTTACTCGGCCTCCAAGGCCGGCTCGGACCTGGCGGCCCTCGCCTACCACCGCACCTACGGGCTCGACGTGCGGGTCACCCGCTGCTCGAACAACTACGGGCCCCGCCAGTTCCCCGAGAAGGTCATCCCCCTCTTCGTCACCAACCTCGTCGACGGTCGCAGCGTCCCGCTCTACGGCGACGGTCTCAACGTGCGCGACTGGCTCCACGTCGACGACCACTGCCGCGGGATCCTGGCGGTAGCAATGCGCGGGCGCGCGGGCGAGGTCTACAACATCGGCGGGGGCACCGAGCTCACCAACCGGGAGCTGACCGAGCGCCTGCTCGCCCTGTGCGGCGCCGACTTGTCCCGGGTCGAGGCGGTGGCCGACCGGCTCGGGCACGACCGGCGTTACAGCGTCGACTGGACCAAGATCCGCGAGGAGCTCGGTTACTCCCCGCAGGTCGACTTCGCCGAGGGCCTGGCCGCCACCGTCGCCTGGTACCGCGAGAACGAGTCGTGGTGGCGACCCCTCAAGGCGGACGTGGCGTGAGGGCCGAGGCCCTCTCCATCGAGGGCGCCTACGTCGTCGAGAGCCCGGTGTGGGGCGACGAGCGCGGGTTCTTCCGCGAGTGGTTCAAGTTCGACGACCTCGAGCCCGTCGGCGCCTTCCTACCCCGCCAGGCCAACCTGTCGGTCTCGGCGCGCGACGTGGTGCGCGGTCTGCACTACTCGCTCGCTCCCGAGGGCCAGGCCAAGCTGGTGACCTGCGCGATGGGCGAGCTCGACGACGTCGTGGTGGACCTGCGGGTCGGCTCGCCGACCTTCGGCCGCGTCGAGGTCGTGACGCTGCGGGCCGCCGAGGGCCGCGGCGTGCTCCTGCCGGCGGGGGCCGGCCACGGCTTCGTCGTCACGAGCGAGCAGGCCGCCCTGTGCTACCTGCTGTCGAGTCCCTACGCGCCCAGTGCCGAGCTCGAGATCCATCCCTTCGACCCCGAGCTCGCCGTGCCCTGGCGCCTGAGCGGCGAGGCGGTCCTGTCGGCCAAGGACGCCGCCGCCCCCAGCCTGGCCGAGCGGCGCGCCGCCGGCCAGCTACCGGCCTACCGGCCCTAGCCCCGGGAGCCCATCGGGGCGCGGGGGTAGCCTGGAGGGCCGTGAGCGTGACCCCCCTGGCTGGCGCCCCCGAGGCGGGCCCGACGGTGGCCATCACCGGGCCGGGACGGGTCCCCGAGGTGCGGTCCGAGGCCCAGCTGCGGGCCTGGCTGGCCGGCCTGACCGGGGTCGACGCCGTCGGGGCCGAGGCCCGCGCGGCCAAGCTGGCGACCCGCTCGCTCAAGCGCTCCACCAAGCTCGCCGCGATCGACCTGGCCCTGCGCTGCGTGGACCTGACGACCCTGGAGGGTGCCGACACCCCGGGCCGGGTGCGCTCGTTGTGCGCGAAGGCCCGCCAGCCCGACCCGGCCGACCCCTCGGCGCCGGCGGTGGCCGCGGTGTGCGTGTATCCCGACCTGGTGGGCGAGGCCCGCGAGGCGCTCGGGGCCAGTCCGGTGAAGGTCGCCTCGGTGGCCACGGCCTTCCCGTCGGGGCGGGCCTCCCTGGCGATCAAGCTGGCCGACGTCGGCGAGGCGGTCGCCGCGGGCGCGGACGAGATCGACATGGTGATCGACCGTGGCGCCTTCCTGTCGGGGCGGCTCGGTCAGGTCTTCGAGGAGGTGGTCGCGGTCAAGGCGGCCTGCGGGCCGGCCCACCTCAAGGTCATCCTGGAGACCGGCGAGCTCGTGACCTACGACAACGTGCGCCGGGCCAGCTGGCTGGCGATGCTCGGCGGCGCCGACTTCATCAAGACCTCGACCGGCAAGGTGGCGGTCAACGCCACCCCGACCACGGCCCTGGTGATGCTCGAGGCGGTGCGCGACTTCGCCGAGGTCACCGGTCGGGTGGTCGGGGTCAAGGTGGCCGGGGGAGTGCGCACCACCAAGGACGCTCTGCGTTACCTGGTGCTCGTCAACGAGACCGCCGGGACCGCCTGGCTCGACCCCGCGCGCTTTCGCATCGGGGCCTCCTCACTGCTCAACGACCTGCTGATGCAGCGTGACAAGCAACGCCGTGGCGTCTACGTCCGGCCCGACCGATACAGCGTGGACTGATGAGCGACGAGATCTCCCGCCTGGGCGGGCTCACCTACGATCCGGCGCCCGAGTCGCGCGCCCTGGCGCGACTTCGCCCGAGCTACGGACTCTTCATCGACGGGCGCTTCAGCGAGCCGGGCGACCACGTCCAGTTCCCGACTCTCGACCCCTCGACCGGGGAGGGGCTCGCCACGGTCGCCCAGGCCGACGAGCGAGACGTGGACGCGGCGGTCGCCAGCGCCCGACGGGCCTACGACGAGGTGTGGTCGACGATGCCGGGCACCGAGCGGGCCAAGTACCTCTTCCGCGTGGCCCGCCTGATCCAGGAGCGGGCCCGCGAGCTCGCGGTCGTCGAGACCCTCGACAACGGCAAGCCCATCCGCGAGAGCCGTGACGTCGACGTGCCGCTCGCGGCGGCCCACTTCTTCTACTACGCCGGCTGGGCCGACAAGCTCGAGTACGCCGGACTGGGACCCCACCCGGCGCCACTCGGGGTGGCCGGCCAGGTGATCCCCTGGAACTTCCCGCTGCTCATGGCCGCCTGGAAGCTGGCGCCGGCGCTGGCCGCGGGCAACACCTGCGTGCTCAAGCCCGCCGAGACGACGCCCCTGTCGGCGCTGGTGCTCGCCGAGATCCTCCAGCAGGCCGAGCTCCCCGAGGGGGTCGTCAACATCCTCACCGGCGACGGTGCGACCGGGGCCGCCCTGGTCGCCCACCCGGGCCTCGACAAGGTCGCCTTCACCGGATCGACCGAGGTCGGCCGGCGGATCCAGCAGGCCGTCGCGGCGCGGGGTACGCGCCTCACCCTCGAGCTCGGGGGCAAGGGCGCCAACATCGTCTTCGAGGACGCCCCGCTCGACGAGGTCGTCGAGGGCATCATCGACGGGATCTTCTTCAACCAGGGCCACGTCTGCTGCGCGGGCTCTCGTCTGCTGGTCCAAGAGTCCGTGGCCGACGAGGTGCTGCGTCGGGTGCACCGACGCGTCGAGCAGCTGAGGGTGGGCGACCCGCTGGACAAGAACACCGACGTGGGCGCGATCAACTCCGCCGCCCAGCTCGCGCGCATCGAGGAGCTGGTGGCCGCCGGCGAGGCCGAGGGAGCCTCTCGCTTCTCCTCCTCCTGCGCGCTGCCCGAAAGGGGTTACTGGTTCGCGCCGACCGTCTTCTCCGACGTCGCCCAGACCCACCGCATCGCCCGCGAGGAGATCTTCGGCCCGGTGCTCTCGGTGCTCACCTTCCGCACCCCCGAGGAGGCCGTCGCCAAGGCCAACGACACGCCCTACGGCCTGGCCTGTGGCGTGTGGAGCGAGAAGGGGAGCCGGACGCTCTGGGTCGCTGAGCGCCTGCGCGCCGGGGTGGTGTGGGCCAACACCTACAACCGCTTCGACCCGGCGAGCCCCTTTGGCGGTGTGCGCGAGTCGGGCTTCGGCCGCGAGGGCGGACGCCACGGACTGGAGGCCTACCTCGATGCCTGATCGCCTCGACGTGCGCAAGACCTACAAGCTCCTGCTCAACGGGGCCTTCCCCCGTTCGGAGTCGGGGCGCAGCTACGAGGTCCACGGGGCCGACGGGGCCTTCCTCGCCAACGTCTCCCAGGCCTCGCGCAAGGACCTGCGCGAGGCGGTGGTGGCCGCCCGGGCCGCTCAGGCGAAGTGGTGGGCCGCCACCGCCTACAACCGCGCCCAGGTGCTCTACCGGCTGGCCGAGATGGCCGAGGGCCGCGCCGGCGAGCTGGCCGAGGAGGTCGCCCGGGCCGAGGGCGTCGACCCGACCGCGGCCCGAGAGAGCGTCGCGCGGGCCATCGACCGCCTGGTGTGGCACGCCGGGTGGGCCGACAAGCTGACCCAGGTCTTCGGTGGCGCCAACCCGGTCGCCGGGCCCTTCTTCAACTTCTCCCTGCCGGTGCCCACCGGGGTCGTCGGGGTCCTGGCCCCCCAGGACTCCTCCTTCGAGGGATTCTGTGAGGCGGTGGCCGCGCCCCTGGTGGGCGGGAACGCCGTCGTGGCGATCCTCTCCGAGACCCGCCCGACCCCGGCCCTGCTACTCGGCGAGATGACGGCCACAAGTGACCTGCCCGCCGGGGTGCTCAACCTGCTGCCCGGCCTGACGGGTGAGCTGGCCCCAGTGCTGTGCGAGCACGAGGGGGTCGACGCGATCGACCTCACGGGCGCCGGCGCCGAGACCGGGGCACTGGCCGAGCGGGCCGCCGGCTCGATCAAGCGCGTCTACCGGCCGCGGGCCGCGGGCGACGGGCTCTCTCGCATCCGGGCCTTCGTCGAGACGACGACCGTCTGGCACACGGTGGGCCAGTGATGGCCAACCCCTACGAGTCCGCCCGCTTCGCCGCCGAGGAGCTGCGCGCGCTCACCGGCGTCGACCGCTTCGACCTGGCGGTGGTGCTCGGCTCGGGCTGGAAGGAGGGCGCCGGCGCCCTCGGCGAGCCCGAGCGGGTGGTGCGGGCCTCGAGTTTGCCGGGCTTCGCCGCGCCCACCGTCGCCGGCCACGCCGGCCAGATCCTCTCGCTGCGGGTCGGCGAGCGGCGGGTGGCCCTGCTCTCGGGCCGCGTCCACCTCTACGAGGGCCACTCGGTGGCCACCGTGGTGCATCCCGTGCGCACCCTCGTCGAGGCCGGCGCGCGCACCGTCATCCTGACCAACGGGTGCGGGGGGATCGACCCGGCCGTGGCGCCCGGGAGCGTGGTGGCCATCCGCGACCACCTCAACCTGCAGGGCGCCTCACCCATGGAGGGGGAGGCACCGCCCGAGGGCTACGCCCCGCGGTTCGTTGACCTGACCGACCTCTACAGCGCGAGGCTGCGGGCCCGGGCCCACGAGCTGGCCCCCGAGCTCGGCGAGGGCGTCTACGCGGGCTTTCGGGGTCCGCACTACGAGACCCCGGCCGAGGTCGAGATGGCCCGCCGGATGGGCGCCTCCCTCGTCGGGATGTCGACCGTGCTCGAGGCGATCGCGGCGCGCCACCTCGGCGCCGAGGTCCTCGGGCTCTCGCTCGTGACCAACTTCGCCGCCGGGGTGACCTCGGCCCCCCTCGAGCACGAGGAGGTGCTGGCCGCCGGTCAGCAGGCGGCGGCCTCGCTGGGCGAGCTCCTCGCTCGCCTGGTGCCGGCCCTGTGAGCCCGGACCGGCGCGAGTGCGCGACGGCCTGGGCCGCCGCGGACCCCGACCCCGACGATCGCCGTAGCGTCGTCTCCCTGCTCGAGGCGGGGGACGACGCGGCCCTCGCCGAGCTGTTCGACGCGCCCCTGCGCTTTGGCACCGCCGGCCTGCGAGGTCCCGAGCGACCCGGCCCCGGCGGGATGAACCGCTCCACGGTGCGCCGCGCGACCCAGGGGGTCGCCGGCTGGCTGGCGGAGTCCGGGGCCGACCTGGCCGCCGGCGTCGTGGTGGGACGAGACGGGCGGCGCGGGTCCGAACGCTTCAACGACGAGGTCGTTGCGACCCTGCTCGGCGCGGGGGTCGCGGTGCACGAGATGCCCGGTCCCCTCCCGACCCCGATGGTGCCCTACGCCGTCGCCGCGTTGGGCGCGGCGGCGGGGGTGATGGTGACGGCCAGCCACAACCCGCCCGCCGACAACGGCTACAAGCTCTACGGCGGTGACGGCGCCCAGATCGTGCCCCCCGTGGACAGCGTCGTCGAGCGGCTCATGGCCGCCGCGGCCGAGGCGAACCTGGGACGGCGCGGTGACCCCGGCCACCAGGTCATCGGCCCGGCCCTGCTCGCGCGCTACCGCGAGCACGTCTCGCGACGCTTCGCCGTCTCGAAGAGCACCCTGAGAACCGTCTACACCCCGCTGCACGGCGTGGGCGGGGCGGTGGTCCTCGAGGTCCTCGCCGGCGCCGGCCACCGCCAGGTGGAAGTGGTGGCCGAGCAGTTCGAGCCCGACGGCGCCTTTCCCACCGTCGCCTTCCCCAACCCCGAAGAGCCCGGCGCGCTCGACCTGGCCCTGGCCCTGGCCGACCGGGTGGGGGCCGACCTGGTGCTCGCCAACGACCCCGACGCCGACCGTCTCGGGGTGGCCGTGCGCGACGGGGGGTCACTGAGGGTGCTGCGCGGCGACGAGGTCGGCTGGCTGCTCGGCGCCGCCCTGCTCGAGGACGAAGGGGCCCCGGGCGAGGCGGTGGCGACCTCCCTGGTCTCCTCGACGATGCTGTCCGCGATGGCCGCCGCGGCCGGCGTGGCCTGCCACACGACCCTCACCGGCTTCAAGTGGATCGCCCGGGCGGCGCGTCCCGGGGTCCTGCGCTTCGGCTACGAGGAGGCCCTCGGCTACGCCGTCGACCCGCAAGTCGCCGACAAGGACGGGATCTCCGCGGCCGCCGCGCTGCTGCAGTTGGCCGAGGCCCTGGCCGCGCGGGGCTCCTCGATCCCCCAGCGGCTCGACGAGCTGGAGGCCCGCTTCGGGGTCCACGCCGGCGGCCAGCTGTCGATCCGCCTCGACGGGCCCGACGGGCTCGCCGAGATCAGCCGGCGGATGGCCGACCTGCGCGCCCGCCCGCCGCGGCTCCTGGGCGGGATGGCGGTGAGCGCGGTCGACGACCTCGCCCAGGGGTGGCGGGGCCTGCCCCCGACCGACGGGCTCTACCTGCACCTGGGCGAGAGTGGCCGGGTCGTCGTGCGCCCGTCGGGCACCGAGCCCAAGCTCAAGTGCTACCTCGAGGTGACGCCGGGCCCGGGCGACCTCGAGGGCCAGCGTCGCCGAGGAACTGAGCTCATCGAGGCGCTGCGCGCCGACCTGAGCGCTCGCCTGGCCTAGGCGATCAGGCGCGGCCCGTTCGCCCGCGCCGGGCGCGAGGCGGCGCTGAAGCGTTCGAGGGCCGCGGCCACCTGGGGGTCGTCGGCCCGGCTGAAGGCGGCCCTGGTCGAGTTGAGCCGGCTCGTCGTCAGCCAGGCCGCGACCTCGGGCTGGTGGAGCCAGCGGCCCTCCGCGCTGGTGCTGATCAGGGTGGCCTCGATCCAGTCGAGGTCACGGTCGGGGTAGCTGTTGGGGGGACAGAGCCGGTTGGCGGTCTCCTCGTCGAGGTCGGCGGCCTCGACCACCGCGACGAGGGCGGCGTTGAAGGTGGGTTGGCAGGTGCGGACCTGTTGGAGGGTGAGGCGGGGCCCCTCGAAGATCGGCCGCGCGGGCCGGCGCGCGAGGCCCGAGGAGGTCGCGTCGATCACCACCTCGTCAGGCGCCAGCGCGAGCGTCGAGCCTTCGAGGGTCAGCCGGCCCGGCTCGAGTCGGCGCACCCGCTGCCCACCGATGACCGCCGTGACGCTCGTCAGTAGGGCCACCTCGTGGTCGTTCACCGTGGCGCAGTGGAACATCGTCGGGGTGATGGTGGCGTCGAGTCGACGGAGGTGGCCGCAGTCCTCGAGGGCGCCGAAGAGGCCCGCGAGACTGTCGGCCTCGGCTAGGCACTGCAGGGCGCGACTGTAGGACTCCAGCTGCTCGCCCACCAGTGAGAGCGGTTGGTGGTGGCGTCGGTCGTAGAGCCAGGCGTCACGCGGGCGGACCCAACGGAGCCGGTCGGGGGCGACGCCGGACTCGAGCAGGAAGACGAGCGTGTCCATGGCCGTCTTGCCGGCGCCGAGGACGGTGGCCCGCTCTGGCAGGTCCTGTGCTAGCGCGGTGGGGGTGAGCAGGGGCGATCCCGCCTCGACCTCGAAGGTCGGTCGGTGGGTCGCCGGGATGTCCCCTTCGAGGTAGCGGGCGTCGACGACGCGCCGGCGGACCGTCACCGAACTCTCGGTGCCGTCGGCCTCGGCCACCGTGTGGATGCCGGCGAAGTCGCCGCGGTACTCACAGCGGTAGAGGAACTCGACTCGACCCGTCGCGCTCAAGGCGCGGGCGGCTGCCTCGAGGTGGGCGAGGACCTCGGCGCCGGTCGCCCGCTCGTAGAGGCCGGCGTTGGGGCCCTCGAGGTCGACGCGGTCCCCACCGAGGGGGAGCGACTCGACGCCGTAGAAGGCCGAGGGTTGGTGCAGGCGGACGAAGGGGTAGGCCTGGCGCCAGTGACCCCCTGGCCCGTCGCGTCGCTCGACGACGAGCACGTGCGCGTCGCTACGCGAGATCAGCGCGTCGAGAAAGGCGAGGCTCGCCGCCCCCGCGCCGACGACCAGGTAGTCGCAGGCCCCCTCGCTCACAGCTCCTCGGCGAGCCTCGCGTAGCCGGGCTTGATCACCCGCTCGATCAGGTCGAGGCGCTCGTCGAAGGGGGTGAAGGAGCTCTTGGCCGCGTTGATGGTCAGCCAGCGCATGTCCTCGAGGGTCCAGGAGAAGGCCTCGGCGCAGGCGTGGAACTCACTGGAGAGGGTGATGCCGCTCATCAGGCGGTTGTCGGTGTTGACGGTGACCCGAAAGCGCAGCGCGCGCAGGCGCTCGATGGGGTGCTCGGCGATCGAGGGGGCGGCCCCGGTGTGGACGTTGGAGGTCGGGCAGACCTCGAGGGGGATGCGCCGGTCGCGCACGTAGGCGGCGAGGCGCCCAAGGCGAGGGGACTCGGGGCTGCCGGTGACGTCGTCGATGATCCGCACGCCGTGACCGAGCCGCTCCGCGTCGCAGAACTGCACCGCCTCCCAGATCGAGGGCAGCCCGAAGGCCTCGCCGGCGTGGATGGTCATGTGGAAGTTCTCCCGCTTGACCAGGTGGAAAGCGCTCAGGTGCTCCGTCGGGGGGAAGCCGTCCTCGGGACCGGCGATGTCGAAGCCGCAGACCCCCTCGTCGCGGAAGGCCACCGCCAGGCGGGCGATGTCGTCACTGTGGTGGGCTTGGCGCATCGCCGACAGCAGGGCGCGCACCGTGATGGGGCGGCCCTCGCTCTCGGCCTCCTTCGACCCGAGGGCGAAGCCCTCGAGGACCGCGGTGACCACCTGCTCCAAGGTCAGCCCTTCGGCGCGGTGCAGCTCGGGGGCGAAGCGGACCTCGGCGTAGACGATGCCGTCGCGCGCCAGGTCGAGCGCGCACTCGGCCGCGACTCGGGTGAGGTGCTCGGCCCGCTGCATCACCGCGGTGGTGTGGACGAAGCCCTCGAGGTAGCGCACGAGGTCCCCGCCGGGCTCGTCGGCGATGAACCAGCGTGCCAGCTCCTCGGGGTCGGAGCTCGGCAGCCCCTGGTAGCCGATCTCGGCGGCGATCTCGGCCACGGTGGCCGCGCGCAGCCCCCCGTCGAGGTGGTCGTGCAGGAGCACCTTCGGGGCTCGGCGGATGGTGTCGAGGTCGAGGGCCGGCATCAACCCACCCTAGCCAGGGCCCCGCAGCCCCGTCAGGCGCCCACAACCTCCATGAGCAGCGTCGCCGGCGCCGGGGCCTCGGTGCCGAGGAGCACCGCGCCCTCGAGGAAGGCGCGGCCGTCGCTGAGACGAGCGGGGTCCTCGGCGTGCATCTCGAAGAGGGGCTGGCCGGCGGCGACGGGGCTGCCCGGTCGCACCAGGGTGCGCACTCCGGCCAGCGCGCTGACGGGGTCCTCCTTGCGCGCCCGACCGGCCCCGAGTCGCCAGGCGGCCATGCCGACGGCCATCGCGTCGACCTCGAGCACCACGCCCTCGCGCGGGGCGAGGACCTCCTCACGGTGGGGCGCCAGGGGGACCTCGTAGTCGGGGTCGCCCCCTTGGGCGGCGATCATCTCGCGGTAGACCTGGTAGGCCGACCCGTCGTCGAGGCGTTCGGCCGGGTCGACCGTGAGCCCCACCAGCTCGACCATGTGGCGGGCCAGGGCGAGGGTCAGCTCGCGCACGTCGGCCGGTCCGCCCCCGCGCAGCACCTCGACCGACTCGGTCACCTCGAGCCCGTTGCCGGCGGCGACCCCGAGGGGTCCGTCCATCGCCGTCAGCTGGGCCCGGGTCGCGACCCCGGCGGCCCGACCGAGCCCGACCATCGTCTCGGCCAAGGCGAGGGCCCGGTCGTGGCGCTTCATGAAGGCGCCCCGTCCGACCTTGACGTCGAGCACGAGGGCGCCCGTGCCCTCGGCGATCTTCTTCGACATGATCGACGAGGCGATCAGCGGGATCGACTCGACGGTGGCGGTCACGTCGCGCAGCGCGTAGAGGCGCCGGTCGACCGGCGCCAGCCCGGTCCCGGCGGCGCAGATCACCGCCCCCACCCGCTCGAGCTGCTCGCGGACCTCCTCATTGCTGAGCGCGGCGCGCCAGCCCGGGATCGCCTCGAGCTTGTCGAGTGTGCCGCCGGTGTGCCCGAGGCCCCGGCCGCTCAGTTGGGGGACGGCCGCGCCACAGGCGGCGACCAGGGGGGCGAGGATCAGGGAGATCTTGTCGCCGACCCCGCCGGTCGAGTGCTTATCGACGGTGGGGCGGCTCAGTCCGCTGAGGTCCAGCCGCTCGCCCGAGGCGATCATGGTGGAGGTCCAGGTGGCCAACTCACGCGGGTCGAGGCCGTTGAAGAAGATGGCCATGAGCAGGGCCGACATCTGCTCCTCGGCGACCTCCTGGCGCAGGTAGGCGTCGAGGACCCAGGTGATGGCCTCGTCGGTGAGGGTGCCGCCGTCGCGCTTGGCCGCGATGACCTCCACGGCGGAGAGGCTCACGGCGTACTCCGGGTCGGCAGGTCCGAAGGACCGAAGGCCAGGGGCAGCAGGGCCGCGAGCGTCACGGGGTCGGCGCCCTCGCCCTGGTCGAGCAGGAGGTCGGGCCCCCCGTGCTCGTAGAGCACCTGACGGCAGCGTCCGCAGGGGGCGAGGGGCTCGCCGTCGCCCGCCACCACCGCCACCGCCACCAGACGACCCCCGCCGCGCCGGCACAGGTCCGAGACCAGCGAGCACTCGGCGCACAGGGTCAACCCGTAGCTGGCGTTCTCCACGTTGGCGCCCACCACCACCTCGCCGGCGTCGGTGAGGGCCGCGGCCCCGACCAGCACGTGGGAGTAGGGGGCGTAGGCCCGGGCGCTCATCTCGCGGGCCTGCGCACGCAGCGCGGCCCAGTCGACCACCGGGGAACTCACCTGGTGAACAGTACACTTCGCTTCTCGTGACCCCCTTCGCACCCCATCTCTCGCCGGAGGTCGCCGAGGCCCTGGCCGGGGGACGGCCGGTCGTGGCCCTGGAGACCACCATCGTCGTGCACGGTCTGCCCGCGCCCCAGAACCTGGAGGTGGCCGCCGAGTGCGAGGCCGCGGTGCGCGAGGCCGGCGCCGTGCCCGCCACCGTGGGCGTGCTCGACGGACGTCTGGTCGTCGGGCTGAGTCCCGAGGAGGTGGCGCGTCTCGCCGACCCCGCAAGGCGGGCCCGCAAGCTCTCGGCGCGTGA
Source organism: uncultured Ferrimicrobium sp. (assembly GCA_964449735.1). Lineage (GTDB taxonomy): Bacteria > Actinomycetota > Acidimicrobiia > Acidimicrobiales > RAAP-2 > RAAP-2. Next base: position 39,781 of record CAYUZO010000007.1, read on the forward strand.
CCTCGGTCCGGCGTTGGCGCGGGGGGTCGACGGGGCGACGACGGTGGCCGGAACCATCGCCGCCGCGACCGAGGCGGGAGTCAACGTGATGGCGACGGGGGGCCTCGGCGGGGTGCACCGCGGCGCCGCCCAGAGCTTCGACGAGTCCGCCGACCTCGTGGCCCTGGCCCGCCGGCCGGCCCTGGTGGTCGCCTCGGGGGTCAAGTCGATCCTCGACATCCCGGCCACCCTCGAGCGCCTCGACACGCTCGGCGTCCCGGTCGTCGGCTTTCGCACCGACCACTTCCCGGGCTTCTACCTCGAGAGCAGCGCAGAGCCCCTCGAGTGGCGCGTCGACGAGCCGGCCGAGGCCGCCGCCGCCTTCGCCGCCCACCGGGCTCTCGGGGGCGCGGGGATGCTCCTCGCGCACCCGGTCCCCGCGGGCCAGGGTCTCGACCCCGCTGAGCACGAGCGAGCTCTCGCCGCGGCGCTGGCGCGCGCCGAGCGCGAGGGGGTCACCGGCAAGGCCGTCACGCCGGTGCTGCTCGAGGAGTTCGCCCGCCAGAGCGCGGGCGCCTCGGTGGTCGCCAACCGGGCCCTCGTCGTGGCCAATGCACGCCTGGCCGGGGCCGTGGCGGTGGCGCTGGGCGCGCACGGCTGATGGCGCGCGTCGTCGTGGTGGGCGACGCGATGCTCGACGTCGTCACCCGTCCCGAGGGGCCGGTGGCCCCGACCTCGGATACGCCCTCGCGCACCCGGGTCGGGCGCGGGGGCTCGGGGGCCAACGTGGCGGCCGCCCTGGCGGGTGGCCACGAGGTGCTCTACGTGGCGGCGATCGGCGAGGACGACGCCGGCGAGCTGGTGGAGCGCGCGCTGCGCGCCGAAGGAGTGGAGCCGCGCCTGGAGCGCCACGCCGGGGCGACCGGCGTCGTGGTGTCGATCGTGGCCCCCGACTCCCAGCGCGCCATGCTCACCGACCGCGGCGTCAACCCGCTGCTCACTCTGGACCACGTGAGGTCCGCCCTCGAGGGGTCCGACCACCTTCACCTGTCGGGCTACACCCTGCTCGACCCGGCGACTCGCGCCCTCGCCTCACGGGCCCTCGGGCTCGCGCGCGAGGCCGGCGCCTCCACCTCGCTCGACGCCTGCTCGGCCGAGCCCCTCGCCCGACTCGGCGCCGGTGCCTTCCTCGAGGCCGGGCGCGACGCTCGGTGGCTTTTCGCCAACGAGGAGGAGGCCACGCTGCTCGACCCGGCGGGCCCGCCCTTCGCCTCGCTCGCGCAGCGCTGCGAGGAGCTCGTCGTGACCCGCGGCCCCGCTGGGGCGATGGCGCGCCGCGCGGGGAGCCTGGTCGAGGTCCCGGCCCGATCCCACGAGGCCCTCGACTCGACGGGCGCCGGGGACGCCGCGACTGGCGCCTACCTGAGCGCCCGCCTGGCGGGCGAGGACCCGCTCGGGGCGCTCGAGGTGGCCATGGAGGCGGCGGCGCGGGTGGTGGCGCGCCTCGGCGCCGGTCAGTCGCGCTTGTAGGGGATGCCGTCGGCGGCCGGGGCGCGCACCCGCCCGATGAGGCCCGACACCACGAAGATCGTCACCACGTAGGGGAACATCAAGAGGATCTCGGTCGAGATCGGGATGGCGTAGGTCTGGAGGTTCTCGGCCAGGTAGACCGACATCCCGAACAGGACCGAGGCCACGACGATCCCCGAGGGCCGCCAGCGGCCGAAGATCAAGCCCGCGAGGGCGATGTAGCCGTAGCCCGAGGTGATGCCGGGCTGGAACTGGCCCTGCCAGGCGAAGAGCGCGACCCCGCCGATGCCCGCGACGACTCCCCCCATCACCACGTTCTGGTAGCGGGTGCGGATGACGTCGATGCCCACGCTCTGGGCCGCCTTGGGGTGCTCGCCGACGGCCCGGACCCTGAGGCCCCAGCGGGTGCGGAAGAGCCCGAAGCTGATGAGCAGCACGAGGGCCACCGCCAGGTAGAAGAAGCCGTTCTCGTTGAACAGCAGTGGCCCGAGGAGCGGGATCTTCGCGAGCAGGGGGATCGGCAGGTTGGGGGCCGGGCTGCCACCGTTGAGGTTGGGGTAGGGGGTGAGGACCTGGAGGTTCAAGTAGGAGCCCAGCGAGAGCATCAAGGAGGCGAGCACGACGCCCACGATGATCTGGTCGGACTGGTAGCGCAGGGCGAAGAAGGCCAGCACCAGGCCGAGCAGGCCGCCGATCACCGCACCGGCGATGGTGGCGAGGAAGAAGTTGTGGGTGGTCGAGTCGATCACCGAGCCGAGGAAGGCCCCGCCGAGGAACTGACCCTCGATGGCGATGTTCACGACGCCCGAGCGTTCGCACAGCACCCCCGAGAGGGAGCCGAAGATCAGAACGACGGCGGGGGCGGCTCCGCCCACCAGGATGGCGGTGAGGGAGATGAAGCCCACCTGGCTCGGCCCGTGGGTTCGCCCCGCCCAGAGCAGCAGGTCGAAGAAGAACAGGATGGCCACGACCCCGAAGCGGGCCATCACCGCCCGAGCGGGCTGGCGCACGATCACCTCGACGCCCAGGGCGACGATGGCGAGCGAGAGGACCAGGCAGGTGATCCGGGTCGGCAGGGTGAGGTTGGCGAGGTGCCAGGGGATGGCCCCGGAGGTGTTCACCGGGTCGAACTCGAGGATCGAGCGCGCCCTCGACACCGATCCCAGCGCGAAGGCCCAGGTCGAGAAGAGGCCGAGCAGGGCCATGATGGACCCGATGACCCGGGTGCGCCCGATGCGGCGTCGGGTGCTCGGGGCCTCGGTGGTCACCTCGAGGGTCGTCACGCGCCCCATCCCTTCGTCGCCAGCTGGAGCGAGCCCGCGCGCTCGGCGCGCAGGCGGAAGATCTCCTGGACCATCGCCGGCGTCGCCACGCACAGCACGATCACGTACTGGATGATGATCGCCAGGTCGTTGGGGATACCGGTCGTGGCCTGCGTGGCCCGACCGCCCACGTTGAGCGCACCGAAGAGCAGCGCCCCCCAGACGATCCCCATCGGCCGGTTGCGTCCGAGCAGGGCGACGGTGATTGCGGTGAAGCCGATGCCCGCGCTGCCGATGAGGAAGTTGCCGTCCACGTAGTGGTTGACCCCCGACAGCTGGGTCACCCCCGCGAGGCCTGACAGACCGCCCGAGATCAAGAAGGCGATGATGGTGACCTTGCGCGGGCTGATGCCGGCGACCTGGGCGGCGAAGGGGTTGGCCCCCGAGATCCGGAATTCGAAGCCGAGCGAGGAGCGCTCGAGGAACCACCAGGCGAAGAGCACCACCACCGCGGCGACCGCCAGACCCCAGTTGACCCGCAGCCCCGAGGTCAGGCCGAATAGCGGCGAGAGGATCGCTCCGGGCAGCAGGTTGCGCCCGATGTCGGCGCCCTGGTTGGGCTGCTGCAGGGGAGTCGAGAGGACCGCGAAGAGCAAGAAGAGGTTGACCACGTAGTTGAACATCAAGGTGACGATCACCTCGTGGGCCCCGGTGTAGGCCTTGAGCACGCCCGGCAGGGCACCGGCGAGGGCGCCACCAGCGACGCCGGCGGCCAGCGTCAAGGGGATGAGGACCACGGTCGGGGCGTGGACGAACACCCCGACGAAGGCGCCGGTGATGCCGCCGAGGATGGCCTGGCCATTGGCGCCGATGTTGAACAGGCCGGTCTGGAAGCTGATGCCCACGCCGATCGAGGCGATCAGCAGCGGCACCGCGTAGGTCAGGGTCTCTGAGAGCGGGTAGAAGGACTGGGCCCATCCGTGGCCGGAGGTCAGGGTCGACCAGAGCTGGTGCGGGCTAACGACCGAGCCCTCGAACATCGCCCGGTAGGCGGCGCCCACGTAGTCCAGGGTGTACTTGAGCGCGTGGGGGATGCCTCGCCACGAGGAGAAGCTGCCGCGCCACGCGTCGAGGATCGAGCCGGTGGTGAACAGGATGATCAGGCCCCCGATGACCAGACCCAGCACGAGGCCGAGGAAGGTCAGGGTGATCGGGCTCGAGGTCAGTCGCCGCCAGCGCGAGGACTCACTGGGCACCGGCCACCTCCTCGACACTGGAGCCGGTCATCAGCAGGCCGATGGTCTCACGACTGGTGCCCGGGGGGACGATGCCGGTGATCCGCCCGTGGTGCATGACCGCGATGCGGTCCCCGAGGGCCATGACCTCGTCGAGCTCGGAGGAGACGATGAGGACCGCCTGGCCGGCGTTGCGCTCGCGCACGATCTGGCGGTGGACGTACTCGATCGAGCCGACGTCGAGGCCCCGGGTGGGCTGGGCCGCCACTAGGAGGGTCAGGGGACGGGAGAGCTCGCGGGCGACGATCACCTTCTGCTGGTTGCCCCCCGACAGGGAGCTCACGAGGGCCCCGGGGCCCTCGGTGCGGATGTCGAAGTCCTTGATCCGCTCGTCAGCGTTGCGCTGGACCTCGCCGAGGTTGCGCGAGCCGCGCCGCGCGAAGGGCGCGCGCCGCGGCGTGTTCAGCACCAGGTTGTCCGCGACGGTCATCGACATCACCAGACCGTCGCGCTGGCGGTCCTCGGGCACGTGGCCGAGCCCGGCGTCGAGCATCTCTCGGGGCGTCGCGTGGGTCACGTCCCGACCCCCCAGGGAGATCGTGCCCGACTCGACGGGGCGGACCCCGGCCAACGCCTCGACGAGCTCGGTCTGGCCGTTGCCCTGGATGCCCGCGAGCGCCACGATCTCACCGGCGTGCACCTCGAGGTTCACACCGTCGACCACCGCCACGCCGCGGTCGTCGCGCACCACCAGGTCACGCACGCTGAGCACCGGCTCGCCCGGCTCGTGAGCCTGCTTCTCGACGGTGAGGGTCACGTCCCGGCCGACCATGAGCGCGGCCAGCTCGGACTCCGAGGCGCTCGGGTCGGCCGTGCCGACGACCTGGCCCTGGCGCAGCACCGTGATCACGTCGGAGATCTCGCGGACCTCGCGCAGCTTGTGGGAGATGAAGAGGATCGACTTGCCCGCGGCCTTGAGGCTGCGCATGATCTCCATCAGCGCGTCGATCTCCTGGGGGGTGAGGACGGCGGTGGGCTCGTCGAGGATGAGCAGCTGGGCGTCGTGGTTCAGCGCCTTGAGGATCTCGACGCGCTGCTGGATGCCCACGGGCAGGTCCTCGACGATGGCGTCGGGGTCCACCTCGAGCCCGTAGCGCTCGGAGGCCTCGCGGATGGAGCGGTCGGCCGCCGCGTGGTCCAGGCGGTCGAAGGACTTGGTGGGCTCGAAGCCCAGGACCACGTTCTCGGCGACCGAGAAGACCGGCACCAGCATGAAGTGCTGGTGGACCATGCCGATGCCCCGGCGCACCGCCTCGCCGGAGTTGGCGAAGGCGACCGGCTCCCCGTCGATCAGGATCTCGCCCTCGTCGGGGTGCAGGAGGCCGAACAGCACGTTCATCAGAGTCGACTTGCCGGCCCCGTTCTCTCCGAGCAGGCAGTGGATCTGGCCGGGCTCGACGACCAGGTCGATCCGGTCGTTGGCGGTGAAGGAACCGAAGCGCTTGGTCACTCCCCGCAGTTCGACGCGCACGGGGACCAACTGTACCCAAGGGTGGGCGAACGCGACGAGGCCCCGGGCCTTTCGACCCGGGGCCTCGTCGAGTGCCGTCAGAGACGGCGGATGATCACTTGGCGGGGTAGTTGTTCGGGTTGACCGAAATCTTGCCCGACTTGATGCCCGCGGCGATCGTGTTGATCTTGGCCTTGAGCGAGGCCGGGACCTTGATGCCGCCGTAGACGAGGCCGGTCCCGTTGTTCTTCAGGGTGCCGGTGTACACGCCGCCCTTGAAGGTGCCGTTGGCCGCCGCGAGGACCGCCGCCTTCACCGAGGCCTCGACGCCCTTGACGACGGTGCCGATCAGCCAGCCGCAGTCAGGCTTGTCGGTCTGGCAGCCGTCCGAGTCGACCCACAGGACGCTGTGGCCCTTGCCGGCCTGCTTGGCCGCGGCGATCGAGCCCAGGCCCACCGAGCCGGCGACCGGGAAGACGACGTCCGCGTGGGAGGCGAAGAAGCCCGTGGTGAGGTTCTTGCCGGCCGTGGTGTCGGTGAAGTTGCCCACGAAGGAGCCCTTGCCCGAGCAGCTGGTCAGCGAGCAGTTGCCCTTGGCGGGGGTCCAGCCGAGCACCTTGACGTGCTTGTGGTTGACCTTGTTGTAGTACCGCACGCCCGCGACGAAGCCGTTCATGTAGATGGTCACCGGCACGATGTTCACACCGCCGTAGGTGGCCACCACACCCGACTTCGAGGAGGCCGCCGCGAGGTAGCCGCCCAGGAAGGCGCCCTGGTTGGTGTTGTAGAGCAGCGACTCAACGTTGGGCAGGGCCGCGTTGGTCGAGGGGTTGACCGGCTGGTCGTCGACGATGGCGAAGTTCTGGTTGGGGTTCGCCGCCGCGGCCGCCGCGGTCGCCTGGTCCATCAGGAAGCCGACCGTCACGATGATCCCGCATCCCTGGCTGATGAAGCTCTGGATGTTGGGCGCGTAGTCAGCCGAGGAGGTCGACGACAGGTACGAAGGAGTGATGCTGGTGTTCTGCTTCGCCGCGTCCAGCAGACCGTTGTAGGCGGCCTCGTTGAAGGAGCGGTCGTTGATGCCGCCGGTGTCGGTCACCACGCAGGCCTTGAAGGAGCCCGCGGCGCCCGCGCTCACGGTGCTCGCCGCGACGCCGACCGTCAGCGTCCCGAGAATCAGCGCACCGCTGCCGAGCAAGGTCCCGAGACGACGAGCCCGTCCCGGCTTGACTGCCATATCCATGTCTTCCCCTCCACAGGTGGGCCGCCCTTTGGGGTCCGCCGTCGTTGGCGGACCGTGCGGCCGTTGTCGGGTGCGACCTTACTCCCCGGTTGGGACTGGCGCCGTTCGCCGCGCCCGGGCCCGACCGGCGCTCCCCGTGGCGGGGACCGCCAGGGCGACGAGCAGGGCCGCCGCGGTGAGGGCCGCCGACACCTGGAAGGCCCGTGAGTAGCCAGCCACCTGGGCGAGCGCCCCGCGCGGGTCGGCGAAGGTGGCCGCCCGATCGGCCGCCACCGTGCCCAGCGCGGCCAGCGCAATTGAGCCGCCCACTTGGCGCGAGGTGTTGAGCACCCCCGAGGCCAGACCCGCCTCCGCCCGGTCGACGCCGGCGGTCGCGGCCTGGGCGAGGGGGGTGAAGAGCAGTCCCATCGCCAGGGCGCAGATCATCGAGGGAACCACGATGTCGCCGAGGTAGGAGCTGGTGGGCGTGATCAGCGACAGCCACAGGAAGCCGAGCGTCGCCAGGACCGCTCCGAGCAGCAGCAGGGGCCGTGCGCCGATGCGGGCGATGAGGCGGCTCGACACCTGGGCGCCGAGGATGATCGACAGCGCCATGGGCAAGAAGGCGAAGCCGGTGCGCACGGCGTCATAACGCAGGATGTACTGGTAGTAGAAGGTCAGGAAGTACCACATCGCGAAGAAGGCCCCGCCGACCAGGAACATCATCGAGTTGGCCAGGCTCAGCGAGCGGGAGTGGAAGATCCGAAAGGGCACCAGGGGGTGGGAGGCCACGCGCGACTCCCAGAACAGGAAGAGGCACAGGCCGACAACCCCGCCGAGGAGCCACTCGAGGGTGGAGTGGGCGCCCCAGCCGGTGTCCGCGCTGCGCACGACGCCGTAGATCGCCGCCGCCAGCGAGCCGGTGACGAGCACCGCGCCAGTGACGTCGAGCTTGACCGCCGCGTCGCGGTTGCGCAGTTCGCGCAGGTAGCGCAGGGCCAGCACCATGGCGACGACGCCCAGCGGGACGTTGATGAAGAAGACCCAGCGCCACGACACCCAGCCGGTGAGCACGCCGCCGAGCAGGCCGCCCACGGCGCCACCAGCCCCGGCCACGGCGGACCACGCGCCCAGGGCCTTCGGCAGGCGAGGTCCGTGGAAGGTGGTCACGATGATCGTGAGGGTCGCCGGCGAGAGGATCGCCCCGCCGATCCCCTGGAGGGCCCGGACGGCGACGATCTGGGTGCCCGAGGCGGAAAAGCCCGCCCCGATCGAGGCGACCACGAAGATCACCATGCCGATGAGGTAGACCCGCCGCCTTCCGGCGAGGTCGGCCAGGCGCCCGCCCAGGAGCAGGAAGCCGGCGAAGGTCAGCACGTAGGCGTTCACCACCCACTCGGCACTCGAGAGGGAGAAGTGGAGGTCGCGCTGCATCGAGGGCAGGGCCACGTTCACGATCGAGACGTCGAGCACCACCATGAACTGGGCCAGACAGGCCATGGTCAGGATCAGCCAGTCGGGCGCGTGACGGTGGTGGTGGGACACGGCGGGAAGTGTACGGGCGCCCTGGTCATGACCGAGCGGCCTCGCCGAGGGGTGGCGGTATTTGCCACACTGGAGCGGTGGCCGCCCAGTTCATCTTCACCATGCGCGACCTTCGTCGCTTCTACCCGCCCGACCGCGAGGTCCTGCGCGGCATCAACCTCTCCTTCTACCCCGGCGCCAAGATCGGGGTGATCGGCTCGAACGGTTCGGGCAAGTCCTCCCTGCTGCGCATCATGGCCGGCCTCGATGACGGCTACCAGGGTGAGGCCCGCCTGACCCCGGGCTTCAGCGTCGGGTACCTGGCCCAGGAGCCCGAGCTCGACGAGAGCAAGGACGTCGTCGGAAACGTCGCCGACGGCGTGGCCGAGAGCCGCGACCTGGTGGCGCGCTTCAACGAGGTCTGCGCGGGCTTCGCGGACCCTAACGCCGACTTCGACGCCCTCATGGCCGAGCAGGCCGAGCTCCAGACCCGCATCGACGCCCTGGGCGCGTGGGACCTCGAGCGGACCCTCGAGATCGCCATGGACGCCCTGCGCCTGCCCCCGCCCGACGCGGCGGTGGCCCACCTGTCGGGTGGCGAGCGCCGTCGAGTGGCGCTCTGCCGGCTCCTGCTCGCCCGCCCCGACCTGCTCCTGCTCGACGAGCCCACCAACCACCTCGACGCCGAGTCGGTGGCCTGGCTCGAGCGGACCCTCCAGGACTATCCCGGGACGGTGGTGGCGATCACCCACGACCGGTACTTCCTCGACAACGTCGCCCAGTGGATCTTGGAGCTCGACCGGGGACACGGGATCCCCTGGGAAGGCAACTACTCCTCGTGGCTGGAGCAGAAGCAGTCCCGCCTGGCCGGCGAGGAGCGCGCCGACCAGGCTCGTCAGGCCGCGCTCGAGCGCGAGCTCGAGTGGATCCGGATGTCGCCACGGGCTCGCCAGTCCAAGGGCAAAGCGCGCATCAACGCCTTCAACCAGCTGGTCGCCGAGGCCGAGGAGGCCGAGCGGCGCGCCGACCGGCTGGAGATCCACATTCCGCCGGGGCCCCGACTCGGTGACCTGGTCGTCGAGGCCCGTGGGCTCACGAAGGCCTTCGACGAGCGACTCCTGATCGAGGACCTCTCCTTCCTCCTGCCGCCGGGGGGGATCGTGGGCGTCATCGGTCCCAATGGCGCTGGCAAGACCACCCTCTTTCGCATGCTGGTGGGCCAGGAGAACCCCGACGGCGGCGAGCTCGTGGTGGGCCCGACGGTCCAGTTCGCCTACGTCGACCAGTCCCGAGCCGACCTCGACCCGCAGGCCACGGTCTTCGATGAGGTCGCCGGTGGCGCCGACCTCATCAAGGTCGGCGCCCGCGAGGTCCACGCGCGTGCCTACGTGGCCTCCTTCGGTTTCAAGGGATCGGACCAGCAGAAGAAGGTCGGTCAGCTCTCGGGCGGCGAGCGCAACCGGGTCCAGCTGGCCAAGGTCCTGCGCGAGGGCGGCAACGTGCTGCTCCTCGACGAGCCGACCAACGACCTGGACGTCGACACCCTGCGCGCCCTGGAGGACGCCCTCGTGGCCTTCCCGGGATGCGCCGTCGTCATCAGTCACGACCGCTGGTTCCTTGACCGGGTCGCCACCCACGTGCTGGCCTTCGAGGGGGAGGCCCAGGTCACCTGGTTCGAGGGCAACTTCTCCGACTACGAGGTGGACCGCCATCGCCGGCTCGGCGCCGAGGCCGATCAACCGCACCGCATGAAGTACAAGCCCCTGACCCGGGGTTGAGAGGAGTCCCGATGGACCGCCAGAGCTGTGTTGCCCTCGACGAGCAGGACCCCCTCGGCTCGCGGCGAGCGCTGTTCGATCTCGAAGAGGGCCTGCTCTATCTCGACGGGAACTCCCTCGGTCCGGTGACTAGGCGCGCGCGAGAGCGCGTCGCTCAGGTCCTCGACCGCGAGTGGGCTCGCGGGCTCGTCACCAGTTGGAACGCCGCCGGCTGGATGGACATGCCCCTGCGGCTCGGCGACCGGGTGGCTCCCCTGATCGGGGCGCGCCCGGGCGAGACCCTGGTGGCCGACACCCTGACCGTCGCCTTGGCCAAGCTCATCGGCACGGCCCTCGACCAGCGCCCCGACCGCCACGTGCTGATCACCGACGCCGACAACTTCCACTCCGACCTCTACATCGCCTCGGCGATGGCCCAGCGCGCTGGACGACCCGTCACGGTGCGGGCCCTCTCGCGCTCGCAGGTGGAAAGGGCTCTCGATGACGACGTCGCCCTGGTGATGCTCACCCACGTCGACTTCCGCACTGGCGAGATGCTCGACATGGCCGGCCTCACCGCGAAGGTCCACGACGCCGGGGCCCTGATGCTCTGGGACCTCGCCCACTCGACAGGGGCGGTGCCGGTCGACCTCAACGGCGCCGGCGCCGACTTCGCGGCGGGCTGCTCCTACAAGTACCTCAACGCCGGTCCCGGGGGGCCGGCCTTCCTGTGGGTCGCCGAGCGCTGGCAGGGCGTCGTCGCCAACCCGCTGCCCGGCTGGCTCGGCCACGCGCGGCCCTTCGACTTCGAGCCCACCTGGGCCCCGGCCGCGGGCATCCGGGAGTTCGTGACCTCCTCGCCCTCGGTGATCGCCCTCGCGGCTCTCGACGGCGCCCTCGACGCCTTCGACGGCCTATCAATGAGCGAGGTGCGCGCCAAGAGCCTGGCCCTGACCGACCTGTTCATCGAGCTCGTGGAGGAGCGGCTGCCCGGTGAGTTCGAGGTCGTCACCCCGCGTGAGCACGCGCGCCGGGGCAGCCAGGTCGCACTGCGCCACGCCGAGAGCTACGGCATCATCCAGGCCCTCATCGAGCGGCGCGTCGTGGGCGACTTCCGGGCCCCCGACATCGCGCGCTTCGGCTTCACGCCCCTCTACCTGCGCTACGTCGACGTCTTCGACGCGGTGGAGCGCCTCGTCGAGGTGATCGACAGCGGCGCCCACCGCGACCCGCGCTTTGCCACGCGCAACGCGGTGACCTGAGCCGGGCTAGGCGCGGTAGGAGTAGAAGCCCTGTCCGCTCTTGCGTCCGAGTAGGCCCGCCTGGGTCATGCGCGACAGCAGCGGCGGCGGCGCCAAGTGGGACTCCTTGAACTCCTCGTAGAGCGACTCGGCGACGGCCAGCGTGGTGTCCAGTCCGATCAGGTCGGTCAGGGCGAGCGGCCCTAGAGGGTGTGCGCAGCCCACCACCATGCCGGTGTCGATGTCCTCGGCACTGGCGAAGCCCGACTCGAGCATGCGGATGGCCGAGAGCAGGTAGGGGATGAGCAGCGCGTTCACCACGAATCCCGCTCGGTCCGGGGAGGTGATGACCTTCTTGTTGAGCGGCCCGGCCGCGTACTCGCGCACGCGCCGGGTCGTCTCGGCGCTGGTGAGCAGGGAGGAGATCACCTCCACCAACCTCAGCACCGGCACCGGGTTGAAGAAGTGCATGCCGATGACCTGCTCGGGCCGGCGGGTGGCCATGGCCAGCTTGATGATCGGGATGGAGGAGGTGTTGGTCGCGAGGATGGCCTGGGGGTCGGCGACGACCTCGTCGAGGGTCTTGAAGACCTCGGTCTTGAGGGCCTCGTCCTCGGCCACGGCCTCGATCACCATGTCGCGGTCGGCCAGGCGGCTCATGTCGGTGTTGTAGAGCAGGTTGGCCTGGGCTCTCGCGGCCTCCTCCTCGGGGACCTTGCCCGCCGCCACGGCGCGGGCCAGGGACTTCTCGATGCGGGCCTGGCCCGCGGCGACCGCCTCGCGGTCGCGCTCGATGACCACCACGTCGGCGCCCGACCGGGCGGCGATCTCGGCGATCCCCGACCCCATCAGGCCACAGCCCACTACACCGATGCGCTCCATGCGGACCTCCCTGTCCCCTGGGGAAGTGTAGGCCCCGACGTCGGGCCCCCCAGGAGGGGAGTGGCTACGATGCGCGCCGTGCGCCTGATCGCTCGCTTCGAGGTCCGCCCCGAGGGCGAGACCCCGACCGGTGAGCCCTGGGTGCGGGGCCTGCGCTTCGCCAAGACCTTCACCGAGGGACTCCTCGGCAGCGCGACCACCCTGTTCTGGCACTCGGGCGAGGAGGGGCGTCGCTCCTACGTCGCGGTCGAGCGGATCAGCGCGCGCACCGAGGACGGGCGCGAGGGCGTCGTGATCGTGCATCACGCTGGCACCGAGGTCGACGCCGACACCGCCTACGGCGTGGTGCTGGCCGGCGAAGGTGACTTCGCCGGCTGGACCGGTCGCGCGCGGCTGCGCCACGATGAGCGCGGCGCCTTTTTCGAGTTTGACCTCGACGACGCCGGCTGAGCTCAGCCCCGGCCGGCCTCGGTGTTGAGGTGGGACTGGCTCTCGCGCAGGTCCGAGAGGGTCCCGCCGGCCGAGAAGTAGCGCTGCCCGGCGACGAGGAGCTCCTCGGCGGGGAACTTGGTGATCACCTCGCAGCCCGTCGCCGTCACCACGACCTCCTCCTCGATGCGCGCCGCCGACCAGCCGTCGCGGGCGGGCCAGTAGGTCTCGAGGGCGAAGACCATTCCCTCCTCGAGGGTCTCGGGGTGGTCGAGGGAGATCATGCGGCTGAAGATCGGCCGCTCCCAGATCGACAGGCCCACGCCATGCCCGTACTGGAGCCCGAAGGCGGCCTCCTCGTTGGCGAAGCCGAACTCCTCGGCGCGGGGCCAGACTGAGACGACGTCGGCGGTGGTGACGCCGGGCTTGACCATCGCGATCGCGGTGTCGATGAGCTCACGGCACTTGGCGTAGGCGTCGCGCTGGGCGACTGAGGCGCTGCCCACGGCGAAGGTCCGGTAGTAGCAGGTCCGGTAGCCGTTGAAGGAGTGCAGGATGTCGAAGAAGGCCGGGTCGCCGGGGCGCACCATGCGGTCCGAGTAGACGTGGGGGTGGGGGCTGCAGCGCTCGCCGGAGATGGCGTTCACCCCTTCGACGTGCTCGCTGCCCAGGTCGTAGAGGACCTTGTTGACCAGCCCCACGCACTCGTTCTCCCTCACTCCGGGACGTAGGAAGGTGTAGAGCTCGTCGTAGGCGGCGTCGACCATGGAGGCGGCGTGGGTGAGCAAGCCGATCTCGTCAGGCGTCTTGATCCGGCGGGCCTCGAGGAAGACCTGCTGGCCGTCGGTGAGGGTCATGCCCCGCTGGGAGAAGGCCGCGAGCACCGGCATCTCGATGATGTCCACACCGATGGGCTCCTTGGTGAGCCCGTACTGGGCCAGCACCTCGTAGATCTTGTCGGCCACGGTGCCGGCGCGGTCGGCCGCCGGGGGGATGGCGCCGCGCAGGGTGGAGATTCCGGCGCGGGCCCCCTCGTAGGGGGCGGTGGTGCCATCGGGTAGGACCTGGGCGCCCGTGAGCCAAGGGTTGTAGAGCTGGTGGTGCCGCGCGGCCGAGCCGAAGTCCCAGACGACGGGCTTGCCACCGCGCGGCAGCAGGGCGAAGCGGATCAGCTTGTCCATCGCCCAGGTTCCGATGTGGGTGCCGGTCATGTAGCGGATGTTGTGGAAGTCGAAGGTCAGCAGGGCCCCGAGGTCGGAGCGCTCCAGCTCGGCCTGCAGCCGCGCCAGGCGGGCCTCGCGCAGGCGCGGGATGTCGATGCGCGCCTCCCAGTCGACTGCGTTGGTGCCGTAGGTGTGGATTCCCATGTCTTCTTCTCCTTCACGTTCCCTAACGACGCGCGCGGCGCGCCAGCATGTCCAGGGCCACCGCTACGAGCAGGATCACCCCGAGGACGATCTGCTGCCAGTTCGGGTCGATGCCCTGGAGGTCGAACCAGTTTCCGATCAGCGCGATGAACAGTACGCCGATGGCCGTGCGCCACCCCGAGCCCTCGCCCCCGGCGATCGAGGTGCCGCCCACGACGATCCCCGCCAGCACGAGGAAGGCCAGGCTGGCCCCGCCGCTATTGGCCTGGACCGACCCCAGCCGGGCCGCGTCGAGGACCCCGCCGAGGGCGGCCGCTAGGCCCGAGAGGACGAACGTCGACACCTTGATCACGTTGACGCGCACGCCGGCCAGCCGCGCTGCCTCGGCGTTGCCGCCCGAGGCCACCACGTAGCGGCCGAAAGTCGTTCTCGAGAGGAGCAGGGCCATCACCACCACGAAGGCGGCGGCAATGTAGACGGCCGAGGGGATCCGCCAGAGCTGGTCGTTGGCGAAGGTCTGTAGGCCTGGGATGGTCGCGGTGAGAATGAGATTGCCCGAGGAGATCTTGAGGGCCGCGCCGTAGACGATGTAGGACATCGCCAGGGTCGTGATGAGCGGGCTGATGCGAAGGACCGTCACGATCAGGCCATTCAGCAGTCCGATCCCGAGACCGACGGCGATCCCCACCACGACGGCGGCGACCGCGCCGTGATGGGCGCCGACCATGCCCGCGGCCACGCCGGCGAAGGCGTAGGTGGAACCCACCGACAGGTCGATGCCCCCGGCCACGAGCACCAGGGTGCCGGCCCCGGCGATGCACAGCACGGCGGCCTGCTGGTCGAGGACGTTGATCAGGTTCTGGGTGTGCAGGAAGGGCCCGACGGCGATCGACAGGAAGACGAAGAGGATCAAGAAGGGGATGAAGATCCCCGCCATCCGCCACGACCTCACCAGGCGCAGGGCGCTCGCGCCCGGCGAGGTCGCCGCGGCCACGGTCGCCGGGGTGTCCTGGGTCTCAGGGGTTGGGCTGGACATGTCCACTCCTCACTTGGCGCCGGACTCGGCGAAGGCGGCTGCGAGGACCGCCTCCTCGTTCATGTTCGACCCGGTCAGCTCGGCCGAGAATCGTCCGTGGCGCATGACCAGGACGCGGTGGGCCAGGCCCAACACCTCCTCGAGCTCGGAGGAGATGACGACGATCCCCATCCCCTCGGCGGCCATGGCGACGAGCAGGTCGTAGATCGCCCGCTTGGAACCGACGTCGACCCCCCGCGTCGGCTCGTCAGCAATGAGCACCGACGGGGTGCACATCACCGAGCGCGCGAAAAGGAGCTTCTGCTGGTTGCCGCCCGAGAGCATGTTGGCGGGCAGTCCCATGTCGGCGGCCTTGACGGTGGTGCGCTGCATCAGCCCCGACACGGTGCGCCGCTCCTTCGCCGGGGCGACGACACCGAGGCTGCTGACCAGGTCGAGACGGGCGAGTGAGATGTTCTCGCGCACCGAGCGCCCCATCAGTAGTCCCATTTCCTTCCGTGACTCGGGGATCATCACGAGCCCGCGGTGGATCGCGCGGTGGGGACTGCGGCCCTCAAGGGGCGTATTGGCCAGCTCAACGGAGCCGGATTGGACCCGGGCGTCGCGAAAGACGGCTCGGGCGAGTTCGGAGCGGCCGGCCCCGACCAGGCCGGCGATCCCGAGGATCTCGCCGCGGCGCAGCTCGAAGGAGCATCCCTCGACCTGGGGAGCCCGAAGGTCCCGCACGCGAAGGATCACTGGGGCGTCCGGCAGTGGCGGCGTCTTGGCCGGGAAGGCGGCGGAGAGGGAGCGCCCGAGCATTCCCTCGATCAGGCTCTCCTCGGTGGCGTCGCTCGCCGCCACCGTGCGCACCAGTCGTCCGTCGCGCAGCGTCGTGATCGAGTCGGCCAGCGCCAGGACCTCGGAGAGGAAGTGGGAGATCAGGATCACTGACGTGCCCGACGCGGCGAGGGACCGGATGATCTGATGGAGGGTCGAGGTCTCCTGGCTGGACAGGGCCGCCGAGGGCTCGTCCATGACGACCACCGAGGCGCGACGCGAGAGCGCCCGCATGATCTCGACCTTCTGCTTGTCGGCGGTGGAGAGGAAACCGGCGGTCGCGTCCGGCGACAGTTGGAAGCCGGCGCGGTCGGCCAGTTCACGGAACCGACGACGCATCTCGCGGCGTCGCACGAAGCCGACGGTCGCGCTCTCGGCGCCGAGGAACACGTTTTCTGCGACGGTGAGGCCGGGCACCACCGCGAGCTCCTGGGCGATCGTGACGATCCCCTTGGCCATGGCCTCGCGGGGGGAGCGCATCGACAGGCCGACGCCGCCGAGGGTCACCGTGCCCTCGTCAGGCTCCAGGACCCCGGCGATGATCTTGCCCAGGGTCGACTTGCCGGCGCCGTTCTCACCGATGAGGGCGTGGACGGTGCCAGCGTGGACGGAAATCGAGACGTCGGTCAGAGCGGGGACCCCGCCGAACCGCTTGGACACCCCGGAGACGACCAGGTCGTCCCCAAGGGTGCCAGCGGTTCGGCGGGCGTCCACCTCAGGCGGGTTGTCGGACACGAGAGACCGTCTCCGCCGTCGTGCGTTGCTCGATCCGACCGGCTACCGGCTCAGCCGGGCCACTCGGGGGTGAACTGCTTGATGTTGCTGGCCAGCAGCACGCCGTTGTTGGGCAGGCCGGCGACGGGGTTCTTCGAGCCCTGCTTCTTGCCGGTCTTGATGGCGTTGATGAGCATCTTCATGCCGAGGGTGCCCTCGGTGGCGGGGAGCTGGGCGACGTCCGCCGTCCACAGGCCGCTCTTGATGCCGGCGACCGCCGCGGCGGAGGCGCCGTAGCAGACCAACTTCACGCCCGTCACGTTGTTGAGCGACAGGGCCGTCTGGGCGCCCTCGCAGTCCTGGTCCGAACCGACGATCACGTTGAGGCCCGAGTTGGCCTGCAGGATGTCCTGGACCTTGGTCGTGGCCGTGGCCGGGCTGTAGGCGCCGTCGGCCTCCGCGACCACCGAGTCGTTCGCGTACTTGGCCAACTGGGCCTTGAACGTGTTGGTGATCTCGAGGTCGGGCTCGTAGCCGGTGTAGTTGTGGATCAGCGCGATCTTGCACGGGTTAGCCCCGGCGCAGGCCGTGTTGGCGAGCGTCCCGAGCTGGGTGCCGATCTTGGCGGGTGCGAAGACCACGTTGCCATAGAGGCCGGGGACCTGAACGCCGGTGTTGGCGTAGTTGGTCCCGAGGATCTGGTCCATGTTGACGACCTTCACCTTGGCCTTGATGAGCGCCTTCACCGCGCTGAGCTCGGCCGGTGGGTAGATCGGCTGCAACAGGACGCCCTGGTACTTGTGCGTGCTCAGCACGTCCTGGAGCTGGGAGACCTGGGTCGCCGGCGTGGCGCCCGCGTCGTAGACCGTCACCTGGACGCCCTGGGACGCCGCGTAGGCCTTGGCGGCCGCGAGCATCGGGGCGTCGTAGCTGTTGTAGACGTACGACATGTACGCGATGCGGATCGGCTTCTTCGCCGCGTCCGCCGCGGTTCCGAGGCCGGCCAGCGACGTGGCCAAGGCCAGCGCGGTGACCGCCGAGGCCGCCATCCAGCGCATCTTGTTTCTCAACATGGGTGTTTCCCCCCTCTTCACGTCGAACGCACCTCGCGCACGAACGGCGTCACCGCCACCCTCACGGGCCCCCAGCGGTGAACGCGGGTGACGCTAGCGATGTTCACTGAACGTGTCAAGTCACAGTGAACAGGAGGGGCAGGGGCCTAGTCGGAAGGGTGGGTCCCCTGGTCGAACCAGATGGCCTCGACGGGCTCGTCGCCGACGTTGGTCAACCGGTGGGGTCGGCTCGAGTCAAAGGAGATCGAGTCGCCGGGTCCGAGACGGTAGGTGTCGAAGCCGAGGGTGATCTCCAGCGTGCCACGCAGGACGTAGCCGTACTCAGTACCCGCGTGACGGATGAGTTGACCGTCAAGGGTCGAGCCGCCGCCCACGTCGTAGCGCACGAACATGAACTCCGAGTGGCCCGTCGGGTGGGCGGTGAGGCGCTCCCACGTGACACCCGAGTCGAGGGCCAGGACTCGACGCTGCTCGGGCGAGACGACGGGCGAGGCGCTCTCGGCGCTCCCGTTGCGCTGGGCGGCCTTGGCGCGGGTGCGCGGAGCGGGCGTGGGCTCGGCGGGAGGAACCTGGCGCGAGGCGGCGAAGAGGTCGTCGATCGAGATGTCGAGGGCGGAGCAAATCGAGAACAGGGTCGCGACCGAGGGCTGGGCCTTGCCGGTCTCCAGCTGGGAGAGGAAGGAGGCCGAGACGTCGAGCTGCTTGGCGAATTGGCGGAGGGAGATGCCGTGAGCCAGGCGGCGAGCGCGCAGTTGGGCGCCGACGTTGGCGTCGGCGCCGTCGAGGCCGCCCGAGAGGGCGCGCAGGTCGGCCGAGGCCCGCCGGCGGGCCACGCGCGCGCCCACCTCGTCCGACACCCTGGTTGCCGGCTGTTGAGAGCGTCCACCGGATGCCGTCATGGCGCCGCCTTTCTGGCCGAGTTCGCGGGGGGAGCGCGGCCCCCTAAGGCTACCTAGTGCCCGTCGGCGAGCTTGTGAGCGAGGTGCTCCCACTCCCGTGAGAAACGGTAGGAGTGCTGGGCCGGCGGCTGAGGCGCCTGGACCTCGATCCACCTCACCAGGCCCGAGGAGCGATTCTCGAAGCCATGGTCAGCCCCGACTCCGCACCACAGCACGTCGCCGGGGCGAAGGACCATCAGCTCCCCATCGATCAGGGCGTGGACCTCGCCCTCGACGAAGACGTAGGCCTCCTCGAAGGGATGATCGTGGGGGTGGGCAATCGCGGTGGGCTGGTAGTCGACGATGAACATCGTGTGCAGCTGGGCGCCCAGCCGCTGATCGATCAGCATCTTGACCCCGATGCCGCTGTAGGCGAGAAGCGCGGTGGCCATCGAGGGGGAGACCGCCGGGGCGTTCACGTCCGAGCCGCCCGCGAGGCGCTTCAGGTCCATTGACTGAGGGTCGAAGCTCAGGGCGTGGCGGTCACGGGGATCGCGGCCGTCGGGAAGCCGAGGGGCGGAGCCGACGAGGACTTGGCCGGTGAAGAAGGTGTCCTGTCGACGGCCATCGTGCAGCTCGGCGGGAGCGTTCATCTGGAGCCAGGTCACGGGACCCTCCAGGGCGTTGAGCTCGTAGGTCACCCCGAGGGGGACGACCATCGCGTGGTCGCGCTCGAGGCGCATAGTCTCGCCCTGCATCGTGACCCCGAGGACCCCATCGAAGACGTAGAAGCTGACCTCGAAGGAGTGCACCAGGGCGTCGACGCCCCCCTCGGCGTCCAGCCGGCACCGCCGGAGGGTCATGTGGGGGGAGCCCACGGACCGGTCGACCAGGATCTGCTGAGAGTAGCCACGGGAGTGGCCGACGTACTCCGCGGGGATGGTGAGGAGCGAGTCGTCGAAGGAGGTGGAGTGGTGCACGGTCCCTACTTCAAAAGCCAGCCGCCGTCCATGGCGAGGTTCACGCCATTGACGCCGGTGCAGTCGAGTAGGAACAGGACGGACTGGACGATTTCGCCCATGGTCACCAGTCTGCCGAGGGGGGTGCGCGCCACGATGTGGCTGTTGTCCTTGTCCTCCCAGTAGGGGCTGTCACCGATGATGCCCGGATGGATCGCGTTGACCCGCACGGGCGCGAGCTCGCTCGCCAGCGTGTGGACCATGCCGGTGACGCCACCGTTGACCGTCGAGACGGTGGTCGAACCGGGGTAGGGACGCTCGAGCGCGAGTCCTCCGAAGAGTACGACCGAGGTGCGAGGGGTGAAGCGGCCGCGCAGCGCGTGGATCGCCTCGGTGTAGCCCACCAGTTTCAGGGTCACGAGACGGATCGCCGCATCGATGTTGTAGTCGGCGACGGTGTTGGCGTCACGCTCGATGCCACCGATCACCAGATCGTCGACCGACTCGACCGTGGCCAGGGCCGAGGCGAGGGTGTGCGGCTCGGACAGGTCGACTCCGAGCCCGTGACAGTCACCACCGATTTGGGCCGCCACCTCTTCGGCCCGGGCGAGGTCCCTTCCCGACAGGTAGACCCGCTGGCCCCGCTGGGCCAGGGTCGTCGCGATCTCGCGACCGATACCCGCGGTGCCTCCTAGGACGACTGCGGTGCGCTGCGTCTCGTCGTGCGGGCTCATCTTCCCCCTCTGCTCACAGACTTCTGTTCAGTGCCAGCGAACATAGTCCAGCGACCCGGGCGCCGCCTTCCTCCCCTGGCCACCGTGCCGACGGACCGCCTGTCCCCACACGTGGGGTGTACAGAACCACTTGACAAAGGTGAACACGGTGCTACCCTTCCCGCAACATCGGCCACGACCCAAGCGAGGCGCCATGTCCACCCACCCTGTCAGCTCCTCTGGGGAGTCCCTCGAGGCCGGTCGGCCGCTGGTCTTTCGCCGTGGTCTCGTCCTGACGATGGACGACTCGCACCGGATCCTTCGCGAGGCCGACGTCCTCGTCATGGGTGAGGAGATCCGTGAGGTCGGCGTCAACCTCGCCGCCCCGGCGGATGCGTTGGAGATCGACGCCAGCGGGGGGATCATCATGCCGGGCATGATTGACACCCACCGCCACATGTGGCAGACGGCCATGCGGGGCTACGGGGCCGACTGGAGCCTGGCCCAGTACTTCGTCTGGTACTACCTCCAGCACGGTAAAAATTTCCGCCCCGAGGACGTCTTCGCCGGGAATCTCCTGTCGGCCATCGAGTCGGTCGACTCGGGCGTGACGACCACGGTGGACTGGAGCCACGGCTTGCAGACGACCCAGCACGCCGACGCCGCCGTTGACGCGTTGGAGTCCGTGCCGGGCCGCTTCGTTCTCGCCTATGGGAACATCCAGGCCGGGCCCTGGCAGTGGTCGACCGACCCGTCCTTCCGCGACTTCGTGACTCGGCGGATTGACGGCAAGGGGGACATGCTGGGCTTCCAAATGGCCTTCGACGTCACGGGCGACCCAGAATTCCCTGAGAAGGCGGCGTTCGAGGTGGCCCGGGACCTCGACGTGACGGTGACGACCCACGCCGGAGTGTGGGGGGCGACCGGGGATCCTTCGATCGATCTGATGTTCCAGAACGGCTTCATGACTCCAAAGGTCATCTACGTCCACGCCTCGACACTGTCGGAGGACTCCTACCAGCGCATCGCCGCTTCGGGCGGCTCGGTCTCGGTGTCCACCGAGTCCGAGCAGAGCGCGGGTCAGGGCTATCCCTCGTCGTGGACGCTGCGCCAGTACGACATCCCGGTGTCGATCTCGATGGACACCAGCGTGTGGTGGAGCGCGGATCTCTTCACCGCGATGCGCACGACCCTCTCGGCGGACCGCTCGCGCGAGCACTTTGAGGCCCACGCCAAGGGCGAGACGGTGACCAACCTGGCGCTGCGCGCCGAGGAGGTTGTTCACTGGGCGACCCGCGGCGGGGCCCAGGCCCTGGGTCTGGACTCGAAGGTGGGCAGCATCGAGGCCGGCAAGAAGGCCGACATCGTGCTGATCAAGAATGACGCCTCTCCCGTCATGTTCCCGATCCTCAACCCCTACGGTCACGTGGTCTTCCAGACCCAGCGCGGGGAGGTCCACACCGTCGTGGTGAACGGCCGGGTCGTCAAGCACGAGGGTCGCCTGGTCGACACGGACCTCGCGAAGGCCCGCTCAGCCGTCGACGCGACCGTGGAGTACCTCGTTGGTCAGCTCGGTGAGGAGACGTGGAACGAGGGGATGCACCCTGAGGTGCCCGAGCAGAGCGTCAAGGAGAACCCCTATCAGTACACGGACTTCGGCGGGGACTTCTCCTAGGGGTCAGTCGATTCGGCAGTAGGTGTTCTGCAGTTCGTCCTGAAGGACCCGAGCGGGCCGTGCGGTCGTGTCGACGACCAACTCCGAGTCGAGAGTTCTCGTCTCGAAACGCCACCCGTCGGGCAGCCCTAGGCGCTCCTTGAGTCCGGGGAGCGTGGCCGGCGAGAGCGCGGGGTCGACCGCGACGCAGTAGGCCTGCATCACATAGGAGCCACTGGGTCCGTGCAGGAGGTGCACCGGGCTGCCCGCGTCGAAGTGCCACGAGGCGCCGCGGTGCACGGTCACCTCACGGTAGGGGGAGCGCTCGAAGTTCGCCAACTCGATGGTGGCCACCCGGCGCATGGCGATTCCGCCGAAGTCACGCAAGATCGGTTCGACTGGGTCCACCTTGCCGATGGCGTCCATCAGCCAGTAGCGCGGACCGTTGAGAATCGCGAGGTCGGCGTCGGCCTCGGCCGCGAGCCCGGTGGGGTCCAGTTGGCTCCAGAGTTCCTCGGGGCAGTCGTTGAGCAAGAAGGAGTTGTAGACCTCGGCCCTTGGCCGGTCGCCGAGGTAGACGAGGAACACCTCGCCGTAGCGACCGTGGCGCAGCCCTTCGAGCATCCGTGGCGTTTGGGTCACGTTCCCTCCCTCGTGGCAGGGTATCGCCCTGGGCGCGCGCGCGGCCCCTGGCTACCATGGGACAGTCATCCCGATCGCCTGAAGGAGCCCCCGTGGAGACCATCGACGTCATCATCGAGATCCCCCGCGACAGCCACAACAAGTACGAGTACGACCACGAGACCCACCAGATCAAGCTCGATCGCCACCTGGTCGTCTCAATGGGCTACCCGGCGGAGTACGGCTTCATCCCCGACACGCTGGGGGGTGACGGGGACCCGCTCGACGTCCTCGTCCTGACCGAGTACCCCACCTTTCCCGGTTGTCACATCGAGGTCAAGGTCCTTGGCATGTGCGTGATGACCGACGAGAACGGCGAGGACGGCAAGCTCATCGCGGTGCCCGCCTACGACAAGGAGTGGAAGGGCGCGACGGACATAGACGACGTCCCCAAGACCGTCAAGGACCGGATCAGCCATTTCTTCACCGTGTACAAGGACCTCGACGAGGGCAAGTGGGTCAAGGTCGAGAACTGGGTCGGTCGCGAGGCCGCCCTGGCTGAGCTCGCGGCGTCGCGCGAGCGCTTCACCGCCCACTAGTGGCCCGCTCGACCCGCGTCGCCGCGACGAGGGTCGAACGCCCGGGACTCACCCGGGCGCGCGCCTGGCTGATCGCGACCCAAGCGATCTTCTTCGCGCTGCTCGTGCTGTGCGTCGTCGTGGCCCACGGGCACGCCGCCCAGAACGACGGCATCTCCTACTACGGCGTTCATCCGGCGACTATGGCCCCTCTCATCGTGGCCTACGCCAGCGCCGCCCTCGGACTCTGGCGCATCGGACCGGCGGTGGTGGACGCCGGCGCGCCGGTAGCGGTGCGCACCGCGCTGCGGGCGGTGGCGGTCGGCCTCGGCGGACTTCTTGTGACGCCCTACAGCGCCGGGACCTTCTTCAACTGGGCGCACATGACCATCGGCGTGATGATGGCGCTGGTGCAGCTAGCGGTGGCGCGGTGGCTCCGCGGACGGGAG
>CAYUZO010000008.1:0-49869 GCA_964449735.1 uncultured Ferrimicrobium sp.
CACGATGGCCGCCGAACGGGGGATCGAGGTCAGCCTCTTCATCGGGCCCCGTGAGGAGTTCGGCGTGGGGGGATCGGTCCACGCCAGCGACGGGCGTGCCCTCTCGGGCCACCTGAGGGGCCTGCATCAGCTGCGCTACTCCCTCGAGGACATCCACCGGGCGGTCGACCAGGGAATCCGAGGGTTCCTGATCGCCGACTACGGGTTGATGGAGCTGACCTCGCGCCTGGTAGCCGCCGGCGAGTTGCCGGATCTGGTGATCAAGGCGTCGGCGGTCCTCGCCCCCTCGAACCCGATCGCCTTTCGCCAGCTCGTCGAGCTGGGGGCGACGACGGTGAACGTGCCGTCGGACATGACGCTGGTCGAGCTGGCCGAGCTACGCGCCGTCTCGGCCGCCCCGATCGACCTCTACCTCGAGGCGCCCGACGCCCTCGGCGGGATGGTTCGAGGGCACGAGCTGCTCGAATTCGCGTTGGTCGCCGCCCCCCTCTACGCCAAGTTCGGCTTGCGCAACGCCCGGGCCGTCTATCCCGCGGGACTGCAGGTCCTCGACGACGTCGTCAAGAACGTTCGCGAGAAGGTCCGGCGGGCCGCGATCGCCCTGGAGTGGATGTCCCGCGGCGGCGTCGAGGTGTGCCAGTCGGCGCCGGGCGCCGCCGGATTGGGAGTGCCCCAGCCGTGACGCTGCGATCGGGGGCCTGGTTCGACCGCGAGGACGACGTCGGCATGGAGGCCCGCGTCGCCCTGGCGATGGGGGGCAACGCCCTGCCACGGCGTGGCGCGCCGGTCATCGGGCTCGCCAACTCCGCGAGCGACCTCAATCCGTGCAACCTCCCTCTGAACGACCTGATCGGACCCCTTCGCGAGGGAGTGGAGGCGGCCGGGGGCGTCGCGGTGGAGTTCCCGGTGATGAGCCTCGGCGAGGACATCATGAAGCCAGCCGCCATGCTCTACCGCAACCTGGTGGCGATGGAGGTCGAGGAGTCGCTGCGCAGCCAGCCCCTCGACGGAGTGATCGTGCTGGCCGCCTGTGACAAGTCGGTCCCGGCCGCCTTGATGGGCGCGCTCTCCTCTGATCTGCCGACCCTGCTGTGCGTCGCCGGCCCCCGCCCAGTGGCCCGCTTCCGCGGTCGTCGGGTGGGGACGGGAACCGACCTGTGGCGCGCGTGGGACGAGCGCCGGGCGGGTGAGATCGATGATGAGGGCTGGGCCGAGTTCGAGGCCGCGCTCGTGCGCGGCCGCGGGACGTGCAACACGATGGGGACCGCCTCGACCATGGGGATCGTGGCCGAGACCCTCGGGCTGGCGTGGCCGGGGTCGACGACCCTCGATGCCGGCGAGCCCGGACACCGTGAGGTCGCCCGGGCCCTGGGCGAGCGCATCGTCGCGATGGTCGGCGAGGAGCGTCGTCCCCGTGACTTGGGGTCGGCGGCTTTCACCAACGCGCTCAGGGTGCTGTCGGCCATCGGCGGCTCGACCAACGCGGTGATCCACATGATGGCCCTGGCCCATCGGGTCGGGGTCGACCTGCGGCTCGAGGACGTCGACGCCGCCGGGCGGGCTGTGCCGGTGATCGTCGACGTCGAGCCGAGTGGGCAGGGGCTGATCGAGGACCTCCACGCCGCTGGCGGTGCGCCGGCGATCTGGCGTGCCCTCGGTGACCTGCTCGACCCCACGGTCCGCCTGGCCGACGGCCGCTCGACGGCCGAGCACGCCCAGGAGGCGCCCGCACCCACCGGTGTGGTGCGCAGTCTCGATAATCCACTCGACCCCCACGGGGCCTTCCGGGTCGTGCGCGGCAACCTCGCCCCCGATGGCGCGCTGATCAAGCGCTCGGCTGCCACGCCCTCCCTGCTGGCCCATCGGGGTCCCGCTCGCGTTCTGCGCTCGGCGGCCGAGGCGGAGGCCTTCTCCACCTCCACCGAGGAACTCGATCCCGACACGGTCATCGTCCTCGCCGGGGCCGGCCCGGTGGGCGGGCCCGGGATGCCTGAGTGGGCCATGGTCTCCTTGCCCCCGTCGGTCCTGGCCCGCGGCGTGCGCGACATGGTGCGCGTCAGTGACGGCCGCATGTCCGGGACGAGCTTCGGGACGGTCTTCTTGCACGTCGCGCCCGAAGCGGCCACCGGGGGGCCCCTGGCGGCGGTGCGCGACGGGGACGTCATCAGGGTCGACGCCGATGCCGGCGTCATCGAGGTCGAGCTCGCACCCGAGGAGATCGACCGGCGCCTGGGCGCGCTCGAGCGGTCCCGACCGGTCGGGCGTGGGTATCTTTCCTTCTACGCAGAGCACGTGCAGCAGGCCCCGCGAGGGTGCGATTTCGACTTCCTGGCGGGAGCGCCGGGAGTGCCGCCCCGGCTGGAGGAGCCGGTGGTGGGGAGGTCTTGACTGATGACAGTCGAGAAGGGGGCGGCCGCCAAGTCGGCGACCGTGCAGAGATGAGGGGATTCCAATGAGAGTGCTGAGACGGAGGGCAGCCCTGGGCGTCGCGGCTGCCGGCCTGCTGGCGGCGACGGTGCTGAGCGCCACGCCGTCGTGGGGCAGCTCGACCACGACGTTGACCATCTGGGAGAACTACGGCACCGAGCAGAACGCGACGGCGCTGAAGAACCTGGCCACCGCCTTCACCAAGGCCAATCCGTCGATCAAGATCGATGTGGTCTCTAAGCCGGCGAGCAACTACTTCTCGCTGCTGCAGGCCGCTGCCATCTCGAAGAACGGGCCGGACCTGGCGGTGATGTGGACGGGCCTGTACGCCCTGCAGTACCAGAGCTACCTGGTGGGCCTGAAGGGCCACGTGCCAGCGAAGGACCTGGCGCGCATGGAGGGCCTCTCGTGGATGTCGCCCGGGCTGTCGGGCTCGAGTAACCCGTTGGTGATGCCGCTGGAGACCCAGTTCTACATTGGCTTCTACAACAAGAACCTGTTCGCCAAGGCCGGTATCACCTCCGTGCCCACGGACTGGAGCCAGTTGTTCAACGCCTGCACCAAGTTGAAGAAGATCGGCGTGACGCCCTTCACCTACGGCAACGGCGGCCAGGCTTTGGGGGCCGAGTTCTACCCCTGGTACGACATGAGCTACATGATGATCGGCAACTACTCGGTCGCCAAGTGGAAGGGCCTCTACAGCGGGGCCATCCCCTGGACCGCCCCGGCCAACGTGACGGCGCTGTCCAACTGGCACAAGCTCTTCACCTCGGCCTGCACCAACCAGGACGTCCTCACGAAGACCAACAACATCCAGGACTTCGAGAAGGGCAAGGCCGCGATGATCATGGACGGCACCTGGGACACCGCCCAGTACACCCAGACAATGGGCTCAAAGGTGGCGGCCTTCGTGCCGCCGTTCTCGACCTCGCCGATCAAGGGTGTCGTCCAGTTCCCCGGTGACGGGCTGTCGGTGACCTCGTACTCGAAGAACCAGGCCGCGGCCTTCAAGTTCCTCGACTACATGACGACGCCCGCGGCGGCCGCCATCATCAACAAGGCCGGCCTCATCCCGGACATCTCCGGCTCGACGACGAGCAACCCGGTGAACCAGCAGATGCTCAACTTCGTGACCAAGCAGCACATGACGCCCTACCCGATGCTCGACAACGTCATCCAGGTCAACGTCGTGAACGCCGGTAGCTCCGAGCTGCCGACGGTGCTCAACGGTCAGGTGACCGCGAAGGCGGCGCTGCAGAAGATGGCCCAGGTCTGGTCCCAGCTTCCGGCGAGCCAGCGCGGCAAGCAGTACGCCGGCTAGTCCCCCTTGGGGCGCTCGGCCGGCCGGCGTCGCCGGCCGGCCGAGCGCTCCCTAACCCGAAGGACCCATGACGACTCTCACCGCGACCGGGCGCCCCGAGCGTCGTCGGCCCCGCACCTCTCCGTTGACGCGCCAGCGCCGGCGGGTGGGCATGGCGCTGACCGTCCCCGCGCTGGTGCTGGTCGCGCTACTGATCGCCTGGCCCATCGTCCAGGCCGTCTACTACTCCATGACCAACTGGGACGGTTTGACGACCCAGTGGATCGGCCCGAGTGCGTGGTGGCAGGCCCTGCACAACCCGACGATGTGGCGGGCCCTCGAGAACAACGCGCTGCTGCTGCTCGCGGTGCCGGTCGCCCTGGCGATCCCGCTGGCGGTGGCGGTGATGCTGCATCAACGGGTGGCGGGGTGGAAACTGTTCCGCTCCATCTACTTCTTGCCCACCGCGATCTCCTGGGTGGTGATCGGACTGGTGGCCGAGCACTTCTTCGCCTACGGCGGCACCCTCAACGCGATCCTGCACGCGCTGGGCCTGCACTCGGTGCGCACCGACATGCTGGGCTCTGAGTCGACCGCCCTCATCGCCCTGGGCATCACCTTCATCTTCTCGATGATCGGGACCAACACGATGCTCTTCCTCACCGGTCTGGCCACCCTGGACACCAGCCTGGAGGAGGCCGCGCGCATCGACGGCGCGGGGCCGTGGCGCATCTTCCGCCACATCACCCTGCCGCACCTCAGCCGCTTCATCCAGCTGGCCTTCGTCATGACGGTGATCTCGGCCTTCTCGGCCCTCTTCAGCCTGATCTTCGTGATGACCGGGGGTGGTCCCGGCTACGCCACGACGACGATGGAGTTCCTCGTCTACCAGACGGGCTTCAACCAGACCCAGTTCGGCACCGCGGCCCTCTACGGGCTCATCCTCTTCATCATCACCGCGGCCGTGGGCATCGTCCAGCTCCGCCTCATCGGGGCCAAGGACCAGTGAGCACGCTCGACCTCGCTCCCACTCGGGCCACACGGCGTCGGGTCGGCCGCGGGGCCATCTTCACCGCCATGGTCGTCATGGCCGTCGTCATGCTCTACCCGTTCTGGGTGATGATCGTGGACAGCTTCAAGACCCAGAGCCAGTACCTCTCGGGCACGGGCAGCTCGACGGCCAGCTGGCGTCAACTCAACGCCACTCTGCCGATCTGGCACGAGACGCTCAACTCGACGATCATCTGCACCTCGTCGATCGCCATCATCCTCGTCGTTGGGGTCATGGCCGGCTTCGCCTTCGCCAAGCTCCAGTACCGGTTCTCGAACACCGTCTTCTTGGCCATCGTGTCGGCGATGATGGTCCCGCTCCAGGCGATCATCATCCCCGAGTACGTCAATGTCGCGCGGGTCGGGCTGACTGGTGGGTACACCGGAGCCGTCCTCGTCTACGCGGCGCTGGGCACACCCTTCTCGATCTTCCTGTTCACGACCTACTTCCGACGCATGCCCGACGAGCTCATGGAGGCCGGGATCTGCGACGGCCTGGGCTATTGGGGCGTCCTGTGGCGCCTCGCCCTGCCGATGGCCCTACCCGCTATCGCGACCGTGACGGTGCTCCAGTTCATCCAGATCTGGGATGACCTGCTGGTGGGGCTGCTCTTCCTGCAGAACCCCTCCCAGCAGCCCATCACGGTGGGCCTGGCCGCGCTGGCCGCGGGGCGCACCACGTCGATCCCCTTGCTGATGGCCGGCTCGCTGGTCTCCGCGCTGCCGGCGATGGTCGTCTACCTGGTCTTCCAGCGCTTCCTCGTGCGAGGACTGACGATGGGAATCGATCGATGAGGGAGGTTGTCGGTGGCTGAGATCGTCTTCGACCGGGTCGAGAAGACCTACGCCGGGGGCACGACCGCGGTCAGGGAACTCTCCCTCGCGGTCGCCGAGGGGGAGTTCATGGTCCTGGTCGGTCCGTCGGGGTGCGGCAAGACGACCGCCCTTCGCATGGTCGCGGGCCTCGAGGAGATCTCCGACGGCACCATCTCCATTGGTGGGCGCGTGGTCAACAACGTCCTGCCCAAGGACCGTGACATCGCGATGGTCTTCCAGAACTACGCCCTCTACCCCCAGATGAGCGTGGGACAGAACATGGGCTTCGCCCTGAAGATCCGCAACACCCCCAAGGCGGAGATCGACCGACGGGTGCGAGAAGCGGCCGAGATCCTGCGCCTGACCGAGTACCTCGAACGGCGACCGAAGGCCCTGTCGGGAGGTCAGCGCCAGCGGGTGGCGATGGGCCGGGCCATCGTGCGCGAGCCGCAGGCCTTCTTGATGGACGAGCCGCTATCGAACCTGGACGCTCAGCTGCGCGTCGAGATGCGCACGGAGATCACCCGCATCCAGAGGCTGCTCGGGGTGGCGACGATCTACGTCACCCACGACCAGACCGAGGCCATGACGATGGGCGATCGGGTCGCCGTGATGCGCGGGGGTGTCCTGCAGCAGGTCGCCGCTCCCCAGGACCTCTACGACCACCCCGTCAACGAGTTCGTGGCGGGGTTCATCGGCTCGCCACCGATGAATCTGATCCTCGCCTCGCTCGAATCGGTCGGCGAAGGCCTGGCTCTGCGCTTCGGCGATCAGCGCGTGGTCGTGCCCGAGTCCTACCGGCACACCCACCGCCTCGACCCCTACGTCGGGGGCCGCGTGGTCTTCGGGTTGCGGCCCGAGGACCTCGTCCTGGCGACGGGCGAGGAGTCCGCTCGCCTCGACGCCACCGTCGACCTGGCCGAGGCCCTGGGTTCGGAGCGGCTCGCCTACCTCTCCTTCGCCCGTGAGGGGGGCATCGTCGAGTCCGAGGCCGCCCCCGAGGAGGGCGGAGCGGTCCGCCGCCGGTCGCGGGTCGTGGCCCGTCTCGGCGCCCGCGCCGCGGTGCGTGAGGGTGACCGCGTGAGTCTGGCGCTCAATCCCGCACACCTTCACTTCTTCGACCCCGAGAGTGGCGCGACCTTGCGCGCCCAGGACTGAGGGACCCCATGACCCAGGTCACGAGCAACGATCCACGCACGGGAGCCGTCGAGGCGCTCCCCCTCAGCGAGACGGGACCGGCCGAGGTCGCGCGCCTGTGCGCGGTGGCGGCGGCGGCCGCTCCCGACCTCGCCCGACGCTCCTTGGAGTGGCGAGCGCAGCTGCTCGAGGCGATGGCGGACGCGCTGGAGGCGGATGGCGAGGCCATCGTCGCGGCCGCCGATGCCGAGACGGCCCTGGGGACGACTCGCCTGACGGGTGAGCTGCGCCGCAGCGCCTTCCAGCTGCGCTTCCTCGCGGGCGTGGTCCGTGACGGGGGCTTCCTCGAGGCCTCGATCGATCACCCGAGGGACTCGCCGATGGGTCCGCTTCCCGACCTGCGTCGCCAGCTCGAGCCGATAGGCCCCGTCGGGGTCTTCGGGGCGTCGAACTTCCCGTTGGCCTTCTCGGTCCCCGGAGGAGACACGGCGTCGGCCCTCGCGGCGGGCTGCCCGGTGGTGATCAAGGCCCACCCCGCCCATCCGCGGACCTCGGTGGCGGCCTTTGAGGCACTGGCGCGAGCCGCCGTGTCGGTGGGCGCGCCGAGTGGCACGGTGGCCTTGATCCACGGCGTCGAGGCCGGCCGGCAGCTGGTGCTCGACCCCTCGATCGCCGCGGTCGGCTTCACTGGCTCCTACGGGGCCGGTCGGGCCCTCTTCGACCTCGCCAATTCCCGGCCGGTGCCCATCCCCTTCTACGGCGAGCTGGGGAGTGTGAACCCGCTCGTCGTCACGGAGGGTGCCGCGGCCCAGCGTGCCGAGGAGATCGGACGGGGCCTCGTCGCCTCGCTGACCCTGGGATCGGGCCAGTTCTGCACCAAGCCCGGACTGCTGTTCGTTCCCGCGGGGGCCCACGGTGACCAGGTGGTGGCTGCGGCGGTGGCGGCGCTGGGCGAGGGGGAGGGGGCCACGATGCTCACCACCACGATCGCCGAACGATACGAGAGCGGAGTGGCCTCCCTCGTGGCCGCCCCCGGAGTCGAAGTGCTCGCGCGTTCACGGCGTCCGGAGACGGCGGCCGGCGCTGACGCCCATCTGCTCGGTGCCGACCTGGCGGCCTTCGCCGGTCCGGCCCGTCGTGCGCTCGAGACTGAGTGCTTCGGAGCCGTCGCGGTCGTCGTGCGCTTCGGCGACCTCAGCCAGCTGTGCGAGGTGCTCGAGACCCTCGAACCGGCCCTGACCTTCAGCGTCCACGCCGGAGAGGACGACCCCGACGGACCGACGCTGCTCGAGGTGGGTCGACGGCGGGCCGGTCGAGTCATCGTCAACGGCTACCCGACGGGGGTTGGCGTGGCGTGGTCGATGCACCACGGGGGGCCGTTGCCCGCGGCGACCAACTCGCTGCACACCTCGGTCGGTGCCAGTGCGCTGCGGCGTTGGCTGCGGCCGGTCTGCTATCAGGGTCTGCCCGACGCCTGGCTGCCCGAGGCGCTGCGGGATTCCAACCCCCTCGGGCTGACTCGCCGGGTCGACGGGGTTCTCGTCAGCCCAGGGCCCTGAACCGATCGACCAGCTGGTCCGCCTCGGGGCCGGAGCCGATCGCCACCACTTGACCTCTCCCCACGACGAGGTCGGCCCGCTCCCAGAGAAGGGCCCGAACGTGCACGTCGTGGACATCGGTGACCCAGCTCTCACGTCCCATGGCTCGTGCCACCCGTCGCCAGAGCCTCTGGTCACCCAAGGTCCCCCACCGGGCCTCGTGACGCCAGGCTTCGGGCTCGAGGTGCTCGGCGGCGAGGACCCTCACGAGGTGGCGCGCGGGAGTGGCCCTGCCCCATCCGGAGGGCCCCCGGACGCAGTTCCGAACCACGACGGGGCCCTCCACGGTCACGGACCATCCTCCCCTCCCGCCTAGAGTTCGCCAGTGGGAATCGCCGTGCCGTCAGCCGAGGTGAAGGTCGACCGACACCTGGTGCGCGACCTCGTAGCGCGGGACTTTCCCGAATGGGCGGGGGTGGAACCCCTCTTCGTGGACGAAGGTTGGGACGCGAGCGTCTGGCGCCTGGGCCAGAACCGGGTGGCGCGTGTGGCCCGGCGGGCCGCCGGCGCGGCGCTGCTGGCCCACGAGATCCAGTGGGCCGGTGAGGTGGCGGCCGAGCTGGAGCTCGAGTGGCCCGGACCCTGGCGGCGCGGTCGTCCGGGCGCCGGCCACCCTTGGGCCTGGGGCCTCGGCCACTGGGTCGACGGGACCCCTGGCGACCAGGCAGTCCCCGGACAGGGCGACGGGACCCGACTAGGCCGGGCCCTCGCCGCGATGCACCGCGTGGCTCCCACGGACGCTCCGCGCTCACGGGTGCGCGGCGTCGCCCTCGCCGAGCGCCTCTCCCACCCGGTGGCCCGCGCCGCCGTGGAGAGCGCCTCGCTGCGAGTGCGGCGAGCACTCGAGCGGGCGGCCGACGTCCAGCCCTTCGTCGGGCCGCCCCGCTGGCTCCACGGTGACCTGCACCCGGCCAATCTCATCTGGCGCGACGGCAACCTGGTGGGGATCATCGACTTCGGCGACCTCGGCGCGGGCGATCCCGCCTGCGATCTGGCGGGTTGCTTCCTCGCCTTCGAGGGGGAGGAGTTGGAGGCCTCGCTCGAGGCCTACCGCGCCGACCGCCCTCTGCGCCAGCGCGCCGCGGGCTGGGCGCTGCTCTTCGCCGAGATCTTTGAAGGTGTCGAGATCGCTCGACCGACCTATGGGCCGATCGCCCGACGCGCGCGCCGGGCGGCGCTCGGGGCCCTCGAGGGCTAGTCCTCGGACCGGTAGGCCCAGGGCATCAGGTCGCTCACGAGCGCGACGGCCACGGCGCCCGAGGAGGGCACCAGGACTCGCAGATCCGGGTAGTAGTCGGCGAAGACCTGCCGATCCCGTCCGCACGGAGCGAGCACACCCCGATCCGGTGTGACGGCGACGATCGTCGCCGGCTGGGCGCCCGCCGCCCGGGCGTTGGCGAGGGCCACCAGCTCGGCGCAGGGACCACCGGTGAAGTGGTAGAGGTTGACGCCGAGATGGATGACGCCGGCTCGGTCGCGCACCGCCGCGCCGACCGTGGTGAGAAAGCGCTCGGCGTCGTAGCAGGCCGAGATGGCCGAGCGGGCCGCCTCGACCAGCTCGAGGTCCTGCGGGGTCGCCGTGGAGAGGTCCATCGCCGCAGGGTAGTTCGGTCGCGGCCCGGCGGGCCTGACACAATGCGGGGATGCTTCTCGATGCCGACCTGGGTTTCACCGCCGCGGAGGTTGCCCCGCGGGCTGCCGAGCTCGAGGCCCAGGGCTACGACGGCCTGTGGGCCGCCGAGGTGGGTCACGACCCGCTGCTCACCCTGACCCAGGCCGCTCCGGCCACCGAGCGGGTCGCGCTCGGCACGGGCATCCTCGTGGCCTTTGGACGCTCGCCGATGATCACCGCGCAGATGGCCAATGACGTCCAACTCCTGTCGGGCGGACGGCTCCTGCTCGGCCTGGGCTCGCAGATCAAGCCCCACATCGAGAAGCGTTACTCGATGCCCTGGAGCCACCCGGCGGCGCGCATGCGCGAGTACATCTTGGCGCTGCGGGCCATCTGGGCCTCGTGGAACGAGGGGGCCGAGCTGCGCTTTCGCGGCGAGTTCTACCGCCACACCCTCATGACCCCCTTCTTCAACCCCGGGCCCAACCCCTTCGGCCCGCCCAAGGTCTTCCTCGCGGCGGTCGGCGAGCGCATGACCGAGGTCGCCGGCGAGGTCGCCGACGGCCTCCTGGTGCACCCCTTCACCACCGAGCGATACCTGCGCGAGGTGACCCTGCCCGCCTTCGAGCGCGGGCTGGCGGCGTCGGGGCGGTCACGCGCGGACGTGGAGATCTCGCTGTCGGGGCTCGTCGCGACGGGGGACCTCGAACGGTCCGTGCCCGCGGTGCGCGCCCAGATCGCCTTCTACGGGTCTACGCCCGCCTACCGGGGGGTGCTCGAGCGACACGGCTGGGGCGCGCTGCAAGAGGAGCTCGGTTCACTCTCTCGGGCGGGGGAGTGGGAGGAGATGGGCCGACGCCTCCCCGATGAGGTCCTCGAGGCTGTGGCGGTGGTGGGCGACCCGCAGGCCGCCGCCGCCGAGGTCGCTCGACGATACGGTGGGGCCATTGACCGTTTCTCCCTTTACCTGCCCTACGCCCTCGGCGAGACCGAGCGCGCCCAGATCGTGAGCCACCTGAGGGGCGCGCGATGAGTCGGGCGGCCCTCGAGGCGACTCCCCGCGTCGACCTGCGCTTCGGACCGAGCCCGCTGCAGCCCCTCGCTCGTCTGAGCGAGCACCTCGGCGGTCGGGTCGAGATCTGGGCCAAGCGCGAGGACGTCAACTCGGGGCTGGCCTTCGGGGGCAACAAGGTCCGCAAATTGGAGTACCTCGCGGCCGAGGCCCTGGCCCAGGGCTGCGACACCCTGGTCTCGATCGGCGGTGTCCAGTCCAACCACACTCGCCAGGTCGCCGCGGTCGCCGCCCACCTGGGGCTGGGCTGTGTGTTGGTCCAAGAGCACTGGGTCGACTGGGCCGACCCGCTCTATGAGAGGACCGGCAATATCCTCCTGAGTCGGCTCATGGGCGCCGACGTGCGGCTCGACCCCAGTGGCTTCGACATCGGCATTCGCCGCTCGTGGGAGGAGGCGCTCGAGAGCGTCCGCGAGGCCGGGGGGCGGCCCTACGCGATTCCGGCGGGGGCGTCGGACCATCCGCTGGGTGGCCACGGCTTCGCCGGGTGGGCCTTCGAGCTCTTCGACCAGGAGGCCGAGCGTGACCTGCGGTTCGACTACGTCGTCGTCTGCTCCGTGACCGGGTCGACCCAGGCCGGCATGATCGCGGGGATGGCCCACGCCAATCGGGCCGACCGGGTCATCGGGATTGACGCCTCGGCGACGGTCGAGCAGACGAGGGAGCAGATCACCCGGATCGCCCGCCGCACGGCCGCGGCCCTCGATCTCGGTCGCGAGCTCGCCGACGAGGAGATCGTCCTGCTCGACCGGTGGCACGACGGTGTCTACGGGGTCGCGGGACCGCGGACCCTCGAAGCGATCCGGACCGCGGCGCGCTGGGAGGGCATGATCACCGATCCGGTCTACGAGGGAAAGTCGATGGCGGCCCTGATCGACCTCGTGCGCGAGGGCTACTTCCCCGAAGGCTCGAAGGTCCTCTACGCCCACCTGGGTGGGCAACCCGCCCTGAACGCCTACAGCGGAGCCTTCGAGGCCTAGGGCTCCAGCGGGGCGAGGGCGGCCACCGGGGCCCGCAGTCGCGTCAAGGTGGGAACCGCGCTGAGCGTGAAGAGTGCGAGGAGCGCAAAGGCCCATTGCGGCCTCGTGGCCAGCAGGCCGGTGAGCGAGGCGACGACCAGACCGCCAAGGTTGCCGGCCAGCCAGATCAGTCCCGAGGCGGTCGACTCCGCCTCGGGTGCTGCCCGCTCAGTCAGCTCCAGTACCACCGGCAGCACCGCCAGCGCGAGGAAGCCCACGCTCACCAGCGCCACGAGGGCCGTGACGACGCCGGGCGCGACGGCCAAGAGGGCGCAGGCGGCGGTGACGGCGGCGGCCGCGGTGAGCGAGAGGGCGACCTCACGGCGCCGTCGGGCCGCCCACACCGGCAGGAGGGCGGAACCGACGACGCCGGCCATCACCATGGCCACCAGGATCGTCCCCGCCGCGTTGGCCGAGACCCCCGCGGGCTTGAGGAGGTCCTGGGTCCAGGTCGTCAGGGCGATGAACACGCCAAAGGGCAGGGCGATGAAGAGGCACAGCAGCCGGATGATGGGCAGCCGCCACGCCGCGACGAAGGCCGAAGCGCCCCGCCGGGGCGAGAGCGAGGGGTAGGGCGCGGGCCGCCAGAGGGCGAGGAGCAAACCGACCGCGGCGACCCCGGCGACCAGGCCCTCCACCGCCACGAGCGTGCCCATCTGGGCGGGCGTGGAGAGCAGCACCCCAAGGAGGAAGGCCGTCACCATCCCCGCGAAGATCGAGGCGGAGGCGACCGAGATGCCAAGGGCCCGGGAGCGCTCGGGGAGATACTGGGCGACCAGGCCGGTCACGGCGTTGAGGACCAGCGGCTGGGCGATGGCGGCGATGAAGGCCCCGAGCAGCAGATGGGGATAGCCACCGCCGATGCGGACCAGGGCCCCGACGGCGGTGAGCCCGGCCCCCACGCCCAGCCACCGGCGCAGGTGGCGATCGAGTAGGAGACCCGCGGGGATCGCCAGCAGCACGTAGACGAGGACGAAGGGCTGGGCGAGCCAGCCAATGGCCGAACTGGAGACGTGGAAGTGCCGCGCCGCGGGGGTCGTCACGGCCGCGAAGGTGAGCCACACCATCTGGGTCACGGCCGCCAACCCGGAGAAGGCGAGGACGGTGCCCCAGCGCGCCGGGGCCGGGGGAGGGGCAGTGGACATCGCGAACGAGACTAGGCCGGTGCGCGGACCGGCCCGTGGGGCCCTAGGTCCGGGCCGTCGGGCGGGACTCGCGGCGCAGGTCCCTCAGACGAACACGAGCGCCGGTGCGCAGGATCGCGCGCCGGTAGACGTAGGCCGCGCCGCGGGCCACGGCGACCGTGGCGGCGAGGTCGATAGCCACCGCGAGGAGGAACTGCCACGTGGCGATCTCGTGCCGCCCGACCAGGGTCGGCACCACGAACAGCGAGGTCGGCGGGAAGTAGGCCAGGAGCCGGAAGAGGACGTCGGTCGTGCCGGCACTCGCCTCGACCAGCGAGTAGATGTATCCCACGATCAAGGGAAGGGCCAGGGGGAAGGCCA
Organism: uncultured Ferrimicrobium sp.; assembly: GCA_964449735.1. Classification (GTDB taxonomy): domain Bacteria; phylum Actinomycetota; class Acidimicrobiia; order Acidimicrobiales; family RAAP-2; genus RAAP-2. Next base: position 13,537 of record CAYUZO010000008.1, read on the forward strand.
AGGACTGCGCCTGATCCTGGCGCTCGACCATCGAGCCGGCGGCGGCGAAGACCCAGCTGTAGAAGGCGTAGCCGAGGACCAGCCACAGCAGCGAGGTCATCATGATCCAGGGTGATACCCCGTGCAGGATGGGCGAGCCGACGGCCGCCCCGACCGCCAGAGCTCCCCCGACGATCACCGTCGCCTGGGCGAAGGCGACCGCTCCGATACCCAGCACCTTGCCGGTGATCAGCTCGAGGGGGCGCACCGTCGCGAGGAGGACCTCCACGACGCGGCCACCCTTCTCTTCCATCACGCCACTCAACATCCACTGGGAGTACTGCTGGATCATGATGAAGGTGACGATGATGCCGAGGATGGAGGTGGCGTTGACGGGCGCGCTCGGACGGCCGTGGCGCTCCGCGCCGATCGGCAGGGCCTTGTAGTGGGTCAGGGTGTTGACCTGGGCCGCGCTCAGGCCGGCCGCGGACATCGCCCGAGCGATCCCCAGTTGGGTGGCCAGGCTCCTGGCGAACTGAGCCAGCGTGGAGGTGTCGGTCGCCGACAGCGAGTCGGCGAGGAGCAGGCGCGAGTCGCCAACGACCACGACGTCGACCTTCTTGGCATTCAGTCCGCGGCGGGCGGAGCTCAGACTCTCTCTGGTGGAGAGGACCGTGACTCCCAAGGCGTGGCCGACGGCCAGGGACGTCGCGTCAATCGGCACCGGCGAGCTTCCGACCAGCGCCACCCGGATGGTCTGGTGATGTGACTTCCCAATGGTCGGGATCACGATGGTCGCCGCCACCACCAGCAAGATCAAGATCGTCGAGACGATCAGGACGCGGCCGCGGAGCCTTTGGATGATCTCGCGTCCGGCGACGAGGGCGATGGGATGGCCTACCTGATCGGGGCGATGCAGGCGCCGCTCCCTGGGGCCAGAGCCGCCGGCGCGCCGACGGCGACGGACGAGGAAGCGCGCTGCGAGTGCGACGGCCACGATCGCGATGGTGGTCACGTATCTCACGACACCGCCTCTCGGAAGACCTCGGAGAGCCGCCGGCTCTGGAAGCTGAACTCCGTCACCGTGCCGGCGGCCATCGCGGCCTCGAGCACGTGGTCACTGTCGACGTCGGCGTCGAGGACGAGGCGGGCCTCGCCTCCGCGCACCTCGGAGATCTGCACGCCTGCCAGGGTGGCGGCCCAGCGAGCCTCTCGGTCACCCTCCACTCTCACGACCAGCCGGCGGGGCCCACTGGAGGCGAGCTCGTCGACGGCCCCCTGGGCCACGACCGCACCGTGGTCGATGATCACCACGCTCTCACACAGGTCCTCGACTTGGTCGAGCTGGTGACTGGAGATCAGCACTCCTCGCCCGGCCCGTGCCTGCTCGGTGAGGACCGCGCCGATTGCCTCGGTCGCCGTGGGGTCGAGGCCCGCCAGCGGTTCGTCGAGGACCAGGAGGTCGGGCGAGTGCACCAGGGCGCAGGCGAGCTGGACGCGTTGCTGGTTGCCGTGGGACAGGGACTCGATCTTGTCGTGAGCCCGGTCGGCCAAGCCGAGTCGCTCGAGCCACTGGGCCGTCTCCTCACGAGCACGTCCCGCGGTGAGCCCGTGCAGTCGACCCAGGTACTCGATCTGGTCGGCGACGTGCATCGTCGTGTAGAGGCCCCGCTCTTCGGGCATGTAGCCGAAGCGGCGTCGGGACTGGGTATCCACCGGTCGCCCGTCCCACGTGACGGTGCCCGCGTCGAGATCGGTGAGTCCGAAGATCGCCCTCATGGTCGTCGTCTTGCCGGCGCCATTGGGGCCGAGGAAACCGACGACCTGGCCAGCCGGGACCGAGAAGGAGAGATCGCGCAGGGCCACGAGGTCGCCGAAGCGCCGCACGAGGCCGGTCAACTCCAGCGAGGCAGCGCTAGCGGGCACGGTCCCACGTTAGGGGGCCCGAGGGCCTCATCAGGGTCGGAGTAGAACGGGAGGGTGACGACCCATGAAGTCGAGATCCTCGAGCCCGTCGACTTGACCGAGTCAGATGGACGCACCCTCGCAGCTCAAGCCCGAGGCTGGTCCCGTCGTCCCGGGCATCGCGACACCCTGCGCGACGGTGACGGACTGAACAAGAGATGGGACTACTGGGCGATCCTGGCCGGTCCCCACCTCCTGTCGGTAACCATCGCCGACCTGGAGGCCTTCACGTTGGCCGACGTCTGGTGGGCCGACCGGACCTCGGGCCGCTCGGGGGGTCAAGGGGTGCTGGTCGGGCGAGCGGAGTCGCCCCTCGCCTCCTACCCGGCTCTCGTCGAGGAGGGGGAGTTCGCACTGTCCATCGACGAGCGCGACGGGGCGACGATCCTGAAGGCCCGCTGGGTCGAGCCCGACGGCTCACCCGCCCGTCTCGAGGTCGAGATCGCACGACCGGAGGGCTTGGAGTCGGTCAACGTGGTCGTGCCCTTCACTCGCGACCTCTTCACCTTCACCTCCAAGCAGTGGGCGCGGTCGGCGCGTGGCGAGCTCATGCGCGAGCGCGACTCGTGGTCGCTCGGAGCTGATGAGGAGGCGTGGGGTGTCCTCGACTACGGACGGGGTCGGTGGCCGCACAGAATTGAGTGGAACTGGGGCGGCGCGGTGGGGACTGCGGGCGGCCAGCTCGTCGCCCTCCAATTGGGCGGGCGATGGACGGCGGGAACGGGCGCCACGGAGAACGGCCTCCTCGTCGACGGGCGACTGTCCAAATTGGGACGAGAGCTCGAGTGGACCTATGACTGGAGTCACCCCCTCGAGCCCTGGCGCGTCGTCGACCCCGGCGGTCAGCTCGACGCCACTCTGTTGCCGACTTACGACAAGCACACTGACGTGCAGGTCAGCGAGGATCTCGGCACCGAAGTCCATCAGGTCTTCGGCAACTGGTCGGGCTGGTTGGTTGACGACGCCGGTCGGCGCGTTGCCTTCGCTGGGCTCCAGGGATTCGCCGAAGAGGCCCGACAACGCTGGTAGCGCTTACCAGGTGAGACCGATGAGGGAGCGCATCGCCGCCTCGAAGTCGACGTCGGACAGCGACGCGCGCGCGCCGAGGACCATCGCCGCGTCCGGGCCAGTGGGCACTCGCAACGGACTCTCGAGGTTCTCAATCGCCTCTCTGATGGCCACCGCGACCGTCTCGGGCCCCGGACGCCCGCCGCCCCCGGTGACGACCTGGTCGGTCCCCTCCCATTGGCGATGGAGCTCTTCGTAGGGGCCGTCTTGCGAACGTGATGGCCCCGGCTTCATCCCCGGGGCGGTGTAGCCCGGCTCAATGATGACGGTGCGGATCCCGAAGTGCCTCAGCTCGTAGTGCATCGTCTCGCTGATCGCCTCGAGGGCGTGCTTCGAAGCGGCGTACGCGCCTTCGAGCGGGGTAGCGACGCGACCCTGGATCGAGCTGACGTTGACGAAGGTTCCCGATCCGCGCTGACGCCAGGAGGGGGCGACCGCTTGGAGCATCCGAAGCGGGCCGAGCACGTTGGTATCGAGGACGGCCGTCACGTGCTCGAGGTCGAGAGTCTCCAGAGGCCCGCTCCCCGGCAAGGCGGCGTTGTTCACGATCGCGTCGAGTTCACCGGCTGACGAGACTGCCCGCTCAACCGAAGAGGCATCGCGCACGTCGAGGGGGAGCCGCATCGTCGCCAGGACGTCATCGAGGGCCGCAACGTCACGAGCCGTGGCGACGACCTCGTGGCCGCGGACCATCAGCTCCTCGCAGGTCGCACGCCCGATGGCGCGCGCAGCGCCGGTGACCAGGACTCGCATGAGGGCAGTGTAGGTGGGGTCGAGTACCCGATGGCGCCCTCGGAAATGGGTCGTCCTTCAAGATTCTTGACCCGGTTGGCGGCTCTTCCGGGGAGACTGGGGGGGTGCGATGGCGTGAGGCGACCCACTGGCTCTGCGACATGGACGGCGTGCTGATCGAGCACGGTGCCGCACTGGTCGGCGCGGCCTCCTTCCTTCAGCGCCTAGAGGAGCGGGCGAGGTCGCTCCTCGTCGTCACCAACAACTCCCTCTACACACCTCTTGAAGCCGCCGAACGGCTGGGAGTCGCGGGTCTTCCGGTCGCGGCGGACCAGATCTTCACGTCGGCCCTCGCGAGCGCGGCGTACGTCGCGCGCGTGTCGCCAGGCGCCCGTGTTCTGGCCATCGGCCGCGAGGCCGTGACCGGGGCCCTGCGCGATGTCGGGTGCACGTTGGTCGACCGCGACGCCGAGGTCGTGCTCGTGGGGGAGACCTGGGACTACTCCTTCGAGGAGTTCGCCCGCGCCATCCAGTCGATCGAGCGCGGCGCGCTGTTCGTCGCGACGAATCCCGAGCCGACTGGCCCCTCCCGGGAGGGCTCGCTCCCTGGTGTGGGAGCAATGTGTGCACTCATCGAGCGGGCGACCGGCGTCGCGCCCTACGTCGTCGGCAAGCCGAACCCTCTCATGGTCCGCGAAGCGCTGTCACGATTGGACGCCTCGCCCGGCTCTGCAGTCTTCGTGGGGGATCGCGTCGAGACCGACATCGGGGCGGCGAAGGCCGCGGGGCTCGCCACCGTCTTGGTCCAGGCTCGACCGACTGAGCGCGACGAGGCGCCCTCGTCAGAGGGGATCGCCGACCTCGTCGTCTCGTCCCTCGAGGAACTGCTCGGCGTGCTGTGAGGCGTCGTCGAGGTCGCGAAGGAACTCGTCCGCCCACTGGAACACATCCCGCCGCCACACTTGGCGCCGCAGGCGCGCCATCCGACGCCGCGCCGATCGCTCGTCGTCAGTGAGGGCCTTGGCAATTGTCTCCTTGAGACCGTCGAGGTCGTGGGGGTTGACGAGGTAGGCCGCCCGCAGCTCTCGAGCCGCCCCGGCGAACTCGCTCAGCACGAGTCGACCTCCCAGGTCGAGCCGTGAAGCGACGAACTCCTTGGCGACGAGGTTCATGCCGTCGCGGAAAGGGGTGACGATCATCACGTCGGCCGCCAGGTAGAGGGCCATCAACTCCTCGAAGGGGAGGTTCTGATGGAGATAGTGGAGCGCAGGGCTGCCGACGCGCCCGTGTTCCCCGTTGATCTCGCCGACAATGCGCTCAAGAGCTCGGCGTTCGCGGTCGTAGTGGGGGTCGGACTCTCGACTCGGAACGGCGATTTGGATCATCACGTCGCGGCCTGGCTCCAAGACCCCTTCTGAGAACAGCTCCGAGAGTGCCGTCAGACGTTGGTGCATGCCCTTCGTGTAGTCGAGACGGCCAACACCCAAAAGGACCCGCTCGGGGTTGCCCAACTCCTCGCGGATGGCGCGCGCCCGGGCTTGGACCTCCGACGAGCGGACCAGGTCGGAGATCTGCTCGAGGTCGACCGAGATGGGGTAGGCGCCGACTCGAATGGTCCGTCCGCCCCAGTGCACGCGGGAATCATTCCCTGGGGTGCCGAGAAGGCGTCGCGCGGCCCGGGAGAAGTTGGCGGCTGCTTGAGGCACTTGAAAGCCCACGAGATCGGCCCCGAGGAGACCCTGGACGATCTGGGTGCGCCAGGGCAGCTGCATGAACAGCTCGATCGGAGGGAACGGGATGTGCAGGAAGAATCCGACTCTCAGGTCAGGGCGGCGCTCACGGATCATGGAGGGCACGAGCTGGAGCTGGTAGTCGTGGATCCATGTCAAGGCGCCCTGGGGCGCCCGATCGACGACCACGTCGGCGAAGCGCTGATTCACCTCGACGTAGGACTCCCACCACGACCGGTGGAAGCTCGGTGCGCGAATGGCGTCGTGGTACAGGGGCCAGAGGGTGGCGTTGGAAAAGCCCAAGTAGAAGGACTGATACTGCTCGGGAGTCATGGGGACAGACGCGAGGGGAATCCCGTCGGCCTCGGTGGGCTCGACGTGAGGGTGCGTCACCCCGGGCCATCCGACCCAGAGCCCGCCCCGGGCGTGCAGCACCCGCGTCAGGGCCGAGACGAGTCCGCCGGGACTGGCTACCCAGGTCGGTCCCGGGTCGTCGACCAGGCGCACCGGAAGCCGGTTGGCGACCACGACCAATGGGGAGCCATCGGGCGTCGCGCGCGCTGGAGGAGTGGCGGACTGATCCATGAAGGTGGTCGAACGACCTACCTTCACTCTAGGGACGACCCAACAGAAGGCCCAGAACTACATCTGGTCGTAACGTCCGGTGGCCTCGTCCAAGTCTTCCGCGGCCACATCCTCGAGGAGGCGTGCCTCCTTGCCCCCCGCGTCCCACCAGGATGTCGCTCCCGCCGTCCACGAGGTCGCGGGCTCGCGCCTCTCGGCGTTGATCACTCGCAGGAGAGCGTTGATCATCGCGAGGTGCGTCAGCGCCTGGGGGAAGTTCCCCAGATGCCGACCGGTCTGAGGGTCGATCTCCTCGGCGTAGAGCCCGAGCGAGCTGGAGGCTGCGATGAGCCGTTCGCAGTGGGCCCTCGCTCGCGCGACCTCCCCGGTGATGGCCAAGGCTGAGACGAGCCAGAAGGAGCACACGGTGAAACTTCCCTCCCTTTGTCCGTCGAGTCCGTCGTCGGTCTCCTCGGGCCGGTATCGCGAGACGAAGGCCCCATCGGCCAGATGGTCAGCGATGGCGTTGACGGTGTCGCGCAGTCGTGGGTCGTCTGGCGGCAGGAACCCCACCATGGGAAGAAGGAGCAGCGAGGCGTCGAGGTTCGTGCCTCCGAAGGTCGCTGTGAACACACCATGTTCGTTGACGCCACGTCGGCAGATCTCATCGTGCACCATCGCGGCGCCATCGCTCCATCGCTCCGCACGCTCACGATCACCTCGAAGAGCGGCGAGCCGACCGGCACGGTCGAGCGCCACCCAGCACATCACCTTTGAGAAGGTGAAGTGCTGGGGCTCACTGCGGATCTCCCAGATCCCCCGGTCTGGCTGGTCCCAACACGCGAGCGCGGTGTCGGCGGCCTGGATGACGATGCGCCACGATCTCTCTGAGAGGGAGTCGCGAGTGCGTGTGTGTTCGAAGACACAGTCGACCAGTGCGCCAAAGATGTCGTGTTGGACTTGGTCGCGGGCGGCATTGCCGGTCCGCACGGGCCGACTGCCGGCGTAGCCGCTGAGATGCTCGAGGGTCACCTCAGCGGCCGACTCCTCACCATCGACCGGGTAGAGGACGCGGAGGTCTCGTCGAGGGGAGGAGCGCTCCGGAGGTTCCAGTGCGTCCGCCAGGAAGGCGAGGAAGTCGTCAGCTTCGGTGTCGAAGCCGAGGGCCCGTAGGGCCCGCAGCGCGAAGGCCGAGTCGCGAACCCAGGTATAGCGATAGTCCCAATTGCGCGTGCCGCCGACGACCTCGGGAAGGGAGGTGGTCGGCGCAGCGAGGATCGCCCCGGAAGGGGCGTAGGAGAGTCCCTTCAGAGTCAAGGCACTTCGTTGAAGAAGTTCACGCCAGGGGTGGTCGGGGAAGCGTCCCCCGTCGATCCAACTCCTCCAGAACCGGAGGGTGCGATTGAGTCGATCGAGGACCTCACCCGAGTCGAGAGGCGGGTCGTCTCCCGTCCACCCCAGGGCGACGAAGAAGGACTCCCCCTCAGAGAGGTGACGCCGGGCCGTGGCGACCCGACCCTCGATCCCGAATCGGACGTCGCCGGTCAGGATGAGGGGTGGTTGACCAGAGTTGCCCGTCCGCACCACGTTGTACCCCACGGTGCCGTACTCCCAGACGCCATCCTCCGCGCCGTAGTCGAATGCCGGCTCACATTCGATGTCGACGTCGAGCGAGCCGTAGAGGCAGGTGGCCATGCGGACCAGGAGGTGACCCGCGTCGTGGTCGCGCGGCGTACGGCGATAGGAGGGGGAGCGTTCGCGGTCGTGGAACCATGGTCTGATGTCGAGGAAGTCGCGCACCACCAGCCATCCGGTGGCCGATTGCCAGGTCGTCTCCAACACCATCGTCCCGGGCACGTACTGGCGATGTGACGGCACCGCCCGGTCAGAAGGGGAGAGGCGGAAGGAGCCAGCCCCCCGGTCGAGCAGGGAGCCGAAGACGCTCGCGTCGTGAGGGCGGGGCAGGCAGAGCCACTCCACCGCACCGGTGGGGGCGACGAGACAGGTGTTCTCGCAATCGGAGAGGAGTGCGTAATCGCCGATCGGCGGAAAATTCGCTTCCTGGGAAAGTGAGTGATCCACGTCGTCGCCTCGTGAGGTTCGCGAAGTAAGGACGCGCACACCCTAACGAGGGAGATAGGAGACGCATCGTCGCCCCCTTGAAGAAGTCTTTTGAGCTCAGCGTCACTCAGTCGACAGATGGGGGAGGTCGGGACTTGGCCCGCCTGCGAGGAGACGTCCGCGACGTCGGGTCCGCGATCCACCGCGGATCTCGACGCCTCCTTCACGAATCTGTTGCCCGCCCGCTGTCCTCGAAGAACGCCGCCATCACAATTGGGGACCGTGCGAGGAGGCGCTCAGTACACTCCCCACCGTGAAGCTCCTGTTGACGTCGTCGGGAATCCGCAATCCGAGCATCGAGCGGGCGCTCGTCGATCTCTTGGGTAAGCCCATCGAAGAGTCGACCGCGCTCGTCGTGCCCACAGCCATCTACCCCTTCCCTGGTGGAGGATTCGGTGCAATGGACGTGATGCGTGGGGTGGGAAAGAGTCCGCTGACGAATCTGGGATGGCAGTCGCTCGGGGTCCTCGAACTCACGGCCCTGACCAGCATTCCAACTGGGAGCTGGGTCCCGACGCTCCGTGAGGTGGATGCGCTCCTCGTCTGGGGCGGCCACGTCACGTTTCTCTGCCACTGGATGAGGGAGTCGGGACTGGCTCAACTCCTGCCCACGCTTGACAACCTGGTCTACGTGGGGGTCAGTGCCGGCAGCATCGCGATGACGCCCTACAACTGTGACGCCGAGTCGAATCAGCAGTTCATCCCAGAAGGGAGCGACATCGGCCGCGACGCCCAACGGGGTCTGGGGTTGGTCGACTTCACGATGTGGGTGCACCTTGAGAACCCGAATCCCATCTTCGCCGATCACACCTTCGACAACGTCGAAAGGTGGGCGGCGGACGTTCCAGTGCCGACTTACGCCATCGACGACGAGACCGCGATCAAGGTCGATGGCGGGGTCGTAGAAGTCATCTCGGAGGGGCAGTGGCGGGTCTTCCCGCCCCACTCATAGGCCTTCCGTGTGAGTCCCGCAATGAGGACACGGGATAGAGGAGTCCGATGAGACTCCATGGTGGAGGTGCGGGGAATCGAACCCCGGTCCGTCAGTACCTCAGCGGGCCTTCTCCGAGCGCAGCCGATGGGAGATTGTCGAGAGGTGCACTGGCATCGGCACCGATGCACCTCCGTAGTCAGCTGAATTGTCCTCCCTACGTCACTGACGAACGACGGGAGTGAGCCCTACAAGATGACGCCCGAAACCTGGACCGCAGGGCTGGATCCAGTCGGACGTTGCTACCTAAGCAGCAAGCGCAAGCTGAGGCTTGGCGTTTATTTTTGTTTTCCGGCTCTTTAACGTGGCTCCGGAGACCACGGCTCGCTTCTCCTGCCTCGACCACCAACGTCGAAACCAATCACCCCCTCGTGCGAACCACTCTGGTCCACGGCTTCCATTCTACCGGCCAGTTCCTCGCCGGCACCGGGCTCAGCGGTGGCGCTCAGCCTCTCGAGCCGCGCGCGCCATCTCGCGGGCGGCGTCGCGCTTGGCAATCTCCTGACGGCGGTCGTGGGCCTTGCGACCCTTGGCGACACCCAACTCGACCTTGGCGCGTCCATCCTTGAAGTACAACCTCAACGGGATCAGGGTGACCGGTTGAGTGTGGGTCAGACCGGACAGGCGTTCTATCTGGTGTCGATGGGCCAGCAACTTGCGCTTGCGGTCCGGGTCGTGGCTGCCAAAGCCGACCGCGAAGGCCCAGGGGGCCACGTGCGTTCCGTAGAGCCAAAGTTCCCCTGAATCGACCCGGGCATAGCCCTCGGCGATCTGCGCGGTTCCTTCGCGAAGACTCTTCACCTCCGAGCCTGTGAGGACGACCCCGCATTCGAGGGTGTCCAGGATCTCGTAGTCGTGACGGGCGCGACGGTTGGTGGCCACCACGCGATCGCCGGTGCTGGCCTCTCGCGCCGCGGCGCGGCGCTGCTGCATGGTGCGAGCGCGCGCCATCGCACTACAGCGTAGTGATCCTCCTCTCTGACTAGGGTGGCTCGATGCTCAGCCTGAGTGACTCGTTGCGTGAAGAGATGGTCGCGACCTGCGTGAGGGCCCTGCCAGATGAGGGTTGTGGGCTGCTGATCGGGGACCCGGAGGGCACCGTGGCCGAGGTCGTCGCCAGTCCCAACGTGGCCGCGTCCGCCCGCGTCTACGAGATCGACCCGAAGGTGCTCCTTCGGACCTATCGCCGCGCCGAGGACGCCGGACTCCAGGTGATTGGGGTCTTCCATAGTCACACTCACTCCCCGGCGTACCCGAGCCCCACTGACGTGGCGCAGGCCCCCGACCCCTCCTGGCACTACGTCCTGGTCTCGTTCGCCGAGGTCCCGACCACCGTGCGCAGCTTCCGCATCGTGGAGGGCGCCATCGATGAGGAGGGGATCAGAGCACTCTGAGGTCACGGGTCGGCGGAGGGACCGCTAAATTTGACCTCGTAGGTCATGATTACCCGAGGAGACCCGATGTCTGCCACCGTCCGCATTCCGACTGTCTTGCGACCAGCGACCGGTGGTCAGTCGACGGTGAGCGTCGAGGGGGGCACGATCGCCGCGGTCCTGGCCGAGCTCACCGGGACCTACCCCTCCCTCGAAGGTCAGCTCCTCAACGAGGATGGGACCCTCCACCGGTTCCTCAACGTCTATGTGAACGACGATGACGTCCGGTACCTCGGTGGCGTGGATGCGCCGGTGGGTGACGGTGACGAGGTGACGCTTCTGCCGGCGGTGGCGGGCGGGTCCCACTAGTGGCGCGACTGTCGTCGGTCCTCGAGCTGGTGGGCAACACGCCGGTCGTCGACGTGTCGGCCCTCTCGCCGCGTCCGGAGGTCGCAATCTGGGCGAAGCTCGAGGGACGCAATCCAGCGGGCTCGGTCAAGGATCGAGTTGCCCTATCTCTCATCCAAGCGGCGGAGCGCGATGGACTCCTGGTTCCCGGGGTCCCTGGCCAGACCCTGCTCGAGCCCTCCTCGGGCAACACGGGAATCGCTCTGGCGATGGTCTGTCGCTTGCGCGGCTACCACCTGAAGGTGGTGCTTCCCGGCAACGTCTCACCTGAGCGCCGTCAGCTCCTCCTGGCCTGGGGCGCGGAGATCATCGACTCACCCGCTTCTGAAGGATCAAATGGCGCGGTCCGCCTGGCCCGACAACTCGCCGAGGCGCATCCAGAGTGGGTCTTCCTCTACCAGTACGCCAACCCCGCCAATCCTGAGGCGCACTACCGCACGACGGGACCTGAGATCTTGGCCGACGTGCCGGAGGTGACCCACTTCGTGGCCGGGCTCGGCACCTCGGGCACGCTGATGGGCGTTGGTCGTTACCTCAAGGAGAACAAGGACGGCGTGCAGATCTGGGCTGTCGAGCCGCCGGCGGGCGAGACGGTCGACGGTCTACGGAGCCTCGAAGACGGCTACGTGCCTCCGATCTTCACCGATAACCACGGTGCTGAGTTGCTGGACCGCAAGGTGGTCGTGCGTCCACGCGAGTCCATCGAGTGGACCCGCCGGTTGATGGAGGTGGGCCTGTTCACCGGCCTCTCCTCGGGCGCCATCATGGCCGGGGCGGTGAAGTGCGCGCTGAGCCTCCCCGAGGGCCAGTCGGCGACGATCGTCACCATCGTGTGTGACGAGGGGTGGAAGTACCTCTCGACGGGTGCGTGGAGCGACGACGTGGACGAGGTCGTCGAGCGGGCTCGGCGGATCATCTACTTCTAGGGCTTCCCGGCCGGTACCCTGTCGGGGATTGTGACCGGGAGGAGCGAAGTGGGACCACGTGCCGATGGGCGAGCGGCTGATGAAGGACGGGCACTGACCTTCGAACGCGACTTCACGGAGATGGCCCTTGGCTCGGTGCTCGTGAGCGTCGGACGCACCAAGGTCCTTTGCACCGCCTCGGTGGAGACCGACGTGCCTCGCTGGTTGCGCGGGTCGGGTCGCGGATGGGTGACGGCGGAGTACTCGATGCTCCCTGGCTCGACCGCCGAACGGGCGTCGCGCGAAGCGGCTCGGGGGAAGCAGTCGGGCCGGACCCAGGAGATCCAGCGGCTAATCGGTCGCAGCCTACGCACCGTGACCCGGCTGGAGGCGATCGCGGATCTGCAGGTGACGGTGGACTGTGACGTCATCCAAGCGGACGGTGGCACCCGCACCGCGTCGATCTGCGGTGGGTACGTGGCGCTGCACGATGCGATGACGCGCCTCGTCCAGGCCGGCCGACTCGCCGAGAGTCCGTTGACGGACCTGGTGGCGGCGGTCTCGGTGGGGGTGGTGGACGGCGAGGCTCGCCTCGACCTGCCCTACGAGGAGGATTCCCGAGCCGAGACCGACATGAACGTCGTGATGACGGGAGACGGGCGCTTCGTGGAGGTGCAGGGCACGGCCGAGAAGGTGGCCTTCAGCCGCGCCGAGCTCGACTCCCTCCTCGACCTCGCGGCCCACGGGATCTCCCAGATCCACGCGGCCCAGAGGGCCGTCCTCGCGGTGGCGCCGAGTCCGCGGTGACGACATTCGTGCTGGCGACCGCCAATCCCCACAAGGCGGTGGAGATGACGGCCGTCCTCGCCGAGCTCGGCATTGCGGTCCGCGAGCGTCCCGCGCACGCCCCCGACGTCGAGGAGACGGCCGACAGCCTTGAGGGCAACGCTCTGCTCAAGGCTCGGGCGCTGTGCGAGCTGACCGGGGAACCTGCGGTGGCCGACGACACGGGACTGTTCGTCGATGCGCTGGAGGGACGTCCCGGTGTCTTCAGTGCGCGGTACGCCGGGGAGAATGCCTCCTACGAGGACAACGTCGCACTTCTTCTGAGTGAACTGGCCGAGGTCGCCCCGCCTCGGGGAGCCCGCTTCGTCACGGTGATCGCCGTCGTCTATCCGGACGGACGTGAGGTGACGGTCGAGGGGATCCTCGAGGGTGAGATTGCCCTCGCTCCGAGGGGGAGCAACGGCTTTGGCTACGACCCGGTCTTCGAGATCGGTGGGGAGCCCCGCCGGACGCTGGCCGAGGTCTCCGATGAGGAGAAGAACGCCCTCAGCCACCGGTCTCGGGCCTTACGTGCACTGGCCGTCGCGCTGTCAAAGTAGCGCGTTCACCGGCCGTTCACCTTTAGGCTGAGGCCGTGAGCACCCGAGAGATGCCGATGTTCCCTCTGGGGATGGTCGTCTTCCCTCATCAGGTTGTCGCCCTCGTCGTCTTCGAACCGCGCTATCAGCAGATGCTCGCCGACATCGAGCACGAGCAGGTCTTTGGGACCTGCCTCATCGAGCGGGGCAGTGAGGTCGGTGGGGGAGACGTGCGCACCTCGGTGGCCACCGTGGTCCAAGTCGTGGGGACCCAGTCCCTGGGCAACGGCCAGACCCTCATCGCGGTCGAGGGGACCCACTGCGTCCAGGTCGAACGCTGGCTCGAGGATCGCCCCTACCCGAGAGCCCTCATACGAGAGCGCTGCTGTGACGACCTGATGATCGATCCGCTCCTGCTGCGGTCCACCGAGTCGGCGGTGCGGGCCTTGCGGGCCCTGCAGAGTGAAGTCATGGTGGACCAGTGTCTGCGTCCGAACTGCGAGATGGCCGAGGATCCCTGGCAGCGAGCCTGGCAACTCTGCTCCATGACGCCGATGCCCGCTCTCGACCAGTTCAAGGTCTTGAGCCTCACGGACCCGAATGAGCGACTGAGGTTGGTCGCGGAGATCTGCTGCGAACGCTACGGGGACTTCCAGCGGATGCTGGCCTCGTCGGACTAGCGGACGTCGATCAGGTCGACGACGAAGATCAGGGTCTCACCCGGCTTGATCACGCCGCCGGCACCCCGGTCGCCGTAGCCTAGATGGGCTGGGATGACGAGTCGTCGCCGTCCTCCCACTCGCATGCCGACCACCCCTCGGTCCCAACCGGCGATAACCATGCCCGCGCCGAGGGGGAAGGAGAAGGTGTCTCCGCGGTCCCACGAAGCGTCGAACTGCTGCCCGCTCGAGGCCGACACTCCCACGTAGTGGACCACCGCCGTGGATCCCGAGGTCGCCTCCTGACCCTCGCCGACGATGAGGTCCTCGACGAGGAGGTCCTCTGGTGCGGGGCCGAGGTGGGGATCGACGAGGGGCTTGTCGGACATGGCGGTCACCCTAGCGCCGGCGCGTGCCGACCTCGAGGACGCGCACGTTGCGGGCCTCGCGACCACGGGGCCCCAGGACCTCCTCGAAGGCGATCCTCTGTCCCTTGCTCAAGGTGCGCCGCCCTGACCCCTGGATCTGCGAGAAGTGGACGAACAGGTCGTCACCGTCGCGATCGCTCGCGAAACCGAATCCCCGTGCGTCATTGAAGAAGGTGACGGTCGCCTTCCGACCGGCCACGTTCCCCGCCGGCGCCCGCGAGGGACCTTGGTGGTCCTGGGCTGAGCGAGGAGAAGTGGGGCGACGGCGCTCCGTGCGCTCCTGGGCCGCGCGCGGAGCGCGCGAGGGGCGCCCCTCAGCGAGCACCGGGGCCGGACGCTCCGGCTGGGGGTGCCGTGCGGCGCCGAGGTCCTCGTCGATCTCGGGGTGGTCGGAGAGCTCGTGGGCGATCCCGAGCTCGCGCTGCAGTCGGCGGACGGCCCCGCGGACCTCGCTCGTCACGAAGCTGATCACGGTGCCGGTGGCCCCGGCGCGGCCGGTGCGCCCGGAGCGGTGCTGGTAGTCAGCGGCCTGGCCGGCCGGGTCGAAGTGGATGACTGCCGGCAGCGAGTCGATGTGAATGCCTCGTGCCGCAACGTCAGTCGCGACCAGCGCCTGGACTCGGCCCTCGGCGAGCGACTTGAGGGCGCGCTCACGCTGGGCCTGGCTGCGATCCCCGTGGAGAGGGGCGGCTGGGACACCCCTCTCCGCCAATTGGCGGGCCAGGCGGTCGGCTCCGTGCTTGGTGCGCGTGAAGACGATGGCCCGCCCGTGGGCGCGCACCGTCTGGGCAGTGAGGTCCGTGCGCCGCTCGCGCGAGACGGACCAGAAGTGGTGGACGACGTCACCGGTGGGAGGCGCCGCGAGCTCGTGGTGCGCTGCATCTTGGGTGAACTCACTGACGAGGGCGCGCACGGCTGAGGCCATGGTGGCCGAAAAGAGCAGGACCTGGCGCGAGCCATCGGTTTGGGCCAGGAGCCGACGCACCGAGGGGAGAAAGCCCATGTCGGCCATCCGGTCAGCCTCATCGACGACCACGAAGTCAACCTCCTCGAGGCTGAGCGAACCCCTCTCCAGAAGGTCCTCGAGACGTCCGGGGCAGGCGACCACAGTGTCGACCCCGTGGCGCAGCGCACGCTCGGTGGCGTTGTAGGGCATGCCGCCGTAGACCGCGATGACGCGTCGTCCATCGGCGACCAGCGAGGCGACTTCGCGCTGGATCTGCGCGGCCAGCTCCCGCGTGGGGGTCAGAATCAACGCCCGGGGCCGGCGAGCCTGGGCTCGCGCACCCCTAGCCACCAGGGGGATGGCGAAGGCGAGCGTCTTGCCCGAGCCAGTCGGCGCCTGGGCCACGACGTCGCGTCCCGCGAGGGCCTCGGGGAGGACGGCCGCCTGGACGGGCGTCGGGGTGACAAGGGAGCGGGCGCTCAGTCGTGCGACGACGTCGCTGGGCACGCCAAGGGAGGGGAAATCGGTCACGGAACTCCAATCGGTGGTGAAACCAACCCGAGGTGTCCGTGTCGAATCGGTCTCCGTCGCGAGGCGACGAAACAGTCCAGTCATGTTAGCAGGTCACTGCGGAGTGCGGGCGGAGGGACTCGAACCCTCACTCCGAAGAACTGGTACCTAAAACCAGCGCGTCTGCCAATTCCGCCACGCCCGCGGCGGGGCCACTCTAGGTCTGAGTGGGGGTGTCGCCAAGGGAGCACGGTAGATTGGCCCCATGATCACCTCCAAAGTGAGTGAGGGCCTCGGGGCCGTCGACTTGAATCAGCGCCTCCTGCGCGAGCGCATCGTCTTCCTCGGATCGGTCGTGGACCAGGAATCCGCTAACCGCATCTGCGCCGAGCTACTCCTCTTGGAGGCCGAGGACCCCGATAGGGACATCTCGCTGTACATCAACTCGCCGGGTGGCTCGGTGACTGACGGTCTGGCGATCTACGACACCATGCAGTACGTCAAGTGCGACATCCGCACGATCTGCGTAGGTATGGCCGCCTCGATGGGCCAGTTCCTGCTGTGCGCGGGGACCAAGGGCAAGCGCTTCGCGCTGCCCCACAGCCGCATCCTGATGCACCAGCCCTCTGCGGGCGGGATGCAGGGCCAGGCCTCGGACATCGCGATCCAGGCCGAGCAGATCGTCTACATGAAGAGGATGCTCGCCGAACGCATCGCCTTCCACACGGGCCAGCCCGTCGAGCGCATCGAGGCTGACTCCGATCGCGATCGCTGGTTCACTGCCGAGGAGGCCCGCGAGTACGGCTTCATCGACGCGGTGATCGACCGCTCCGCGGTTCGCCAAGGGGCCTAGTGGAGGACGCGCCCGCCGCGCCAACGCGCCGGCGCTCGCTCGCGGACGCGCCCGTGCGCGTGGTCAGTGCCCGTGACCCCCTGGGCACGCGGCTGCGGAACCTAGCGTCGCGCCGAGAGCTGCTGACCGGCCTGATCGTCAGCGACATCCGCATCAAGTACAAGGGCTCAGTGCTGGGCATCTTCTGGTCGATGCTCTCGCCCGCGCTGACCTTGGCCACCTACTTCATGGTCTTCTCGGTCTTCTTGAAGAACGGGATCCCCAACTTCGTCGTGTACCTCTTCTCGGGGCTCATCGTCTGGAACTTCTTCCAGACCGCGGTTAGTGGAGCGACCGGCGTGATCGTCGACCGGGCCGGCCTGGTGAAGAAGGTCTCCTTCCCCCGTGAGATCCTGGCCCTGTCCAACGTGGGTTCCTCGGCGATCTACTTCTCGATCCAGCTCGGGGTCCTGGCACTGTTCCTGGCGCTCATCGGTCACGCGCCGGACTGGGGGTTCATCTGGGTCCTGCCCATCGCCTTCATCGCGCTCTACCTGCTGACCGCGTCGGTCGCCGTGGTGATGTCCGCGGTGACGGTGTACCTGCGCGATGTCCGCCATCTGATGGACGTCGCTCTCCAGCTCTGGTTCTGGGTGACTCCGGTGGTCTACTCCTACGAGAACTCTCTCGCGGTGCCGCTGCACCGCCACGGGCTGTCGGCGCTGTACTTCTTGAATCCGATCACGCTCATCGTCCTCACCTTCCAGAGGGTGTTCTACGTGACGCCCAGCGTTCACTCCACGACGACCGGCGGGCTCATCAACGTCCTGCCCACGTGGCCCCTGAGCACCTACGCCGAGATGAACCTGGCCCTGGTGGGCATCATGGCCGTCGTCTTCCTCGTCGCCGAGAGCCTCTTCGGACGGCTCGAGGGGAATTTCGAGTCGGAGCTCTGATGACCACAGTCGTGGATGTTCGCGGGGTCACCAAAGAGTTCAAGATCCACCATGAGCGCCACCAGTCGCTCAAGGAGCGCCTGCTCCACCCTCGTTCGGGCTCGACCGAGGCCTTCCACGCCCTGCGCGACGTCGGATTCACCGTGGGCGACGGCGAGACGGTCGGGATCCTCGGCCACAACGGCTCGGGTAAGTCGACGCTCCTGAAGTGCATCTGCGGCGTCCTCCAGCCCACCTCCGGAGAGATCAGGTTGCGGGGGAGCCTGGCGGGACTCCTGGAGCTGGGGGCGGGCTTCCAGCACGAGCTCTCCGGGCGCGACAACGTTTATCTCTACGGGTCGATCCTGGGATTCTCCCGTCGCAGCATCGACGCGATCTTCGACGACATCGTGGCCTTCAGTGAGCTTGACCAATTCATCGACACCCAGGTGAAGTTCTACTCCTCTGGGATGTACGTCCGGCTCGCCTTCGCAGTGGCCGTGAACGTCGATCCCGACATCCTGGTGGTGGACGAAGTCCTGGCTGTCGGCGACGAGCGATTCCAAGCAAAGTGCCTTGACCGGATCCAGACCTTCCAGCGCGAGGGGCGATCCATCTTGTTGGTGACGCACTCCTCTGACACCGTCAAGGCGATCTGTGACCGAGCGGTGGTCCTCGAGTCGGGCCGTCTGATCGCCGACGGCCCGGTCGCTGAGTCGTTGCGGACCTTCCGTGAGCACCTTCTCGGCGAGGCGCCCGAGCGGGCCGGCGAGGTGGGTGAGGGGCGTCCGGCCGTGACGATCGACGCGGTGACCTCGGCGTCGGGTACCTTCGAGGTGAAGAGCGGTGCGGGGGTCCATCTGGATGTGGTGATCGGGGCCCACGGCCCGCTAGCGGGCAACCTGGTGCTCGAGGTCTTCACGCGGTCGGGCCAGCTGGTCAGCCGCTCCGACCCACGTCGGGCCCCGCTGTCACTCAACCACGGGCAGAACCGGGTGTCGGTCGAGCTCGACTCGTTGCCTCTACTCGACGGTGTCTACGACCTCAACGTTGGCGTCGTCGATCCTCACGGCTCGACGGTCTACGCCTGGCGGGAACAGGCGGCGGCGCTCCAGGTCCTCTACGACGGGCGCGAGGGCGGCATCGTGGAGCTGGCGCCGCGGGTCAGCCAGGGTTAGTCAGCCAGGGTTGGTCAGCCTCGGGAAGTGGCGCAAGGCTCCGACGGGGCCCAACTTGCCACAGTCGTAGGGATGATCCGCACCTCGAAGGAGGCGCCGGTCCCCACGGGAGTTCCCGTAGGCGTAGATCTCCGCCCCCGCGAGTCCGCGCAGGGTCAACCACTCCTCGAGTCGGCGCAGCTTCTCGCTGCCGCGGCAGTTGCGGCCGAGGTAGCCCCCACTGAGCCGTCCCAGCGCGTCGACGCCCAGGCGGGTCGCCACCGCGCCCTCAGGCCCCAGAGCCTGAGCAATCGACCGGGCGTAGAGCTCCGGGGACGCCGAGACGATGACGACGTGATGACCCTGGTCGAGGTGCCAGCGCGGGCGGGCGACGACGTGCGGGGGCTCGCGAGCGGCGAAGTGGCCCACCGCGAACTCGTGGGAGAGGGCCGCGACCTCGGACTCCTCGCGGCCCGAAAGCAGCTGGGCGAAGAGTCGCTCCTTGGCCCGATCAGCCGAGCGACCACTGCGCACAGCCCCCACGACCAGGGGCAGGGCCAGCCGCCACGCCGCGCGGTAGGCGGCCCGTCGCCCGGCGACCGCCTTCAGCCAGCGAAAGACGCTGCCCCCCTCGGTGAGGGTCCCGTCGAGGTCGAAGGCCGCCACCACGGGGCGAGGGGAGTCGGTCACCGGTCCAGTCTCCCAGACCTCTGCGCCGCTTAAGTCCACAATTCAGAGTGATTATTGCGTGAATTGAAGGGGCACCCGCTACCATGGTGCGGTCAGTCGAGGGACTGGCGACCTCATCAAGGAGATTGACATGGCGATTCGCCTCGGAGACGTGGCCCCTGACTTCTCGGCCGACACGACGGAGGGCCCGATCAACTTCCACGAGTGGCTCGGCGACAGCTGGGGCATCCTCTTCTCGCACCCCAAGGACTTCACGCCCGTTTGCACGACCGAGCTGGGGGCCTTTGCCGCCCGCAAGGCCGACTTCGACGCTCGCAACACCAAGATCATCGGACTGTCGGTCGACGACGTGACCAGCCACAACCAGTGGAAGGGCGACATCGCCGAGACCCAGGGAGCGGCGCTGAACTTCCCGCTGATCGGTGACGAGGACCGCAAGGTGGCGAACCTCTACGACATGATCCACCCCAACGCCAATGACACCTTGACGGTGCGCAGCGTCTTCATCATCGGGCCGGACAAGAAGGTGAAGCTGACCCTCACCTACCCGGCGTCGACCGGCCGCAACATCGACGAGATCCTGCGCGTGCTCGACTCGCTCCAGCTGACCGCCCAGTACCAGGTGGCGACGCCGGTGAACTGGACCGATGGCCAGGACGTCATCATCACCACAGCGGTGAGCAACGAGGAGGCCAAGGGCAAGTTCCCCAAGGGCTTCCGTGAGCTCAAGCCGTACCTTCGCCTGACCCCTCAGCCGAACCGGTAGGAAGCTCTGACGGTCGCGCGGCCGGCGCCGACGAGGCGCCGGCCGCGCGAACCTAAGGTGGCGCTCGACGATTGGAGAGTCGTGGAGCAGACCATCGAGATCGCGGGACGGGCCGTCAACCGCTTGGGCTTCGGAGCGATGCGCATCACCGGCGCGGGAGTCTGGGGCGAGCCCGCCGACCGCGACGGTGCCCTGGCCGTTCTTCACCGAGTGCGAGAGCTCGGCATCGGCTTCATCGACACGGCAGACTCCTACGGACCCGAAGTCTCCGAGCGTCTCATCCGCGAGGCGCTCCATCCCTACGGCAACCTGGTGATCGCCACCAAGGCCGGCTTCTTGCGCACCGGTCCGGACCGGTGGGTTCCCTGTGGCCTGCCTGACTACTTGCGTCAACAGTGCGAGCTCTCCTTGCGGCGCCTCGGGGTCGAGGCGATCGACCTGTTCCAGCTGCACCGAGTCGACCCCAAGGTCCCCGCTGAGGAGCAGTTCGGCCTCCTGGCTCAATTGCGCGAGGAGGGCAAGGTCCGAGAGGTCGGGCTCTCCGAGGTGAGTGTCGACGACCTCGAGGCGGCTCGATCAGTGGTTCCGATCGCTTCGGTCCAGAACCTCTACAACATCGCTGAGCGGCGCAGCGAGGCACTCCTCACGCGCTGTGAGCAGCTCGGCGTCGCCTTCATCCCGTGGTTCCCGGTGGCCGCGGGCCGACTGGCCCGCCCGGGAGGGCCGCTGGAGGAGCGAGCCCGCGCGCGCGGGATCAGCTCCTCGCAGCTGTCACTGGCCTGGCTCCTGCACCGGTCACCGGTGATGGTCCCGATTCCCGGGACCGCGTCGGTCGCCCACCTCGAGGAGAACTGGGCCGCTCGGGAAGTCCTGCTCGACGAGGCGGAGTTGGCCGCGCTGGAGGACCTCTCCGCCGCGTAGTCCCTAGCGTTCCTCAAGGAGCCGTTGGCGCAGCTCTCGCTTGAGGACCTTGCCCTGGGGATTGCGCGGCAACGGCTCGGGCCAAAGGAAGACCTTGGTGGGGACTTCGAAGTGCGCGAGCCGATGGCGTACGTGCTCGGTCACCGAGTCGGCGTCCAGCGAGCGTCCCGCGCGAGCGACCACCACGGCGGCCACCTCCTCGCCCCACGTGGGATGGGGCAGGCCCACCACCGCGCAGTCGGCGACGTCGGGATGTTCAAAGACAGCGGCCTCGACCACGACCGAGTAGACGTTCTCGCCGCCGCGGATGATCATGTCCTTGGCCCGGTCGACGATGTAGATGAACCCCTCCTCGTCGATGCGCGCCACGTCCCCGGTGTGCAGCCAACCCCGAGTGAAGCTCTGCGCGGTGGCGTCCGGCTTGTTCCAGTAGCCCCGCACCACGTTCGGGCCCTTGATCCACAGTTCGCCGACCGTTGACGGACCCCGCGGAAGGTCGGGGGAGGGCTCGTCGGCGTCGTAACCCTCAGGGACGACGGCGACCTCGCAGACCGGGACCGCCGGCCCGCAACTGTCGGGGCGAGCGACGTAATCAGGACCGTTGTTGAGCGACACCGCGGCGGAGGTCTCGGTCAGCCCGTAGCCATTGCCGGGCTGGGCCTTAGGGAAGGCCTCGCGGATGCGCCGCACCAGGTCGGGCGGTGCGGGGGCTCCACCGTAGGAGACCGAGCGCACTGACGAGGTGTCGTAGCGGTGGAAGTCGGGGTGGTCGAGGATCTGCATTGCCACGGTCGGCACGCCCCCGATCGCGGTGATGCGCTCGGACTCGATGATCTCGAGGGCCCGTTGGGCGTCAAAGTGGTGCACCAGCACGAGCTTGCCCCCGGCCGCCGTGTTGACGACCATCACGGCGAAGCAGCCCGTCGCGTGGAAGAGGGGTATGGAGAGGAGGTTGGCATTGCGGCCGCCTCCGTCGCTCTCGCCGAAGCGAAGTCGGGCCCGCGAGCCGATGAAGAAGAGGTTCATCAAGTTGCTGACCACGTTGCGGTGAGTGGCTACAGCACCCTTGGGGCGGCCAGTCGTGCCCGAGGTGTAGAAGATCGTGGCGTCGTCGTCAGGATCGATCTCGATCGCGGGCGCCTGGGCATCCTCGGCGACCTCACCCACGAAGTCGGTGAAGTCACGCACGCGGACCCGTGCGTGGGCCGGACCCAGGTCGGCGGAGCGGCCCTCCTCGCCCACGACCAGGACCAACTCGAGGAACTCGAGCTGGTCGAAGGCGGGGCGCAGGCGATCGAGCCTCTCCTGGTCGACGACGACCACCCGGGCCCCGGAGTCGGACAGGCCATAGGCGAGTTCGTCGGTCGTCCACCACGCGTTGAGTGGCACCACTACCGCGCCCGCGGCGATGGCTCCCCAGAAGGACGCCACCCATTCGGGAAGGTTGCGGGCCGCGATCGCCACTCGCTCACCACGCTCGAGCCCGTCTGCCACCAAGCGCTGGGCCACGGTGCAGGCCCACCGATAATGCTGCTCGAAGGTGTAGCGACGGCCCTCGTAGACCAAGAAGTCCTCGGCGGAGTGCATCAGCGACAGGTCGAGCACCTGGCGCAAGGAGCTCGGGGCGTTCTTCCACACGAACATCTCGACATCGAGGACCGTGGCCCGTTCGATCTCGAACATCTGTCCTGGCGCGGTGAGCTGCGCCGTGGCCGCGGACAGGGTCAGCGCGTCCTCACTCACCGCTGTGGGCCACCTCGCTCGAGGGGGCGTGGAACAGAGTCGAGCGATAGTGCTGGAGCTCGGCGAGCGACTCTCGGATGTCGTCGAGCGCTCGGTGCGCTGAGGCCTTCTCCGGACGGGCTGACAGGACCTCGGGGTGCCAGCGTCGGGCCAGTTCCTTGATGGTCGACACGTCGACGTTGCGGTAGTGAAAGAAGGAGGCGAGCTCGGGCATGTACTCCTCGAGGAACCGTCGGTCGGTGCCGATGGAGTTCCCACACAGCGGCACGGTGCCGGCCTCGGCGATGTGGGCGCGCAAGAAGGTAAGGGTGGCCGCCTCGGCCTCAGCCACTGTGGTGGCCGACTGGCGAATCGCGTCCAGCAGGCCCGAGCTGCGATGCATCTCGGTGACGAAGTCACCCATGCGGCTCAACTCCTCCTCACTGGCGTGGATCACCAGGTCCGGCCCCTCGGCCACGATGTTGAGCTGGTCATCGGTCACCAAGGTGGCAATCTCGACGATCACGTGGCGGGCCGGCTCCAGACCGGTCATCTCCAGGTCCATCCAGGCCAACATGGTTCGACCTTAGCCAAGGGGCAGGGGGCATCTGGGGGGATAGCCTCACCCCATGAAGATCGAGGTCCAGGTCCTCCACCCGACGGCCGTAGTGCCTGAGTACGCCCAGTCGGGCGACGCAGGATGCGACCTGGTCTCCATCGAGGAGGTGGTCCTCGCTCCGGGTGCGCGGGCCCTCGTCAGCACCGGCCTCGCCGTGGCGATCCCCCCGGGACACGGCGGCTTCGTCTTGCCGCGTAGTGGCTTGGCCAGTCGCCACGGGGTGACCTGCGCCAACGCTCCGGGGCTCATCGACGCCGGCTACCGCGGTGAGGTGAAGATCGCCCTCGTCAACTTGGACCGGCACGAGACCTACGTCGTCCACGCCGGGGACCGGATCGCCCAGCTGGTCGTCCTTCCGGTGGAGCCCGCCACCTTCACGGTGGTCGACGAACTGTCGGCCAGCGAGCGCGGTGTGGGGGGATTCGGAAGCACGGGGCGATGACCCGCCACCTCGACCCGTTGGACAGCTCCTTCGCGTTGCTCGAGACGCCGGGATCATCCATGAACATCGGAGCGGTCATCGAACTCGACTTCGGCGACGAGTCGGACCCGACGCGTCGCTTCGAGCGGATCCGCCGCAACGTGGAGGCCCGTCTGCACGAGGTGCCGATCTTCTCCCAGAGGCTCGTGCGAGCACCGTTTGATCTGGCGTGGCCGGTCCTGGTTGCCGAACCCGCGATCGATCTCGACCGCCACATCCGCCGGGTCGCGCTGCCCGCCCCGGGGACGGCCGAGCAGTTCGATGAAGTGGTCTCGGACTTCTTGAGTCGGCCCCTAGCGCCCCAACGTCCCTTGTGGCAGATGCTCGTCATCGAGGGATTCGAGGACGGTCGGTGCGCCCTGGCACTGAAGGTCCATCACGCTTTGGCCGATGGGGTTTCGGGTGCGGAGACCTTCGCCAACCTCTTCGACCTGTCGCCGGAGGTTCGCGCCCCGGCGCCGGCCCCACCACCGGTCGAGTCGGACGGGCCCTCGACGCCGCTCGGGCTTGCTCGCCAGTCCCTCGAGGAACTTCTCGGCGACCCTCGTCGGGCTCTAAGGGCGCTGCGCGGGTGGGGGGTGCGCCTCTACGCGATCGTCTTCGCCGTCGTCTCGGCCACGCTTCGCCGAGGTCGTCGGCGCGAGACCCCGGGTCAGCCGTCCCTCTTCGAGGCGAGGCGGTGTTCCCTGAACGCCCAGCCGGTTGGGGAGAAGGTCTACCGGCGGCTGCGGATCCCGCTCGACCAGGTCAAAGGCGCGGCGAAGTCGCGTGGGGCGACGGTTACCGACTTCGTCATGACGGTGGTGGGTGGAGCCGTGCGTCGACTGGTGGACGAACGGGGCGAGAGCCTTCGCCGCGACCTGATCGCCTTTGTGCCGATCAACGTCCGTCCCGAGGGGGAGAGCGCCACGGGTGGAAATCGGATTTCGGGGATGCTCGTCGCCTTGCACACCGATCTCATCGACCCGGAGGAGAGGATCAAGGCCGTGTCTCGTGACGCGAGCCACACCAAGGGCGTCCAGCGTCAGCGGGCGGCCCAGGTGTTCCAGGACGTCCCCCGAGTCCTCGGTCCGGCGCTGGTGTCCTGGGGCGGGCGGCTCCTTGACCACTTGGGACTGTTCGACCGCTTGCCCCCGATGGCCAACCTGATGGTGTCCTCGGTGGCGGGGCCACCGATCCCGTTGTGGATCAGCGGCCATCGCGTGCTCTCGGCCGCTCCAGTCGGGCCTCTCCTCGGCGACTTCTCCCTCAACATCACTGTCCTCGGGTTGAGTGACCATCTGGAGTTCGGACTGCTCGCCGCGCGCGAACAGGTCCCCGACCTCGCTCGATTGGGGGAACTGATCCGTGAGGAGGCCCGCGCCCTCATTGAGAGGTCGGTCTGACCTCTCGACCCCTCTGCTAAAGTGGTCGCGACGCGGACGTAGCTCAGTTGGTAGAGCGCGACCTTGCCAAGGTCGAGGTCGCCGGTTCGAGCCCGGTCGTCCGCTCCAAGGAGCCCCGGTCGCCTAGCGACCGGGGCTTCGTGCATTCTCGCCGGCCGCCTGGGACACTAGGTCGTGGATCCCGTCGCCTCGCTGACCTTCCAGGATGACCGCTCCCTCGCCCTCGAGCAGTTGACGCTCGTCGAGGGCACGCGGGGGTGGATCAACCTCTCGCCACTGGTCGTCGAAGAGGTCGAGGCGCTGCGCGTCAACGTGTGGTCGCTGCGCAGCTACCGAGGGGTGCCCGTGGCGACCTGGATGCCCGCAGCGGCGTCAGGGCGTAAGCCGCGCGGCGCCACGCTCGGCGTACTCCATACGAGGGGGCGGCTCAGCCCGGACCGCCTCGCGACGCTGATCGGCGAGAACGCAATGCTGGTCCGCCAGAACGACGCCCAGCGAGGACTCCTCCTCGAGCCGGCTGGAGTGATCGCACCCGCGGCGCTCCTCGACCTGATGTGCCGCGTCACGGCGTCACTGTGCGACTTCACCGCGACGGGGCGCTGGCGGTTGGAGCGCTTCGCGCCACCCCGCTGACGGAGCCCCTCAGCTCTCGTCGGGCTCGCTCCCGGCCAGGCTTCCGTGCTCGGCCTCGTGGGCCTTCAAGGTCTCGACGTATCCCGAGACGTCCGAGTCGGTTCCCTCGGAGCCCCGGCCGGTGCGCTGCAGGTACACGGCGAGTCCGAGCTGGCGCAGGACTCCGTCGGCGGCCCGCTTGGCCTGGATCTCGTCGACCTTGGCCTGGCCCTTGGCGGCGGCCTCCTTGGCCGCCTGGGCCGCCGCGGCGGCCTGCTCCTTGACCTTGTCCATCAAGCCCATGGTCGTCTCCTCTCCGCTCGACAACGCCCCGAGGGTACCGCTCTCGCGCGCGCAGCGCTCGTGGGCCCTTCCTGCCTAGTGTGACGGGGTGGCCGGCTCCGTGCACCCCGCCTTGGTCGAGTACCTCCACGCGACGCTCGCCGACGCGCCCGCCCGGCCGGCCCACGGCGATCCGGCGGCGCGCCGCGCCGCCTACCGGGAGCGAGCGATCCGTCTCGCGGGTCCCCCGGAGCCCGTGGCCGAGGTACGCGACCTGGACCTCGACCTCGGCGGAAGGACCCGACCGGCTCGACTGGTCGTCCCCGTCGGGGCTCGCGAGGGAGTCGTGGTGCTCTACCTCCACGGCGGGTCCTTCGTGGAGGGGGATCTCGAGTCTCACGCGGCGGTCTACCACCACCTGGCCAATCGGGTCGGCGCTCCCTTCGTCGCCCTCGACTACCGCCTGGCCCCCGAGAACCCCTTCCCCTGTGCCGTCGAGGACGCCGTCGACGCGGCGCGGGCCCTGCGCGACCGACCTGAGACGGTGGGCGCGCCCGGGGCTCGACTGGTCGTCATGGGCGACTCGGCCGGGGCCACGCTGGCCGGAGTCGTCGCCGCCGAGTTGCGCGACGAGGGCCCGCCGCTGGCGGGCCAAGTACTCGTCTATCCCACCCTGGGGCCCGAGGTGCTCACCGACTCCTCCCACGAGTTCGCTCGGGGCTACCTGCTCGACGTCGAGGACCTGCGGGCCGACTACGAGAGCTACCTGGCGGGTGCCGACCCGACTGATCCGCGGGTCTCCCCGCTCTTCAGCGCCGACCTGAGCGGGGCGGCCCCCGCGATCGTGGTCGTGGCGGAGTGCGATCCACTGCGCGACGAGGGACTGGACTACGCGGGACTGCTGCGCCACTTCGCGGTGCCGGTGGAGGTGGTCGAGGCGCCGGGGATGCTGCACGGGTTCTTGCGCCTGGGGGCGAGGTTCGCCGAGGCTCAAGCCGTCGTGGACGACCTGGCCACCCGGATCCGGGGACTGACCGACGGGAGCGGGGCCGCCGACCGAGCGGGATGAAGGCGGGGTGCCGGGGTCCGATTGGTGGACATCTGGTATCAATGAGGGCCGACGCCAGGGGGCGTCTGGAGGGGAGACGTATCTCATGGGACTGTTCTTGAAGGCACGGCCGGTGCTGGCCGCGGCGGGAGCTGGCGTGATCGCCGTCTCCTTCACGCTGACGGCTGCGGGTGCCTCGACGACGGGTGTGTACAACGCGGCCGCGGCGAAACTGGTGCCGTCGGCCTACAAGGGGGTGACCCTCCAGGTGGCCACCGACGCGACCTACGCCCCTGACGAGTTCGTCCAGAGCGGCAAGATCGTGGGCTTCGACGTCGACCTCATCAACGCGATCGCCAAGACCCTGGGCATCAAGGTGAACTCGAACAACGTCTCGTTCGACAACATCATCGCCGGCATCAAGAGCGGGCACTACGTGATCGGGAACTCCTCGTTCACCGACACCAAGGCCCGCGAGAAGCAGGTGAACTTCGTGGACTACTTCGTCGCGGGTGAGGGCGCCTACGTGAAGTCTGGCTCCAAGGCCACCTTCACCGGCTTGTCGAGCTTCTGCGGCCACACGGTGGCGGTCGAGAACGGCACCGTTGAGCAGTCTGACGCCCAGGCGCAGGCCAAGAAGTGCCCCAGCTCGAAGAAGCTGACGGTGCGGACCTTCACCACCCAAACCGAGGCCAACACCGCGGTCTCCTCCGGCCAGGCCACCTACGGCTTCGCCGACAGCCAGATCTCGGCCTACATCGCCTCCACCTCCAAGGGTCTGTTCAAGGTCGTGGGTAGCGCGGTGAACGTCGCTCCCTACGGCATCGCCACTCCCAAGACCGCCAACGGCATGAAGCTGGCCAAGGCGATCCAGGCGGCGCTCAAGGTCCTCATCGCCAACGGCACCTACCACGCGATCCTCGCCAAGTACGGGGTGCAGGCGGGTGGCGTGAGCGCGAGCAAGGTGACCCTGAACGAAGCGACCTCCTAAGCCCGTCGCGGTGAGGTGATAGAACGACCGACATGACGAACGGGGACGGCGAACTCGAAGTCGTCCCCGTTCGTCACGTCGGACGGTGGGTGGGCGTGGTGGTGGCCCTGGTGGGCCTAGCCATGGTCGTGCACACCCTGCTCTCGCGAATCCCGACCGGCCGCTATCGCTGCGCGGTGGTGGGCGGAGTGCGCCACTGCTCGCCGATCTCCGACTGGCGCTTCTCCTGGCACGTCGTGGGTCAGTACTTCTTGACCCGCGAGATCCTCATCGGCCTGTGGCGCACGATCGAGTTGACCGTCGTGTCGATGGCCATCGGAATCACCCTCGGGGTCCTCATCGCCGTGATGAGAATCTCCTCGAACCGCCTCCTCTCGGGGACGGCGTGGCTCTACACCTGGTTCTTCCGCGGGACGCCCGTGTACGTCCAGCTGCTCTTCTGGTTCAACATCTCCGCCCTCTACCAGAAGCTGACCTTGGGCATCCCGTTCCTGCCGGTGACCTTCGTCCACCTCGACGTGGTCTCCCTGCTCACCCCGATGAACGCGGCGATGATCGCGCTGTCGCTCAACGAGGGCGCCTACATGTCCGAGATTGCCCGCGCCGGACTGCTCTCGGTGGACGAAGGGCAGGCCGAGGCGGCCCACGCTCTGGGGATGTCGAGGCGCCAGACCCTCCGCCTGGTGATCCTGCCCCAGGCCATGCGGGTGATCGTGCCGCCGACGGGCAACGAGGTGATCTCGATGCTCAAGACCTCTTCGCTGGCCTCGGCGATCGGCGTGCTGGAGCTGACCGGCACGGCGGGGGTCATCTATGCGTCGAACTACCTCGTGATGCCCCTGCTGATCACGATCAGTCTGTGGTACCTGCTCTTCACGACGGTACTCTCGACCGGCCAGTACTACGTGGAGCGCCACTTCGCCCGCGGGGCCACCCGGACGCCGCCGCCCACGCCGCTCCAGCGGCTGCGCACCGATGTCGCCGGTATCCGCAAGCGCTTGCGCACACCCCGCGGGGTGCCCGAGACGACGGTGGCCTCATGAGCACGATGGTCCAGGCCCGCGGCGTGCGCAAGACCTTCGCCGGGGTGGAAGTGCTCAAGGGGGTCGACCTGAGTGTCGACACCGGGGAGGTGACCTGCCTCATCGGCCCCTCCGGCTCGGGCAAGAGCACCTTCCTGCGCTGCATCAACCACTTGGAGAAGCACGACGCCGGCGAGCTGCGGGTGGACGGGAACCTCATCGGCTACGAGTTGCGTGACAACCGTCTCTACGAACGCAACGACAAGGAGCTCTGCGCCGAGCGGGCCGAGATCGGCATGGTCTTCCAGCGTTTCAACCTCTTCCAGCACCTGACGGTCATGGACAACGTGACCATCGCGCCGATCAGGGTGAAGGGCATCGACGGCGAGCGCGCCCGCGAGCGCGCCCGCGAGCTCCTGGCTCGCGTCGGCCTCCCGGATAAGGCGGCGAGCTACCCCAGTCAGCTCTCGGGCGGCCAGCAGCAGCGCGTGGCGATCGCGCGCGCCCTGGCCATGGACCCCAAGCTGATGCTCTTCGACGAGCCCACCTCCGCGTTGGACCCCGAGCTGGTCGGTGAGGTGCTCGACGTGATGCGCGACCTGGCCCGATCGGGCATGACCATGATCGTGGTCACCCACGAGATGGGCTTCGCCCGGGAGGTCGCTGACACCGTCTACTTCCTCGACCAGGGGGTCATCGAGGAGTCCGGCAACCCTCGCGAGGTCCTCACGAACCCACGTAGCGAGCGACTGCGGAGCTTCCTCTCGAAGGTCCTCTAGTGGTCTGGGAACTCCATCCGAGCAACGTGGGCACTGGGCTGCCCCTCGAGGGCGTGAGGGTCCTCGACCTCTCCCGGGTCCTCGCCGGGCCCCTGTGCGCCATGATCCTGGGGGACCTCGGCGCCGACGTGGTGAAGGTGGAGGGTCCCGAGGGGGACCCCGTGCGCGCTCTCGCGCCGCCCCGCTTCGGCGAGGACTCGACCTACTACCTGGCCGTGAACCGTCATCGGCGCAACGTCGTGGCCGACCTGAGAGATCCGGCGCAGGCGGCGACCGTGACCACCCTGGCGTCCCTCGCCGACGTGGTCATCGAGAACTTCCTCCCCGCTCAGCGGGTCTCCCTGGGCATCGACGCCCTGCGCGAGGCAGCGCCCCAGGCGATCTGGGTCTCGGTGACCCCGGCGACCTCGGGAGGCCCCTTGGCCGGGGACCCCTCCTTCGACCTCTTGGCGCAGGCTCGCTCGGGACTCATGGGCGTGACCGGGACGCCCGAGAGTGGCCCCGTGAAGGTCGGGGCTCCCCTCGCCGACGTGGTCACCGGCCTCTACGCCGCCGTCGGGGCTCTCAGCGGCCTCGTGGCGCGCTCGCGCGGGGTCTCGGCCCGGCACTTCGAGGCACCCCTGCTCGAGTCGACCATGACGGCCCTGATCAATCAGGCCCAGGGCTTCCTCTCGACCGGCGTCGCGCCGCGCCTGACCGGCAACGACCATCCCTCGATCGCTCCCTACGGCCCCTTCGCCACGGCGAGCGGTCCGCTCTTGCTCGGCGTGGGCACCGACGCCCAGTGGACCCGCTTCGTGGAGCGGGTGGGTGACGACCGACTGCGCGAGGCCGCCTGGTCCACCAACGCGGCCCGGGTCGCCGACCTGCCTCGCCTGCGCGCGGTCCTCGAGCAGGTTCTGGTCGCGCGAAGCGCCGAGGACTGGGCGCAGGTCCTGGCCGGCTCGGGTGTGCCAGTGGGTCCGATCTTCGACGTGCCCGGCGCTCTGTCCCAACCCCAGGTGGCCCAGGGCGACCTGGTGGGCGAGATGGAGGCCCCGGGCGGCCCGACGCGGGCGCTGCGCTCTCCTTTGCTCATCGAGGGGCGCCGGCCGCCGATCCGACGTGGTCCACGGCGCCTCGGCGAGGACACCGTCGAGCTCCTCGGCCCCTAGACCCCCCAGGGTCGGCCGTCGGCGCGGTCGATGGTGGTGAAGCTCTCGACCGGGCGCCGCCGCAGCCGCGTCGCAAGTCGTGCCGGATGGCCGAGGGCGACGAGGGCGGCCAGCGCCTCGCGTGGCCCCAACCCGATCAGGGGGGCGACCTCGGGTTCGTGACGGGTGGCGACGGTGGTCATGACCCCTCCCAGGCCCCGCGCCCGCGCCGCCAGGAGGATCGACCAGACGAAGGGGTAGATCGAGGCGCCGCCCACCAAGGTGTAGCGCTCGAGGTCCCGATCGGTCGCGGCGAGCTGGGTGAGATCGACGCTCACGGCCAGCAGCACGGGAACCTCGTGGAGCCGTTCGGCGAAGCCCTCGGGCCGCGAGAGGGCTTCGGCCTCTCCTCGGCGCTGCTCGGCGCGGCGTCGCTCGGCGGCGCTGGCCGTGGGGGAGAAGGCGACGAGACCCTCGAGGCCGTGGGCCACGTAGTCGTGCCAGGCGTCGAGGTACAGGTCGCGCACCGCGCGACGCAGTTCGATGTCCTCGATCACCGTGACGTGCCAGGCCTGACGGTTGCCCCCCGAGGGAGCGAAGCGGGCGTCGTCAAGGATCGCGTAGAGGAGTTCGGGGGCGACGGGGTCGTCGAGGAACTCGCGCACGGCGCCGGTGCCGCGAAGGACCTGCTCTACGTCCATCAGGCGTCGCGGCGCTCGAAGAGTGCCAGCGCCAGGGCCAGGACGCCCAACACGTAGAGGACCAGCACGCCCGTGGCCGTCCACGCGCCGAACATCTGGTCGGGGGGGAAGGTCGACATCATGGCCCGCCCGAGCGACGCCGGCTCGTAGCGCGTGAGGGCGTTCTGGATGCTGGTGGGCAGGAAGAAGATGATGAGGGGCAAGACGAGGATCAGTGCGGTGAAGGTCGAGATCGTCGCCGGGCTCTGGCGAAGGATGAGCCCGAGCGCCAGCCCGAGGACGGACAGGAGGGCCAAGTAGACCCCGCCGAGCAGGACACTGCGCAGGACCGCTCCGTTGGCCAGAGTGTCGGTCGAGGCGGGGATGAGCCCGGCGTAGACCCTTTGGCCGATGAGGAAGGCCCCGAAGCAGACGATCTCTCCTAGAACCAGCATCGAGAGCATCAAGACGACGAGTTTGGCGCCGATCAAGGTCATGCGACGGGGCACGGCCGCGAGCGTGGTGCGAATCGCTCCCGAGCCGTACTCGGTGGTGATGAAGAGCGAGCCCATGACGCCCGCGGCGTACTGGGCGAGGGAGGTCCCCGCGAGGCTGGTCGACACGGGGTCGAAGGAGAGTCTCTGGAGCGCCGGCAGGGTGTCCCAGTGGGAACGGATGAGGGTCGTCACCAGGATTCCGAGGCCGATCGTCAAGACGACGAAGACGATCGCCCCCATCACCGTGGAGCGAACGGTGCGGAACTTGATCCACTCGCTGCGGGCCACCGAGAGAAGCGTGACCTCAGGCATGGCTCGCTCCCACGTGTTGGGCCCCGTACTCGACCGAGTCGGCGGTGAGGTCCATGAAGACGTCCTCCAGCGAGGCGCGCACGGGGGTGAGTTCGAATAGCGCAAGACCGTGGGAGGAGGCCGCCCGGCCGATGTCCTCGGCTTCGGCGCCCTGGACCGTGTACTCCTCTCCCGCACACTCCCAGGTCGCGCCGAGCTCGACCAGGAGCTGCTCGAGCCTCTGGGGGCTCTCGGCCCGCACGCGCACCTGGCGGCGGGCACCCGCCGTGAGGTCGGCGACCGACCCCTGAGTGATGAGCCGTCCCCGTCCGATCACGATGATCTGGTCGGCCGTGAGGCTCATCTCGCTCATCAGGTGCGAACTCACGAAGACGGTGCGGCCCTCGGTCGCCAGGGCGCGGAAGAACTCCCTGATCCAGCGGATCCCCTCGGGGTCGAGCCCATTGACGGGTTCGTCGAACATCAGGACCGGCGGGTCGCCGAGCATGGCGGCGGCGATGCCGAGCCGCTGACTCATCCCCAGCGAGAACTGGCCGACCTTTCGATCGGCCACCGCGGCGATGCCGGCGAACTCGAGGACCTCCCCGACCCGGCTTTGGGGGATCTGGTTGGAGGCCGCGAGGGCGCGCAGGTGGTTGCGCGCGCTGCGTCCGGGGTGGACCGCCTTGGCGTCGAGGAGTGCGCCCACCTCGCGCAGGGGCGCGCGCAACTGGGCGTAGGCGTGGCCGTTGACGCTGGCCGACCCGCCGGAGGGACGATCCAGGCCGAGCAGGACGCGCATCGTGGTCGTCTTGCCGGCGCCGTTAGGCCCGAGGAAGCCGGTCACGACGCCCGGGCGCACCTCGAAAGAGAGGTCGTCGACGGCGGTGGTGTCGCCGTAGCGCTTGATCAGGTGGTCGACACGCAGCACGAGGCTTACCTTAATGAGCCTCGTGCCTACCCTCGGAGGTGCGCTTCGCGCAGTGGCGACAGAGCCCTGACAGGGCGACGTGGTGTCGGTCGAGCAGGAATCCGTAGCGGCGCAGGAGGACGCGGCCGAGTCCGTCGAAGGTCGAGGCCGGGACCTCGATCGTGGCGCCACAGTTGTCACACACCAGGTGGCCATGGGCCACTCCCACCAAGTGGAAGACCGCGGCCGCGGCCCCTAAGTGGGTGTGCACCACGAGCCCCAACTCCTCGAACTCCTCGAGGACGCGATAGACGGTCGAGGCCCCGACCTCGCGAAGGCCCTGCACCCGCGCGGTGATCTCCTCGGCGCTCAGGTGCCCCTCGGCCCTCACGAGCACCTCGGCCACGGCCCGCTTGGCGCCGGTCATCCGCTTGCCGGCGGCGTGCACGGCGGCCTCGAGGTCGGCCAGTCGCGGGTCCATCGCCTCAGGCTACGACCGTCACGAGCCTGCGGCGGGCCCGTAGGGTGAGCCCATGCGCACCTCCACCTCGATGGTCGCCCCCGACGCGGCCCTGTCCGGACGGACGACGCCTCTGGCCATCCACCGGCCCCACCTCATCTTCGGACTCCCCTTCGACGGGACCGACCCCGCCGACGCCGAGGTGGCCTACCTCGCCCTGGGCTGCTTCTGGGGCGCCGAGCGCCGTTTCTGGGAACTGCCTGGGGTGCTCTTCACCGCGGTGGGCTATCAGGGGGGCTACACGCCCAACCCGACCTACGAGGAGGTCTGTTCGGGACTCACGGGCCACGCCGAGACGGTGAGGGTCCTCTTCGACCCCGCCCGCGTCACCTACGCGCAGATCCTGGCGCGCTTCTTCGAGAGTCACGACCCCACCCAGGGGATGCGACAGGGCAACGACGTGGGTACCCAGTACCGCAGCGCGATCTACACCGTTAGCGACTCCCAGCGTGCGCTCGCCGAGCAGGTCGCCTCCCACTACGGCCAGCGCCTCGCGCAGGCCGGATTCGGGCCCCTGACCACCGAGATCGCGCCTGCGGGGCCCTTCTACCTGGCCGAGGAGTACCACCAGCAGTATCTGGCGGCCAATCCCCAGGGATACTGCGGCCTCGGCGGGACCGGTGTCAGCTGTCCCGTGGGGCTAGCGGTCGCGGACTGAGTCAACCCGTCGCAGGGCCTCGTCGGCCTCGGCGACGAAACGCCTCACGAGCTCGCCCGCCGGCACCAGGGAGTCGATTCCCCCCACACCCTGACCGGCCGGGTAAACCTCACGACGCGGGTCCACGCCGAGGGTCGCGGGATCGCCTCCGAGGTGGAAGGTCCCCTCAGAGATGGCCACGCTGAGCTGCTCGGGGAAGGGCCTCAGGCTCGACGGCTCCGCCTCGTAGCGGTCGGTGGTCTCGTTGCGAAGGGCGCGCAAGGTCTTGCCCGTGTAGGCCCTCGTGATCACCGTCCCGTCCTCGCGGCTGGAGAGGATGCCCTCCTTGAAGCCCACGACGGTTCGCGCCTCGGGCGTCGCGATGAACCGCGTCCCCACCCAGACGCCATCGGCCCCCAGGGCCAGGGCGGCGGCCAGACCGCGACCGTCGAAGATGCCGCCGGCGGCCACTACCGGCACTCGGTCCGAGACCGCATCGACGATCAGCGGGACCAGGGGCAACGCGGCCACCGAACCCGTGTGGCCCCCCGCCTCGGTGCCCTGGGCGATCACCACGTCGCATCCGGCGTCAACGGCCCGACGGGCGTGCTCGACCTTGCCGCAGAGGGACATGACCACCACCTCATGGCGATGGCAGCGTTCGATGACCCGCGAGGGCCCGCCGAGCCCGGCGACGAAGGCCTTCGCCCCGCCCTCGATCGAGATCTCCACGTTGGCCACGAGGTCGTCAGGGAAAGCGGTGAGCAGGTCGACCCCGAAGGGCTTGTTGGTCGCGTGGCGCACCGCGCCGATCTCCTCGGACAGTTGCTCGCTCGTCATCGTCGACGCGCCCAGGCAGCCGAATCCGCCCGCCGCCGAGACCGCGGCGACCAACTCGTGATAGGAGACCCCTCCCATGCCCGCCAACATCACGGGATGCTCGATGCCTAGCAGGGTCGTCAGTCGGGTCTTCACGTGGCCCCCTCTCGAGGCCCAACTTACCGAGCGAGCGGACCCGTGCGCAGAATCGCGACGCCGACGGCGCAGCACAGCACGGTCGCTCCGAGCAGACCTACCGCGAAGGCCTGGTAGAGGGGTCCCCCGGGAGGGAAGAGGCGTCCGGCGAAGAGAAGTGGCACCGTGAAACCGCAGCCGCACAGGACGGCGCCACCGAGCAGCCGGCGTCCATCGAGAGACGGGTGGGTGCGCCAGCCCATGGCCCGCGCGAGGCCCACGCCACCCAGGACACCGAGCACCTTGCCGAGAAGCCGCACCACCACCGTGGCGGCACTCACCACGGTGGTGGTGCGGTCGTGGGCGAGAGTCCAGTTCACCCCGCAGGACACCAAGGCGAAGAGGGGGAGCGCCAGGGAGGTCGCGACCCGCCGGGCGAGGTCCTCCAAGGGCTCCTCGTGGGGCGATCGCCAGGGGGCCAGGACCCCGGCGGCGACGCCCGCCAAAGGGGGCTCGACGCCGGCGGCGGCGAAGACGACCCACAGCGCGACGAGGGCGACCACGCGCCCCGGCGTGCCGGTCAGTCGGACCAGCAGTCCCGCGCCCACCAGCGCGGCCACCACGACCAGCCAACCGCCGACCGTGGGCCCGTGGCCGGTGAAGGCCAGCACGACGACGGACAGGACGTCGTCGGCGACCGCCAGCGTGAGCAGGAACAGACGCAGG
>CAYUZO010000009.1:0-17905 GCA_964449735.1 uncultured Ferrimicrobium sp.
GACACAGATAAGACCTACACAGCTTCATTCAAGGTCTTCGCCCCAGGAAACAACCTGATAAAGGATGCGCCAGGGCACTTTCCGACGACTCGTCCCGAGGGGGCGAACATGATGCTTCCATTTACGTTCTGTGCAGTCCAAGCGATCGCCTTCCTCCCCCCGGCTTTTGGGTTGTACACCGTAAGGTTTGACCTAGACGGAGTTCTGAGGAAGGACCTTCCGCTGGTAGTTCAAAGACGAAACTAGTCAATTTCAAGGCACGACTGCCTAGGTGGGAGCTCACTCTCAAAGTGTGAGCAGATTCGTCTATCTGGAGAGTCGCCAATGGCTGGTAATAGAACTGTTGTCTCGCCCCTCCGACACCACCGCGCTGCGACTAGGCCCGCAGCCGCCATTACCCTCCTGCAGAATCGTTGTATCGTGCCTCCGACAGCAGCTTCTTGCGACAAGTGCCGCAACCGCCATCGCCCCTCTGCAGAATCGTTTTCTCGTGCCTCCGATATCAGCAAGTAGCAACTAGGCCTCGAGCTCGCTCGGCGCACCTCTTTCGACTCGGTCGTGGTGCGGCCCAGGATCAGACTTCGATCGACCCTGTCCTGCTTGACCCTGTGATCGATAGCGGCCTTAGTGAAGCCATGATTGCTCGTCGTCTTGACGACGCTCCGACCGGCCTCGACGAGAACGATTGCTCGTCGACGGAACTAAGCGGGATAGGCACGGGGCACGGATCGAATCTTTCATCAGGGTCCCAATTCAGCAATTATTGTGGAGACGGTTCCTGGGGCGGGTCAAGACTGCAAATAAGCCGACAGCAGCGCTGCGTCTTCAACACCCCGAGACGATTGTCAGCTCCTACAATCCTTGGAGTGATCCCGAACAAACCGTGGGGGGCAAAATCTGATGGAGATTCCGCGGTGGCTCAGATAAGGAGAGAGCGCGCACCGAGGCCGAGATCAGTTGTGTGGCTAGCTGGTCTTTGCTTGTTCTTCTCACTAGGGCACTCTCCGGTTCTAGCGTTTCTTTGCCTCGGGGGCGCGATTTGGCGTGGGGTGTACATCCATAACTACCGAGAAGGTCAGAGGGCGCTTCAAGAGAGGGAGCGCGAGCGTATCGAGGATCGGAAGCGAGCTGAGCAGCGGCGCAAAGAAGCACTTGCCGCGAGCCGAGGACCGCGGCCATCACCGAGCCTCATTCGTTCATATCGCGACGCTGAAGAGGCGGCCGCTTCCTGGATGAGGTGGCTCGGATGGGGAGATGCCAAGCTCACACCCACGGGTCCTGACGGCGGGATCGATGTGATTGCGTCTCACGCCGTAGCCCAGGTCAAGGCTCACGTGAGCCCCATAGGGCGTCCAGAGATTCAGCAGCTCTACGGTGTCGCGGTGAGCATGAGCCGCGCTCCTCTCTTCTTTTCTTCCGGAGGATATACACCTGATGCCATTGCATGGGCGAGCGGAGTGTCTATGGCCATATTCAGATTTGACCTACAAGGTGAACCAGAGCCGATCAACGAAGTGGCTCGCATCCTCTGGGAGCGTGGGGCGTTTCCACCTGAAGCCGGACCACTTGGATCTGCTTCAACTTCGCTGAACCGTCCACCGCCCTCCAACGAGGCTCAATAGTGCACATTGTTCGCCGGGTCCTAGCCTGGACGTGACAAGAAGCACTCCGCTCTGTGGTTTCACTCGGAGTCCGCCCATCTGGCAGTGCAGTAGTTGGAAAGTTTCAAGGGTGGCGGTCCGAGGCCAGTGAGTCCTGAGCCTCGAGCGAAACGCTAGTACCGAGCGAATCTGCATCTTCGCCCTTACGGTTCGAGAGGATTTCGACTATGAACGAGGGCCATCTTCAGGTCTTGCGCAACGGTTCCTTAGAAGTGCCGCTGAGATGCTGACCCAAACGGCGATCAGCACGAGCCACATAACGAGTCGCACCCATGGGTGGAACCCGCCGAAGGCGGCACCGGCGCTCAGAGGCGCATAGCCAGTCCACCCGGACAGCGGATGAGAGCCCAGAGTCGTCAGCCAAGTTCCAGTGGTGTAAAGAGCCAAGCCGAGCCCTATGACCACGATGATTGACTGCGAGCGATTGAGGAAACGAGTCTTCACTCTTCGATTCTGTCAGTTGACCAGCGAACTGCTTCCAACTTCGAACCTTGCCGACTGAACGAGTAGGACGCCGGCCATTCCAGGCGGTTTATCGCATCTGCGACTCCAATTGCTAGGGGGGACAATCGGAGAGTCGCAGGGAACTGGCTGCAGTTGCGAGAGACAAGTGCGCGAGTGTCCTCAGGGCGAGTTGCTCTCGGGCGAGGAGGCCGGAGGGGGTTCAGCTTCGTCGTGCGCGCGCGGACGCTCGCCCAGCCTTGCCGGTCAAGGTCGCAATCACTCTGATGGAGTCGTCCAAGCCCAACTCCATCGTCGCTCGACCGACTTGGAACTCGTAGCGCTGGAGGCGCGGACCCTCTGAGACGAAGGGACGGGAGAAGGTCCACACGCCCATTGTCTCCGCGATCGAGGCGGCTCGACTCTCGAGTTCGCCGACACTCGCGGCAAAGCGCAGGTGCATCAGCGGACTGCGCACCTGATCGGGAAGGACCTCCACACCTGGGAGCTCCCGAATCTCCTTCGCGATGGCTTTCGCCCGTCGGAAGTAGGTGGCCATGTCGCCTCGTCGCCCCCGGAGGGCCGTGAGGGCGGCAGCGGCGTAGGGCCAGAGCATGTAGGCCCGTCCACCGTGGCGGGTCCGCCAGAGGCTCAGCTCCTCGATGACGTCTCGGTCGCCGGCCACACAGCATCCCGCGATGGCGCCGAGCCCCTTATAGAACGAGACGTAGATCGTGTCAAAGAGCGCGGCGACGTCGGCGAGAGACTTCTTCGCGCCACTCGCGTAGTACGGTGCGGCCTCCCAGAGGCGGGCGCCGTCGAGGTGCACCGCGGCGCCGCGTTCGCGGGCCCACTCCACTTGGCTCGTCAGCTCGCGCCAGGTGGGGAGGTGACCGCCGAGGTCACGCTGGGGAAGTTCGATCAGCAGAGCGGCAACCGGCTCGGCGACGAGGTCGAGCTCCGCGCGGCTGAGCGGAGCGAGCGGTGCCGAGGGTGAGCCGACCGGGATGCCGTGAAGCCCGTGCAGTCGTTCGAAAGCGCCCTCTTCGTGGGTGCGCAGATGGGAAAAGGGATGCAGGGCGATGGTCCGCCGTCCGCGGCGGTCGGCGTGGATGCGCAGGACGGCCTGCTGGGCCATCGTCCCTGTCAGCAGGAAGAGAGCCGCCTCTTTGCCAAGGAGAGTCGCGACCTCGCGTTCGAGCTCCTCAACCACTCCGCCGCGTCCGTAGTCGTCGGCGACGGTGTTCGGCGGGATCATCGCGAGGAGGTCAGGGACTCGGCGAGGTCCGTCGCCATTCAAGAAACGGGTGCAACTCCTCGCCAGTGCGTCGAGTCGACGAGGGTCCATTGGAGCCATGGATCGAGCCTACTGAGGACGCCTCCTCGCGACCTGGTCCCCCGAGGGAGACTCGCCGTGTGGCGGTGTGTCGCGGGGCGAGTCGGCGTCCTTCTTCCCACTTGGGGACACAGTCAAGGGCAACGCTCGGACACCGTGGGTCCCTTGGCAGACTGGCGCGATGGTTCCTCGTCCAGACGCACCCTCGATCGACCTCGTGTGGGGTGAGGAGGGAGGTCCCTTCGACGCGCGGGCCATCACCGATCTCGTGAACCTCGCCTACGTCGACGCCCAGCGCGAGATCTTCCTCGCGCCCGCGCCGCGCGCGACCTACGAGGAGGTCGCCGATGCCTTGGCCCGGGGGGAGCTGCTCCTCGCGGTGCAAGAGGGAGTGCTCGTGGGCGCGGTGAGGGTCCGCCGACCAGCGCCCTCGACATGGTTCTTCGGGATGCTCGCCGTGGCACCTTCCGCCGCCTCGCGCGGGGTCGCCCGTCAGCTGCTTGACGGATTGGAGGCCCAGGCGCTCGCAGCGGGGGCGTCGGAGATCGAGCTCGATCTGCTGCTGCCGGAGCCGGCGACTGCCCACCAGGCCCGCCTGAGGGACTGGTACGAGCGACGGGGGTTTCGGAGGGTCTCCGCGCGGCCCTTCGCCGAGGTCGAGCCGGTCGCGGCTGCCCTCCTGTCATATCCGACGCTGCTGCTGCGCTACGTGAAATCCCTCGGGGGCGACTAAGCCGACCGGCTCAACCCCCGGGCCCGCGTCGGGCGAGGTGGAGGGCCTCCTCAGCGACCAGCGAGAAGGGACCGACCTGGTGGAGCAGCCAGGTGACGCCGGCCCGCTCCCACGCGCGAGGGTCGTCTCCGGGGACCCGGCGAAGCGCCACCTCGAAGGTGTCGAGGTCGGCCCCGGCGGCGGCGAGTTGTGATCTCAAGGCGAGGACCTGGCTCGGCTTCACGAGGTCGATCACGGCCATCCCCTGGAAGCGTGCGGCCCGGGCGATCGGACGGGGATGGGGCCAGCGACCGGCAATCCAGAGGGGGATGCCGCCGGGTCGCTCAGAGGTGGGGGAGAAGGCGACGTCGTGGGCCTGGTAGAGGGGGCCGTGGTGATCGACCCTCGCTCCCGAGAGCAGTCCGGTGAGCACCTCGAGACCCTCGTCGAGGGCGCGGGCCCGCTCTCGTGGGTCACTCACGTCGCCGAAACGGGAGAACTCGAGGCCCGGGGCCTCGTCGTCACCGAGGCCGAGTCCGAGCACGAGGCGCCCGTGGCTGAGCCTCTCGAGGGTGAGGGTCTGGCGGGCCAGCACCGCGGGGCGTCGCCGGGCGAGAGGTGTCACCATCGGCCCGAGGACCAGGTGGGAGGTCGCCAGCGCGAGAGCCCCGAGGCAGACGTAGGGGTCGAGCAGGTCCCGCACACCCGGTCCGTAGGGGTAGAGGAGGTGATCCCACAGGAAGAGACCATCCCACCCGGACTCCTCGGCCACGACCGCCAACTCGACGAGCCGTTCGGGTTCCGCGAGGCCGTCAAAGGGCGGCACGAACAAGGCGTGGCGCATGGGGAGAGGGTAGCGAAGAGCGGGGGAGGTGACCCGGTGACCGAGGCGGTCTGGGCGATAGCGTGAGCCCCGAAGCGAGAGGAGAACCGCGTTGAGGACAGTCGTGCTCTATGAGCTGCTCTCCCTCGACGGCGTCGCCGAGGACCCGGACGCCTTCATCCACGTCTGGGACGAGGTGATGGACGAGAACCTCGGTGCCGTCATCTCGACCCAGGACGCCGTCATCCTCGGGCGGCGCACCTACGAGGAGTGGGCGAGGTTCTGGCCCGACAGCGACATCGAACCCTTCTCCTCCTTCATCAACCCCGTCGCCAAGTACGTCGCGACCTCCCAGCCCCTCGAGCCACCCTGGCGCAACGCCACGCCGATTGAGGGGGATCTCGCCACCTTCGTGAGGAACCTGCGGGACGAGGCGGGGGGCGAGATCGGGATCCACGCGAGTCTCGAGGTCGCCCAGAGCCTGCTCGCGGCGG
This sequence comes from uncultured Ferrimicrobium sp., assembly GCA_964449735.1. Lineage (GTDB taxonomy): Bacteria > Actinomycetota > Acidimicrobiia > Acidimicrobiales > RAAP-2 > RAAP-2. The sequence goes on from CAYUZO010000009.1 coordinate 5,468, forward strand.
GGCTGGTGGACGTCGTCGCCCTGGTGGTCGCGCCGGTGGTGAGCGGCGCGGGCCGGCGCCTCTTCGCAGAGGGCACCACGGTCCCCCTACACCTCGAGAGCTCGGTGGCAACGCCCAGCGGTCACCTGCTCCTGCGCTACCGGGTCGAGCGGACCGAACCGGCCGGAGCTACCGCTTAGTCGGAGGTGGGCGGGTCAGCGAGGGGCAGGACCAGTCGGAACTCGGCCCCGTGACCCAACTCGGAGTGCAGCTCGATCCACCCGCCGAGTCGGGTCGCCGCGCGGTGGGCGATCGCCAGTCCGAGGCCGGTGCCGCCGTGGAGGCGGTCTCGCGAGGGCTCGACGCGGTAGAAGCGGTCGAAGACCCGGCTCTGGTCCTCCTCGGCGATCCCCGGTCCGGTGTCGCGCACCGAGAGGTAGGCGTGCTGGGAGCGACGCCGGGACGTGACGACGACCTGGCCCCCCGGAGGCGTGTAGTGGAAGGCGTTGGTGAGAAAGTTGCGCACGACCGTCGCGATCAGCTCGGGATCGGAGGCGAGGGTGACCTCCTCAAGGTGGGTACGGACCGTGAGTCCGCCGGCCATGGGGGCGAGATCGGTGAGGATCCCCTCGACCAGCGCGCGCAGCGCGACGGCCTGGGTGGCGGGTCGTGACTCCTCGTCGAGCAGGCGCAGTTCGGCCAGCTCGTCGAGCATCGTCGAGAGGCGGGCCGTCTGGCTGTCGATGGCGACGCTCGCCTCCTCAGCGGGGATCCGCCCATCGATGACCGCGTGGGCGTAGCCGCTCAACGCCTGGATCGGCGTGGCGATCTCGTGTGCCAAGTCGGCGAGGAGGTCGCGCTGGCGGCGCTCGGCGCTCTCGAGGCGGGCGGCCATGTCATCGAAGGCGTGCGCGAGTGAGCGCAAGGGCTCCGGACCTCCCGAGCCGACGCGCGCGGTGAAGTCGCCCGCCGAGATGCGTTGGGCCGCCTCGACGGCGGCGGCGATCTGGCGGCGGGCCTGGCGGCCAAGGACGAGGTTGGTCACGAGGGTGGCGCCGAGGACGAGGACCAGTGAGCCGGTCACGAGCAGGACGACCAGGTACGGAGAGTCCGGCAGCCCGTCGACGGTGCTCGTGACGGTGACGCTCCCGTTGGGCAGGGCGAGGACGACGTGGACGAGCCGGCCACTGGTGGGAGGGGCGGCTCCGAGGGTCAGGTGGGTCGCGCCGGACGTGACCGTCGCGTGCATCGACTCGAGGCGCATCAGGCGGTCGAGGGCGTCACGGGCGCCCGTAGGCAGCCCGACCCTCACCTCGCTCGCCAGGACCTGGGCGATGGCGCGGTCCTCGTTCAACTGCTTCACGTACTCGTGACGGTGGCCGACCGAGGCGAAGACGCCGTAGGCGATGACGAGGGCGACCACCGAGGCGAGGGCCGTGGTGGCGAGGAGGCGGACCCGCAGCCCGGCGCGGCGGATCCGGTCGGCCGGGTTCATGCCGGCTCCAGGCGGTAGCCCACCCCGCGCAGCGAGGTGAAGACGAGGCTCTCGCCCAGTTTGCGTCGCAAAAGGGCGACGTGGACGTCGACGGTCTTCGAGGTGACGTCCTCGCCGTCCCAGACGCTTCCGAGCAGGGCGTCACGACTCAGCACCTTGCCCGGGGACTGCATGAACTCAACCAACAGGTCGAACTCGCGGCGGGTGAGCTCGACCTCTTGGCCCTCGGCGTGGACGGTGCGGGAGGCGACGTTGACGACGACCTGGCCCACCCGCAGGCTGTCGTGAGGACTCGTGCCGCGGGCCCGGCGCAGGTGAGCGGCGACCCGAGCGACCAACTCGGGGGAGGAGAAGGGCTTCACGACGTAGTCGTCGGCCCCCTGGCGCAGCCCGGCGACCCGATTCTCCTCGTCCCGTCGGGCCGTGAGCATCAAGACGGGGATCGTCGAGATGCGCCGCAATTGGCGCAGGACGGCGAATCCGTCCTCGCCGGGCAGCATGACGTCGAGCAACACCAGGTCGAGGCGCTCGCGCTGGGCGATCTCGAGGGCCTCGGGGCCGTTGCGAGCCTCGAGGACCTCGTAGCCCTCGGCCTCGAGGTAGGGGCGAATCAGCTCGCGCAGGACCTTCTCATCGTCGACGACGAGGATGCGGGCGGCGGCGGACACCCGACCACGGTAGCGAAGCGTCATGAATCCGTCATGGGTCGTCACCGCGACGTCAACGTCTCCTGGCCATCCCCTAACCAAATTGTCCGAATTTACGCAACCTCTATTGTCCGCTGGCCGTTCCCTAACCCACGACGGCCAGAGTGGTTCCAAGGAGGTGAGCGGGTCAGTTCTCCCAACCCACTGGCTCGATGACATGGCTTACGCACTGATGATTCCTTTCATGGTCCTGGGGATCGCCCTGGCGATCGTCCCCCTGGTGATCGCGATGAACATGGACCGCCCGAAGGTCCAGCACGACGAGTTCGCCGGGTGGGAGGACTGGAGCGCACCTTCGCTGGTCCTTCCCGAGAACCTCGAGAGCGAGACCCGCGAGCTGGAGAGCGTCGGGTCCTAGTCGTCCCGCGAAGCCCCGGCTGCCCGAGAGGGTGGCCGGGGCTTTGTGCTGTGTGGTCCAATGCCGCGGTCGTGGCGGAGCGCCGGCACCGCTTTGAAGGGCCATCTAGCGCGCGGAGGGGTCCTCCATGATCTCGCGGACCTCCTGGGCGCAGCGACAGGCGACGGCAATCTTGGCCGCCCAGGCTTGGGCCTCCTCGCGGCTCGAAACGTCGAGGATCGAGAAGCCCCCCATGTGGCCCTTGGTCGGGCGCGAGGGCCCCTCAGTGATGGTGCCGTCGACATCGACGACGCTCATTTCGAGGTAGCTGGTGAGACCCCCGCCGACGACCCAGACGCCCGCGGCACGGGCCTCGTCGACGAACCGGTGCGCGGCCGCCGAGACCGCCTCGAAGTCCTCCTCGGGGAAATCCATGTCACCGTCGTCAAAGGAGATCAGGTACCAGGTCATGTCGCGCCCCTTCCATGTTGCACCGACCCTAGGGTCCGGTGGTCCGCTCGCGCTCGCGCTAGCGAGAAGGCGGCAGAGGCCGTCCCGAGGGGAGTGACCCCTGGGCGCCCCCGACGACGTGCAGAGTCCTCGTCACCGGTGTCGACCAGTGATCGTCAGGATTCGCCTTGGCGAGGACGATCGTGGCAACCCCGAGCAGGGCCGCACCGATCACTGTGCGTACCAGTTGGAATGCTCGTCCCACGCCTCCCAGCCTAGGGGTGGCCGTTCACCACAGTTCCGACAGCCGCACCGCGACCTCGTGGGCCGCGAGGAGGGTTGGCACGCTCGGTGGGGCCCCCTCGTCGGGTTCGGCACTGCGCGGAGCGACGGTCATGGTCGCGCGCACCGCGGCACTCAGGAAGCGTGAGGGCTGGGCCCAGGAGTGACGGTCGCCACCGCGGTGGTGGTGGTAGCGCAGGGGCACGTAGAGGTCGAGGTGACGGCGGGCTCGGGTGAGGGCCACGTAGAAGAGGCGACGCTCCTCTTCGAGGCCCTCCTCGCTAGAGAGCGCCATGTCCGAGGGTAGGAAGCCGTCACTGAGGTGGATCACCTGGACGGCTGCGAACTCGAGCCCCTTGGCCGAGTGGATCGTGGAGAGGGTGAGCCAGTCCTCGTCGATGGTCGGCGGGCCTGCCAGGTCGCCCGTCGAGAGGGGGCTCTCAAGGACCTGATCGGCCGCCACCTGACTCAGGCGCACGGCGTCGGCGCTCGCGGTGACGAGGGCTCCAAGGTCCACCAGGCGGGGTCCGGCATTCTCGTAGGCGGCGTCGATGAGGGGGGCGAGGGCGCTGGCGAGACGCTCCGCGTGGGCGAGGGTCGTTTCGCCGGGTCGGCGCGCGAGTGCCGCGACCGGTCCCTCGACGAGGTGTCGGGCCTCTTCGGGGAGGGCGGCGGCGGCCCGCGGCCACCGGACGGGCACCTGGCTGACCTCGCTCGTGAGGCGGCCGTCCTCGTCGCGCAGTCCCTCGAGGGCCCGACGGGCCCGGGCGGGACCGACGCCCGGAGCCAGCTGGAGCAGCCGGAACCAGGCCATCTCGTCGCGCGGGTTATCGGTCAGGCGAAAGAGGGCGAGGAGGTCCTTCACGTGGGCCCCCTCGAGGTAGCGCAGTCCGCCGTACTTGACGAAGGGGATGCGCCGACGCGAGAGCTCGATCTCCAGGTCGGCGCTGTGGGTGGCGGTGCGAAACAGCACGACCTGGTCGCGCAGGGCGACCCCCGCCTCGTAGAGCTCGAGGATGCGCTCGGCCACGGCCGCCGACTGCTCGCGCTCGTCGGCACACTCGACCAGGCGGACTGGCGTGCTCGGGCCGGGGTCGCGAGCCGGGAAGAGCACGGCGCCGAATCCTCGGGGCGCCTCGGCGGCCAGGGCGTTGGCGACCTCGAGGATCGCTCGGCTGGAGCGGTAGTTGGCCTCGAGGGTGATGGTGGTGAGTGGAGCGAAGTGTCGGTGCGCGTCGAGCAGGAAGTCGGCCGAGGCCCCGCGGAACCCGTAGACGGCCTGGGCGTCGTCGCCGACGACGGTGACGCGCGGGTCGTCGCGGCGCAGGCCGGTCAGGATGTCGACCTGGAGCTGATTGACGTCCTGGAACTCGTCGACCAGCACGTGGTCCCAGGCCTCGGCCAGCCGAGGGCCGAGGGCCCCCTCCTCGAGGGCGCTGCGCCAGTAGAGGAGCAGGTCATCAAAGTCGAGCAGGTCGAGGGCGGCTTTGCGCGCGACGTAGGCGCTGAAGATCGTCCCGACCTCCTCCACCCGTTCGAGGGCCCAAGGGGCGTCGGCGGCCATCACTTCACTGAGCGGGCGGCCGGTGTTGACGACCCGTGAGTAGAGGGCGGTCAGGGTCGCCTTGCGGGGGAGTCGCCGTTCGGTCGAGGAGACCCCCAGCTCGGAGCGCACGAGGTCGATGAGGTCGGCTGCGTCAGCCGGGTCGAGCAGCCCGAAGCCCCCACCGAGGCCGAGCGCCCCGTGCAGGGCGCGCAGGGTGTGGTGGGCCTGGGAGTGGAAGGTGCCCCCCGCGACCCGAGCCGCCTCCTCTCGGCCGGGTAGGGCCCGCACTCGGCGCAGGATCTCCCGCGCCGCCCGTCGAGTGAAGGTGAGCAGCAGGATCCGCTCGGGGTCCACGCCCCGGGCGAGCAGGGAGTCGACTCGGGCCGCCACCGTGGTGGTCTTGCCGGTGCCCGGACCGGCGAGCACGCGCAGGGCCCCGCCGTCGAAGTGCGCAGCCTCGAACTGGCGCTCGTTGAGCTCCCAGGGACTCGGCGGCATGAGCCGACGCTAGGCAGCGGGTGCGACAGCCCCTCAGAGACCGGTGGCCGAGAAGTGCTGGTAATCGCGGGGCGATCGCCAGTCCCCGCCCCAGTGCCAGCCCTGTGCGGCGAAGGCGCGCCACGCGGTCCCGCCGTGGTAGATCATGCCGGGCAGGTGCAGGGTGCGATTGGCGAAGCGCCGGGCGCTCGGAGGGTCGACGAGAGTCCCGCTGACCTCGGGATTCTCCAAGGGATCGAGGTCGACGGCCCTGCCGTAGGCGTGCTGGGACCAGACGGTCGTGCCCGGCACCCGGCGGCAGTTGAAGCCTGAGGTGTTGTCGGCCGCCATGGAGCGCTCGTCACTCCCGCCGTAGGCCTCGACGGGCGCCATTCGCCTGATCGGGAAGTGAGCGCGGAACAGGGCGCGAAAGGCACCGACGACCGCCGTGACGGCGTCGGCGTTGAGGATCAGGGTTCCCTGGTGGCTCCGGTGGTCGAAGCCCACGTAGGTGAGCGAGACCGCGCGCAGCGCACCGAGCCCCACCGGACAGCCAGGTCGCCAGGAGACGCCGACCATGGCCCGACGCTGTGCATCGCTCAGGGTGCTCACGTGGGTGCTGAAGCCGGCGGCGGACGCTCCGTGGGCGGGAGGACCGAGACCGAGGTGGAGTCCCGCCGCGAGGAGGGAGGTCACGATCCGTGCGGGCCCTCGACCCGGGTGCACTCCTCCCGGAGAACCCCTCATCGAACCCGCCGGATCAAGGAGCCACTGCGGGCGTCGATCACGGCGATGCCCGTGGCCCCATTGGAGAAGGCGACGTAGCGCCCGTCAGCCGCCAGGGCGGTGGGTTGGTACGGGGTGCCAAACAGGGTGTCCACGTTGACAAGCACTCGTATAGGGCCAGCCGCCAGGACTGCGCCGAGCAGGAGGTGGCGGGCTCGGGCGCCGTTCGGGGCAGTGCTCTGGACCAGGGCATAGAGGTGGTCGGCCACGTGAGTCACGGCGAAGACGAGGGCGAAGGGGCTGCTGGTCAGTTGGCCGTCCACGTGACCGCTGCGGCGCGAGATCGCCACAATCCCCGCGTGAGCCGATCGCGGGGTGAAGGACGTGGTGGCCCACAGTTCGGTGGGCGTGGTGACGAGGAATTGGGGGCCGAGGGAGGCCGGAACCTTAGTGCCGGTGCCAGGAGTGCGGAGTCGGGTCGAGGGAACGAGCCGACGAAGGAGACGGCCGGTTGACGCCAGACGCACGTCCACGCCGGCACCTCGCACCGAGAAGACCCGGCCGTCGCTGACGGCGAGCCCACCTGGCTCCGTGAAGCCTGACAGGGGTCCGTTGACGACGGTGTGCAGGACCGAGCCCGTCCGAGAATCGACCGCGACCAACGCGTCACCGTTCGCGCAGCGAATCCACAGGGTCGAGCCCTGGCTGGCCATCGCCCCTAGTCCCTGGATGCCCATCGCCTTCAGATCGACCGTGCGCTCCAAGCGACCCGACGCGATCGACACCTCGCTGAGCCGTGCGGCGCTGGCGTTGCCGTGCGAGCCGGTAAAGCCCACGCTGGCCACCCAGACCGACGAGCCCAGGGCGAGGATGGACTCAGGGTCGTCGAAGCCGAAGGTGGGTCCCGCCACCCGACGCAGGACCTTCCCGCTGGGCAGCTGGAACTCGACGAGGCCCTTCGCTCCACTTAACGCGGCCCATAGGTGTCCCGAGGAGTCGAAGGTGAGGGCCGTGACGTTCCCCGCGAAGACGGCGCCGGCGGCGAGCGGGAGCGGCACGGTCCCACACGCCGCGAGAGCGAGCGCCACCAGCCAGAGAGTTCGTCGACCCACTCCGACAGTGAACCCGTGTCACTGCCTGAACGTCAATAGGAATCTGACGAGGGCCGCTGACTGACCGATCGACGACTCTCGGGAGGCGTGATGATGGCTACGACTGGGTGGCGGGGCTGCGGCCAAGGCGAGTTCGGCCCTCGCGAGGGTCGCTCGCGGGGAGGTGGTGACCAAGTGCCCTGAGTGGCGTCACTGCGTGGGTCCGACACTGGGAAGTAGTGGTCCGAACAAGGGGGTGTGGTGATGCGACGAGGGCGGAGCCTGATCGCGAGTACTGCGGCGTCGGTTCTGTTGGTGGCGACGATGGTTCCCGCTCACGGGGCGGCGAAGGTGGTCGCGACTGGGAGCGTGACCTGCACCAAGATCACCGGCACGATTACCTATCGTCCCGCGATGCATCACGTGGGCACGTCGACTGAGGTGCAGACCTTCAGCTTCACCGCGACTCACTGCACGACGAAGGGCTCCAACGTCAAGCGGGTGATCTCCGGCACGCTGACGACCACCCTCCACCGCACGACCAACGCCTGCGCCACCCTCTTGGCCAGCGAGAAGGCCTCCGGTGTCGGACACTGGAAGCCCGCGTCGCTGGCTCCGACCCGAGGGATCTTCAGCGGCTATCACGTCATCGTCGCGCCCAACGGCGACGTCGGGTTCGCGTTGCCGAACCTGGGTGGATCGGCCCACCTGACGGGCTCCTTCGCAGGTCGTGACCACGGCCGCTCCTCCCACGCGGCGCTCTATCTGGCGATGACCGGGTCGGAGTTGCTGGCGGCTTGCAATTCCAGCGCCGGCTTGAGCCGCCAGACGCTGGCTGGGGGGAGTGTCACCTTCTCCTAGCTGAGGTCGTGCCCTCAACCCCTCGCGACGGCGGATCCACGGGCCTCTCCCGTCGCGGGGGGGGGCGTGGAGCTGGTCCGTCGCCTCCTCGCGGTGTCGCGACGTGGGTGGGCCTCCGGAGGGGCTAGGCGTGGGTAAGTCCTTGGAGCAGGAGGCTCGAGGTGGCGACGACCACCCACAGTGCCCCGCCCAGGGCCAGAGGACGCAGGCCGGCGCGACGGATCTCGGCGATCTCCGTCGACAGTCCGACGCCGGCCAGGGCGACGGCGATGAGCAAGGATGCCGTCACCGCGAGGACCGACGTGAGGTCTCGAGGGAGGAGGCCGACGCTGTGCAGCGTGACGGCGAGAAGGAACCAGGGCAGGAATCTCGGGACGGCGCGTCCGGCCCGGACGGCCCAGTGGCTCTCACTGTCGCGATGGCGGCGCCATCCGAGGGCCAGAGTCAGAGGGACGATGGCCAGGGTGCGGGTGAGCTTGACGACGACGGCGTAGGAGCTGGCCCCGTGTCCGTAGGCGGCCGAGGCGGCGACGACCGAGGAGACGTCGTTGACCGCGGTGCCCGACCAGAGGCCGAAGGCTCGTCCCGGGAGGTGCAGCAGGTGCCCGAGAGGCGGGAAGAGCAGGACGGCCGCGACGTTGAAGGTGAAGATGGTGGCGACGGCGTAGGCGACGTCGCGCTCTGGCGCCTCGATCACGGTGTCGGTAGCGGCGATCGCCGAGGCCCCGCAGATGGCGGTGCCCACGCCAATGAGGGTGCGCAAGTCCCCTCTCACCCCGACGAGCCGACCGAGGAGGGGCGTCGCCGCGAGGGCGACGAGGAGGGTGCCGACCAGTACCGGCAGTGATTGGACGCCGGTGCTCAGGACCTCGCCCCACGAGAGGCTGGCGCCGAGAGCGACGACTGCGAGCTGGAGGGCCGGACGGGTCACGGCGTTGATCCCGGGTCGGGTGAACTCACCCACCCGACCTCCGAGCGCCCACAGGACCCCGAGGATGAGGGCCACGAGCGGCGCCCCGGCAACTGGCCAGTGGGCGCTGACGGCGTCAGCCACGACAGCGACGGCGCCGGCCAGCGCGGCACCGGGCCAGAGGCGCCGTCCGTTGACGCGGGTGAGCGAGATGAGAGGGCGTGGGGACATGAGGAGAGTCTCGCGGGGCGCCTCGGCCGCAGCCGCAGTGCGAATGTTGTGAGGTTCTAAGATTCTCTTATGCCCAGACCGGCCCGCCGGCTCGATCCCGCCTCCTTGGAACTCCTCGTGCTGGTCGCGACGTCGGGGTCGATCCGTGCGGCGGCAGAGCACCTGGGCATGACCCAGCCGGGGGCCAGTCAGCGACTCTCGGCCCTGGAGCGGCACGTGGGCCTCACCCTGGTGGAGAGACTCTCGACGGGAGCCCGGCTCACCCCTGACGGGGTGGTCGTGGCCGGTTGGGCCGAACAGGTCCTTGCCGCGGAGCGGACCCTGCTGCAGGGGTCCCGTGCGCTCGCGGGTGACCATCGTTCCCACCTGCGCCTCGCGGCCAGCTTCACGGTGGCCGAGTACCTTCTGCCCGCCTGGCTGGCCGGTCTCGGCCCATCGGCGCCCAGCGTCTCGTTGCGCATGGCCAACTCCCACGAGGTCGCCGCGCTGTTCGCGCGCGACGAGGTCGACCTCGGGTTTGTCGAGGGTCCGTCGGCCCCGAAAGGCCTCCAGGGCCGCACGATCTGGCGCGACCGTCTCGCCGTCGTCGTGGCGCCGACCCACCCGTGGGCGCGCCGTCGCGGGGCCGTCACGACGAGCGAATTGGCCCGAGAGCCCTTGGTGCTGCGCGAGGCCGGATCAGGGACTCGTCAGGTTCTCGAGACCCAACTGGCCAAGGGGGACCTGACGGTGCGAGCGCGAGTCGAGCTGGCGTCGACGACGGCCATCAAGTCGGCAGTCGGCGAAGGACTGGGCCCCGCCGTGTTGAGCGTGCTGGCCGTCGGGTCGGAGATCGCCGACGGCCGTCTCATCGAGGTGAGGATCGCCGGCCTCGACCTGACTCGGTCGATCAGGGCCGTCTGGCCAAGAGGGCGAACGCTGCCGGCCCGGGCCCGTCAACTCCTCGGCGTGATCGGATCAAGCCAGGACTAGTGCCAGGGAGTGAAGGCGGCGCGAGAGCGCCGAGCGTCGATCCGACGCACCACCAGGACCCCGACGGCCGAAAAGGCGAACGACCCGAGAATGTCCCACCAGCTGTGAACGTGCGCAGCCACCCGCGCCCCACCGATCAGGAGAGCGACGACGAGGAGCACCCCGCCCAGGCGCCGTGAGTAGCCGAGCATCAAGAAGGCGAGGAAGGAGGCGAGGAGAGCGTGGTCGGAGGGGAAGCCGTTGTCGGGGGCGTGGGAGAACAGCGGTTTCACGTGGTCGGCCACGAAGGGGCGGGTGTCGTAGAAGAGATGGCCACCGAGGAGGGCGAGGGCGCCCGCGATGGCTCCACCGAGAATCAGCTGCCACACGAGGCGCCAGCGCTGGTCTCGCGGGGCGCGCCACCAGTACAGGGCGACGGCCACCACGGGGATCACGATGACGTACTTGGCGACGAAGACGATCAGGGAGTCGATGGGTGAAGTCTACGAGGCGGTCCCGTCACCCCTTGGTCACGCGTCGTCGTCGGGACCCCGCTGGAGGCGCAGGGCCTCGGTGTCTAGCAGTTCTTGGTTGAGCGAGAGGTCGCCGTCGCCCGATGGCCGACCAAGGCGAAGGGCTTCGACGTCGAGGAGCTCTTGGTTGAGCGAAGGCGTCTTCGCCTGCTGGCGCTCGAGGGCTCGTTCCTCCGCCGCCTCGTCCTCGTGAAGGGCGGGTTGGGAGAGGAAGGCGTCCACTGGGTCGGTTCGCTCCTGGTCCCCTGCCATGGGCGCAGACTATCGGTCGAGGAGTCTCACGCGGCGTAGCAGCCACTCGGTGGCGAGGCCGTCCCCGCGTTGCCGTTCGATCCGGCTCCGTGACGGGGACGAACCTCGAGAAGTTGGCCGGTCCAGTGCAAGGAGTAGAGCGAACTCGGGGCCAGGGCGGTGGAGAGAAAGGGTCCCCCGTGGGAGGTCGAGGTCAGCCAAGCGAGACCGGGAGGTGGCAGGGCGCCGTTGAGAGAGCGGTAGAGGGTGAGGGCCGTCGTCACGGCTGCGAACTGGCTTCGACAGGCGGCGACCGCGGCCGCATCAGGCGCCGTGGCCGGAGCGATCGTCGTGGAGGTGGTGACAGAGGCCGCCGTCGTGGTGCTCGGGCCGGGGGCGATGAACTTCAGAGCGGACCAGGCGAGGAGTGCCAGCAGAGCGAGGGTGACGAGCAGCCCGACCGCGGAGGCCCCGCGATCGGTCCCAGCGGCATCAGACAGACGCGGGGGCCTCAGCGGGCACCTCGATGCCGAGTCCGTGCAGGATCGTGCGGAGACCTCGACGGAAGGACTCCACCGAGGTGAAACTGCTGAGGGACTGAGCCAATTCGCCGCGCACCTCCTGACTGGCCCCCTGGCGCGACGCCGCGATGGCCGCGAAGCCCAGGGTGTAGATGTGGATCGTGGCGTAGGCGTCGAGGCGCCGGTCCTCGGGCACACCGCACCGGCCGAGCATCTCCAGCATGGCCGTCATGCGTTCGCGGGCCACGGGAGCCGTGACGGGCTTGGTGAGGTAGATGTAGCGAGCTGAGCGCTCGGCGAAGAGGAGCGTCCAGAACCTCTCGGCCGCCTCGGCGATCCACGCGGCGGGGTCGGTGGTGCTGTCCGACGGGCGCCACGACGAGCCGAGCAGCCGGTCCACCAGTGCGTCGAGCAGGTCGTCGCGATTGCGAACGTGTCCGTAGAGGGTCATCGGAGCGACGCCGAGGTCGCGCGCCAGGCCTCGCATGGTGACGCGCTCGCCGCGATCGACCACCTGCTGGGCCACCTCCAAGACCCGCTCGCGGGTGAGTCGCTCGCGGATCACTCCCGCGCCGTCGCTGTCCACGTCTGCAGTATGGCAGGAGCGCCACGGCTGACTCGACAATTAGTTGAAGACGCCCGTGGTGGTGCGGCTGCCGAGGGAGGTCGTCGAGGTGACCGACCAGCTATCTCCCGACGCCGAGTGGCTGTGCGGGGTGAGGAAGGTGGTGTCGAACGTGGCAGTGGAGCCACGTTGACCGCTTTGGAGCGCCTGGCCCGCCTTCAACGTGAAGGTCACCACGATGTTCCGCCCAACGACCTGCTCGGCAGAGGCGATCCTGGAGTTTCCCGGAGAGTCAAAGGAACTCGTCCAGGTCTCACCATTCGAGACGTGGACGTAGATCGTGACGGTCAGCTGCGTGATGTCACGGCTGAAGTTGACCGAGACGGTGTCGGTGGCACTCGAATGATCGCGCGAGCTGGAAGAGGACCCCCTCCCAAAGACACCGTTGTACGCGACCGTCGTGGTCGTGGTCGTGGTCGTGGTCGTGGTCGTGGTCGTGGTAGTCGTGGTCGGGGCCGCCGTGGTGGTGGTCGTCGGGGCGAGGG
>CAYUZO010000009.1:17915-25931 GCA_964449735.1 uncultured Ferrimicrobium sp.
GCGCCACGGACGTGGAGGTCGTGGTCGAAGCGACAGACGTCGAGGTGGTCGAGCCGACACTCGTCGAGGACGTGGCCGCGCTGGCACTCGCGGCGCCGTCACAGGCGTGGGGATCGGTCCAGAGTCGCTGAGTGCCCGCGGTGGGCGGAGCCGTCACGTAGACCGAGCCCCCGCTCAAGGAGATGGCGTAGTACGGGGAGCTCGGCAGAGATTGGAGATACGGGGAGGAGCCAGTGGAGAGGTCGGTGAGGGCGCTCGGCAGGGCGTCGTGCTGGGTCCGGTAGGCGTTCACGGCGACAGCCACACTCTTCGCGTCGGTGCGACACGCGGCGACTGCCGCTTGGGACGAGGTGCCGCTGAGCGAGAAGATGACGATGGCGGCGAGGACGCCGAGGACCACGATGACGAGCAGCAACTCCACCAAGGTGAACGCCCGCTCGTCGCCGTCGACTCGCCCACTTGGCTGCGAAACGTACATGTAGAGCCGCAGGCTAGCGACTAGGCGACCGGCCTGCAGGGACCTCTTGGGCCAAGGTGCTCTAGAAGGTTCCCGAGAGTGTCCGAATGCCACCTGCAGTCTCTGACGTGACGGTCCAGGTGTCATTGCCCGAGGCGTGCGAGACGCCCCTGGGCAACTTGAAGTAGGAGACGAAGTCGAGCGGACTGTTACCGGTGGTGAGGGTGTTGCCAGGGTTCAAAACGTAGGAATACGTGATCGTCGTCGAGTTCGCCGCGTGATTTGGCGACACGCTGCGAACCGGTGAGCGGGCCACCCAGTAGGTCTCTCCCTGGGACGCGTCGACCGTCACGCTGATGGTGAGGGCGGTGATGTCGCGGGAGAAGGCGAGTGACAGAGTCTCAGATCCGTAGTCGGTTCCTCGATAGGAGCCAGCTCGATAGGAACCCGTCGCAGTCACCCCGTTGGAGGCGACGGTCGTGGTCGTCGTGCTGGTGGTGCTGGTCGTCGAGGTCGTCGAGGTCGTCGTGCTGGTGGTGCTGGTCGTCGAGATCGTGGTGCTGGTGGACGTGCTGGTGCTCGTCGTCGAAGAGGTGGTGGTGGTGACGGGGAGGGTCGTCGTTGCTACCAGGGTTGTCGAGGGAGTGGTGGTTCCGGTTGCCGAGGCGCCGGACGCGCCGGTGCAGGCGTTCGGATCACTCCAGAGCACCGGACTTCCCGAGGTCGGCGGAGCCGTCACCATGACCGCGCCGGTGGCGGCGTCGAGACTGATGGCGTAGTAGGGCGAGCTCGGAAGACTCTGCAGGTAGGGATTGGAGCCAGAGGTGAGATCGCTCAGCGACGTGGGGGCGTAGCCGTTCTGAGCCTTGAAATCCGTGACGGCGGTGGCCACACTCTGAGCGTCGGTGCGACAGGCGGCGACGGCGGCGTCAGCCGTGGTGCCACCGAGGGTGAAGACGACGACCGCAGCGAGAATCCCCAAGATGACGATCACGATGAGCAGCTCGAGCAGGGTGAAACCCTGCTGACGCGTGACGCGTTGGGATGGAGTTGGTCTTACGGCGTACATGTACCGCCACAGCGTACATGTAAGAATTTCCTCCTCGGTGGACGGTGACGGCGAAAGTACCGCCCTCTGGGGGACAAGACGAAGGCGTGCGCACCCTCCTCCGCAGTCTCGGCATCCTCCTGTCCATCCTGGTTACGGCACCAATCGCGGTGGCGGGGGGCGCAGCGAGTGCGCCCGTCCTCGGTCCGCGGTCAGTGGGACCAGTCGCCTTCGGGGTGAGTCCGCGCACGGCCGTCGACCGGTTGGGGAACCTCTTCGGGCCCGCGATCTCCCACAGGACCCTCCGCGAGGACTGCGGGGTCACCGAGGAGGTCAGCTGGAGGAGCCTCAGCCTCTTCTTCGACAAGGGTCGGCTCGTCGGCTACGGCTACCGCCCCAGCGGGGGATATGGCTTCGGGGCGGGGCGCGGTGCCGAAACGGAGGCCGTGGGGCTCGGTGGGTACCGGGTGGGCGAGAGCCTGTCGCTCGCACGCCGCCACGGGGGCATCGCCTTTCGCACGTCAGGCAACCAGAACGGGACCTGGCGAGCTCGCGTTGGCGCGGGGGTGCTCAAGGGATACCTCAGCGACCTGCCGAATCGACCGGACGCCACGCTGGCGACGATCGGTGCGGGACTGGTGGGATGCCCGGCGGTCTCGCCCTGACTAGAGCCGTCCGAGACCACCAGAGTCGTGAAGACGCTGGTGGCAGGGATGGCACAGCAGCTGGCAGTTGGTGACCGACTCGTCACCCCCCGCGCTGACCGAGCGCTTGTGGTGGTAGTCGGTTCCAGGCGCCTTGCAGCGTCCGAAGTGCGGACAGGAGGCGCTAGAGCACTCGCACACGCCGTGGGCTCGCTTGCGCGCGGCGCGCTGGACCTCGTCGCTGAACGCCATGGCACCCCCTTGCCCCTATTTTTCCACACCGAACGGTCGGGGGCTCCGGTCCGTCCCGTCACCGGTCACCGCCTGGCGATCAGCGTGTAGGCGACCGGAAGCGGCACGGCGGGCGTGCGCCCCTCGGCGTCCCCGGCCCCGAGACGAAGCCGGAACCTCCCGTCCGGCTCGAGACCCCAGCCCACGGGATCGAAGGCCATCTCCACATGCTCGGTCAGGTGCGCCAGTGTCAGTCCCGCCCCCAGGGCGGCACTGACCACCTCGCCGAGCCCGTGAGCCCACTGGAGGGTCGTGCTCGACAGCGGGGCATCAGGATTGGCGTAAGAGCCGAGGGTGTCGAAGCGATGGGGGCCGTCGTCGAGGTAGGGGAAGTCGAGGACCAGGGGATTGCGGGACTCCACGCAGGTGAGGAGCGGATGGAGTTCCACGAGGCAGAGCGCGCCTCCCGGGCGCAGGACTCGGGCGACCGAAGTCATCCAGGCGGCCAGGTCGTCGATCCAGCACAGGACGCCGATCGTCGCGTAGACGAGGTCGAAACCCTGGTCGAGCTCGGAGGGGAGATCTCGGGAGTCGGCCAGTACGGTGCGCACGGCGACCGAGCAGCGTTCGGCGAGTTCGTCGAGGCGCGAGAGCGCGGTGGGGGAGAAGTCGGTGGCGGTCACCCGGGCTCCCCTTCGAGCCAGGGTCACCGCGTCCAGGCCGAGGTGGCACTGGAGGTGCAGGACGTCCTGACCCTTGACGCCGTGTCCGTAGGTGGCGGCCTCCACCGCCCGCTCTTCGAGGTCGGTCAGCGACGAGGCACCGCCGACGAGCGCGTCGAGGTCGTAGTAGCGGTCGTCGCCCCGGCCGTGGAAGGCGGCGAGCGCCTCCCAGTGGGGGAGATTGGGTTGCTCCACGAGACCTCCTTGGACCGCGGTCGACAGGTACTCAGTACCATGTCACGGCGAAGCGAGGTGTCGCGTGCCCGAGGTCTTCTTTACCGCATTCAGCAACCGTCCCGACGCGCTCGCCCTCGCCCACGAGGCCGCCGCGACGCTGGGCGGGGACGGTCACGCCGGGGTGCACCGTCTGGATCTGGACCCCACCCCAGAGCTCGGTGTCGATTCTCTAGTCGTCAGTCTCGGTGGCGACGGGACCTTCCTCAAGGCCGCGCGCCTCGCTCATCAGTTCGACGCCCGGGTTCTGCCGGTGAACCTGGGTCGGCTCGGGTTCTTGTTGAGCGTGCCCGCGTCAGAGCTCATCGGAGCGGTGCGCGACGCCCAGCGCGACCGCGCGGTCGTGGAGCGTCTCGCCCTGCAGTTCTCGGGCCCCGAGGCCTTGAGCGACGACTTCGCTTTCAACGAGGTGGTCGTCGAGCGCTCGTTGACGGGCCACATGGTCCGGCTGCGGACCTTCGTCGGGCGCGACCAGTTCCTCACCTACACCGCCGACGGGGTGATGGTCGCGACCCCGACCGGGTCGACGGGGTACAACTTCTCCGCTGGCGGTCCGGTCGTGGACGCCTCCTTGCACCTGATGATGGTCACCCCTATTGCGCCACACTTCACGATCGACCGCTCCATCGTCGTCGGTGGCGACCAGGTGATCCGACTGGTGGCCGACGATGAGCCGGCGGCGGTCGTCGCCGACGGCCAGTTCGTGGGGTCCCTCGGGGCCGGTCACTCGCTGGAGGTGCGGAGCAACCCTCGGCCCGTCCGCGTGGTCGCGACCCCTGGGGTGCAGCTGGGCTTCCGCTTGCGCGAGAGCCTGCGCGAGGGCCATGCCTAGTCATCGCCTGGTGGAGCTCTACGCCCACCGTGTGGGAGTCATCGCCGACGCCAGAGTGACCCTGTCGCCAGGCTTCACGGCGATCACCGGCGAGACCGGGGCGGGCAAGACGCTGCTGCTCGGCGCGCTCTCGCTGTGCCTCGGGGGCGACGGTCCCACCGGTCGAGAGGACGGATTGCGGGCCGTGGCCGTCTTCGAGCGGTCCGACGGCTCGGAGGTGGCGCTGGCGCGAGAGTCGAGTGGGGGGCGGCTGCGCGCGAGTGTCGACGGCGTCCCCTCGAGTGCCGAGGCGCTGCGCCTGTTGGCCCGCGACCTCGTCGTCGTGCACGGCCAGCATGACTCGTTGCGCCTGCGCCAGCGAGCGGCGGTCCTCGAGGTGATCGACCGATTCGGGCAGGTCGAGGTGGGAGAACTCGAGATGACCCGGCGGCGTCGGCGGGAGGTCGACGAGGAGCGGGCGATGCTGGGCGGGGACGCCGCCTCCCGACTGCGCGAGGTGGATCTGCTCGACTTCCAGTTGTCCGAGATCGCCGAGGCCCGCCTCACCGGACCCGAGGAACTCGACGAGGTCCTGGCCGAGCTGACTCGCTTGACCGAGTTGGCCGACGCCCAGGCCGACCTCTCGAACGTCCTCGAGGAGCTCGAGGGTGATGGGGCCGATGGTCTCCTCGGACGGCTGGCGCAGATTCAGGCGAGGATCCCCCGGGGCGAGGCGACGGCGGCGCCGGCCGGAGTGATGCGCGACGCGCTAGCGGCCTGGCGCGAGGCCGTCGCGGACCTCGCCAGCCTGGCCGATCCCGAAGCCCTCGACCGGGCCAGGATGGCCGAGCTCGAGGCGAGGGCGGGGCTCTTGAGGGATCTGGCTCGCAAGCATGGCGGGTCCCTCGAGGCGGTTCTGCGGCGAGAGCAGGAGATGTCCGCCCGGCGGGGAGCCCTCGCCGCTGCCGAGTCGCGCCTTCAAGAGCTCGACAGTGAGGCGGTGTCCCTCGACGCGCGTGAAGGGTCCCTCGCCGCTGCGGTGAGGGAGGCTCGTGACGAGGCGGCGCAGCGCCTCAGCGCGGCGGTGGCGGTGCATCTGCCCCGCGTGGCCCTGGCCGGGGCCCGCCTCCGCTTTGAGGTGGGCGGTGAGGACGGCTCTCACGCGCGAGTGGTCTTCGCGGCCAATCCCGGTCAGCCCGAGGGCCCCCTCGACGAAGCGGCGAGTGGTGGGGAGCTGAGTCGCGTGCTCCTGGCGATCTCACTCGAGACCCTCGATGCCGACCAAGTGGTCGTCTTTGACGAGATCGACGCCGGCGTCGGAGGCGAGACCGCCCAACAGATCGGGGAGTGTCTCGCGGAGTTGGGCCGGCGTCAGCAGGTCCTCGCCGTGACCCACTTGGCCTCGGTGGCGGCCCGGGCCGACCATCATCTGCTCATCGACAAGGAACTGCGAGACGGGGTCACGACGACGCGGCTGCGGGTCCTCGAGGGGGAGGAGCGCGTCGCGGAGGTGGCGCGCATGCTCGCGGGCGCACGAGCGGCCGACCAGTCGCTGGCGTTGGCCGCGGCGATGATCGAGGGGTCGTAGCCTCGCGAGTTGCGCGAGAGGTCGACGCTAGACTGGGGCTCCGTGGACGTGGCGGCTCCTTAATGGCGAAGTTCGTCTTCGTGACCGGCGGAGTCTCGAGCTCCCTCGGCAAGGGTCTGACCGCCTCCTCCCTCGGGCGGCTCCTGAAGTCCCGTGGCCTCAAGGTCACGATGTGCAAACTCGACCCGTATCTCAACGTCGACCCGGGAACGATGAATCCCGGAGAGCACGGAGAGGTCTTCGTCACCGACGACGGTGGCGAGACCGACCTCGACCTCGGCCACTACGAGCGGTTCATCGACGAGTCGCTCTCGAAGATGTCCAACACGACGACCGGGTCGATCTACTCGAACGTCATCGCCAAGGAGCGTCGAGGCGACTACCTGGGAAAGACCGTCCAGGTCATCCCGCACATCACCGACGAGATCAAGGAGCGGATCCGCCGTCTGGGCACGCTCGGTGCCGACGTCGTGATCGTCGAGATCGGCGGGACGGTCGGCGACATCGAGATCGTGCCGTTCATCGAGTCGATCCGCCAGTACCGGCGCGACGCCGGGCGCGACAACGTCTGCTACGTCCACCTCACCCTGGTGCCCTACCTGGCCCCGTCGGGCGAGCAGAAGACCAAGCCGACCCAGCACTCAGTCACCGAACTGCGCAGCCGCGGCATCCAGCCCGACGTCATCGTCTGCCGGTCCGACCAGCCGATCTCGGACACGCTCAAGCGCAAGATCTCCCTGCTGTGCGACGTGCCGATCGACGCCGTGATCAGCGCGGTGGACGCGCCGAGCATCTACGACATCCCCGTGACCCTGCACCACGAGGGACTGGACCGGATCGTCTGCGACACCCTGGGAATCGACCTCGAGCAGTACCCGATCGACCTCTCACCCTGGCAGGAGGTGGTGAGACGGGTCCACAACACGACACGGACCTTGCGCATCGGCGTGGTGGGCAAGTACGTCACGATGCCCGACGCCTACCTCTCGGTCGCCGAGGCGATTCGCCACGCGGGCTTCGCGGTGGGAGCGCGCACGGAGATCGAATGGCTGGAGGCGGAGCGGGTCCCGAGCGAGGTGGACGCCGACCGGCTCCGCCAGCTCGATGGGATCATCGTGCCCGGTGGCTTCGGCGAGCGGGGCGTGGAGGGGATGATCGCGGCGGCGCGCATCGCGCGCGAGCAGGAGATCCCCTACCTGGGGATCTGCCTCGGGATGCAGGTGATGGTGGTCGAGTTCGCCCGCCACCGTCTCGGTCTGCTCGACGCCCACTCGACGGAGATCTCCCACACGACCTCGGCGCCGGTGATCGCCCTCATGGCCGAGCAGATGGACATCACCGACCTCGGGGGCACGATGCGCCTGGGCGCCTGCCCGGCGATGCTCGACGAGGACTCCCAAGTGGCCCGGCTCTACGGGGCGACCGTGGTCTCGGAGCGCCACCGTCACCGTTACGAGTTCAACTCTCGCTACCGCGAGCAGTTCGAGGCGGCGGGCCTGCGGTGCTCGGGGACCTCGCCCGACGGGCGGTTGGTGGAGTTCGTCGAGCTGCCCGGGCACCCCTACTTCGTGGGCACCCAGGCCCATCCCGAGTTCAAGTCCCGCCCCGATCGACCCCACCCGCTGTTCTTGGGTCTCGTCCAAGCGGCAGCCCACCGGGCCGAGGGACGCGAGCCGCACATCCTCGATCCTTCAGAGGTCGACGCCTCCCTGTGAGCGACCACTTCGAGATCGTCGCGAGCGAGACCCTCCTCACCTCCTACGTGTTCCGGGTCGACCAGCTGGAGGTGGAAGGGCCGCATGGCCACTTCTCGCGCACCGTCGCTGTCCATCCGGGCGCCGTGGCGGTGCTGGCGCGCGACGGGCAGGGCCGCGTTGGGGTGATCTCCCAGTGGCGGGCCCCGATCGACCGCTACGTCATGGAGATCCCCGCCGGCACTCTCGACGTCGAGGGCGAGTCGCCCCTCGCCGCCGCGAAGCGCGAGCTGCGCGAGGAGCTCGGCTGTGAGGCCGCCCAGTGGCGTGAGCTCGGGCGCTTCCTCGTGTCACCGGGTTGGGTGACTCAGGTCATGCACATCTTCGAGGCGCTCGAGCTCACCGAGGTGGGTCGGCATCCCGAGGGTCCCGAGGAGCTCACCTCCGAGGTGCTCTGGCTCGAGCCGGACGTCCTGCGTCAGCGGCTGCACGAGGAGGCGGAGGTGGACGCCACCATGGCCGTCGCGTTGAACCGGGTCTATGGCAACTACTTCGACGACTGAGCCGCGCCTGCGGGGCTACCTCAC
>CAYUZO010000009.1:25941-48851 GCA_964449735.1 uncultured Ferrimicrobium sp.
TCACCTGGCTGGGGGTGGAGAAGGGCCGCAGCCGGGCGACCCTGGAGGCCTATCGGCGGGACCTCGACGACTTCCTCGCGTGGCTCGACGAGCGGGGGGTGAGCGTCACCTCCGTCGCGGCTGAGGATCTGGAGGTCTACCTCGAGGGGTTGCGAGAGAGTCGGGCGGCCTCCACCGTGGCCCGTCATCTCGCCGCCGTGCGGGGTTGGCTGGGCTGGCTCGTCGAAGAGGGGGAGCTGCCCAGTGACCCGAGCGCGCGCGTGCGGCCCGGTCGGCGGGCTCGCAGCCTCCCCAAGCCTCTGCCCGAGGCGGCGGTGATGTCGCTGATCGATTCGGTCGACGGCGACGAGCCCCTCGACCTGAGGGACCGCGTGCTGCTCGAACTGCTCTACGGCACGGGCGTGAGAGTCTCGGAGGCGGTGGGGGTCCGCCTCGAGGACCTCGATTTCGACGAGGAGCTGATCCTCGTCACCGGCAAGGGGTCCAAGCAGCGCCTTGTGCCGATGGGCCGCCAGCTGCGCGCGGCGCTGGTTCGTTACCTCGCCCCGGGTGGGCGAACGGAGCTCGTGGGCGAGAGCCGTGACGCCCACCTGCTGCTGAATGCGCGGGGGCGGTCACTGTCGCGCCAGGGGGTCGACCTGGCGATCCGCCGACGGGCGCTGGCGGCCGGCGTGCCCTCCCAGCACCTCTCCGCCCACGTCTTTCGCCACAGCTGCGCCACTCACCTACTGGCCCACGGCGCGGACATCCGCGTCGTCCAGGAGCTGCTCGGGCACGCCTCGATCTCGACGACGCAGGTCTACACCGCGGTCTCGGTCCAGTCGCTCCAGCGCGAGTACCTGGCCGCCCATCCGAGGGCCCACGCGTGAACTCGAGCTACGTCTACTTCTTCTTGGCCATCGTGCCCTCGATCACCTTGCACGAGGTGAGCCACGGGTACGTGGCCAACCTCTTCGGCGACCCCACCGCCAAGGAGAACCACCGGCTCACCTTGAATCCCCTGCGTCACATCGACCCCTTCGGCACGGTGCTGCTGCCGGCCCTGCTGATCATCGCCGGACTGCCCGCCTTCGGGTACGCCAAGCCGGTGCCCGTGAACTTCGGTCGGCTGCGCCAGCCCCGGCGCCAGGCCCTGTACGTGGCCCTGGCGGGCCCGCTGGTCAACATCGTGCTGTCGGCGGTGGGCTTCGCGTTGAGTGAGGCCGCCCTGCACCTCTACCAGCACGCCTGGCTGCTCGACCTCGGGGTCTACGTGGGTCTGGTGAACCTCACCCTCGCCGCCTTCAACCTCCTGCCGATCCCGCCGCTCGACGGCTCAGCGTTGATCGAGCGCTTCGTGCCGGTCTCGCGATTGAACGACTACTACCGGATGCGCGCTCGAGCCCTGCCCTGGCTGATGATGTTCATCATCCTCGACGCCACCTTCTTCCACGTGGGCACCAGCTGGCTCGGGGACCTGCAGACTTGGTGGCTCAACCGGCTGCGCTAGCCCCGGGCAGCAGGCCGACGGCCTGCGCGGCGCGGCGGTAGACGGCACCGGCCACCGCGCTCGCCTTCTCGGCCCCCACCGCGGCCAGCCGACGCAGCTCGGCCTCGTCGGCGCGCAGCTCGGCGAAGCGGGTCTGGATCGGGGCCAGGGCCTCGTTGATGAGTTCGGCCACGTCGGCCTTCAGGGGCCCGTAGCTGTCGTAGCGCTCGGCCAGGGTGGCGGGGCTCTCACCCGTGAGGGCGGCGGCGATCTCCAAGAGATTCGTGACCCCCGGCTGACCGGCCTCGTCGACGGCGACCCGGCCGAGGGTGTCGGTGACCGCGCGCTTCACCTTGCGCACCACCTCCTCGGGGTCGTCGAGCAGGGTGATCGTGCCCATCGGGCTCGAGACCGACTTGGACATCTTGCGAGTGGGCTCTTGGAGGTCCATCACCCGGGCGGCCGCCGGGGGGATGTGGGCCTCGGGCACCACGAAGGTCTGGCCGTAGCGGGTGTTGAAGCGCTCGGCGAGCTCGCGGGTGAGCTCGAGGTGCTGGCGCTGGTCATCGCCGACCGGCACGGCGGCGGCCTCGTAGAGCAGGATGTCGGCGGCCATCAGGACGGGGTAGGTGAAGAGACCGGCTCGGGGCCCCTCGGCGCCCAAGCGCTGGGACTTCTCCTTGAACTGGGTCATCCGCGAGAGCTCCCCGAAGGAGGCGACGCACTCGAGGAGCCAGGCGAGCTCGGTGTGATACGGGACGTGGCTCTGGACGAAGATGGTGCAGCGCTCGGGATCGAGCCCGCAGGCCATCAGCAGGGCCAGGACGTCCGCGGTCTTCTCGCGCAGCTCAGCGGGGTCGATGGACAGGGTCAGCGAGTGCAGGTCCACCACGCAGTAGAAGGCGTCGGGCCCCTGGACCCGCTCCCACTGGCGCAGCGCTCCGAGGTAGTTGCCGAGGTGCATGGAGCCCGAGGGCTGGATGCCGGAGAGGACGCGCATCGCCCAAGTCTACGAGAGCCCCACCGCCCACCCGCAGTAGCATCGCGCGGTGACCTACGTCGTGACGACGCCGTCCTTCTCGGGGCCGGCCGAGCTCCTGCTCGAGCTGATCGGCCGCCATGAGCTCGACGTCCTCGACGTCCCCCTGTCGCCCGTGGTGGACGGCTTCGTCGCCGCGCTGCGCGACCGGCGAGAGACGATCACCACCGAGGAGCTTTCGGAGTTCCTGCTCGTCGCCGCGATCCTCGTCGAACTGAAGAGCCAGCGCCTGCTGCCCGGGCGTGACGAGAGCGAGCCCGACGAGGAGTTCCTCGGCTGGGAGGAGCGTGACGTCTGGCTGGCGAGACTGCTCGAACTGCGCACCTACGCGGACCTCGCCGACGCGCTGGCCTCGCTGCTCGAGCGCGCGGGACGGTCCCTGCCGCGACTGCGGGGGCTCGACGACGGCTTCGTCGTGCACCCGCCGGACCTGTTGGCGGGAGTGACCCCGGGCCAGCTGGCCGAGGCCTATCTACGCGGCATCGAGGAGAAGCCGGTCCCGGTCGTGCGGCTGCACCACGTGACCGTCGACGCGGTCACCGTGGCCGAGACCGTCGTGGCCCTGGCCCAGCGACTGCCCGCCCTCGGTCGGGTCTCCTTTCGCCAGCTCACGGTCGGGCTCGACAGCCGCATCGAGGTGATCGTCCACTTCCTCGCCCTGCTCGAGCTCTGCAAGCTCGGGCACCTGGACCTCGGCCAGGGAGCGACCTTCGGGGACCTCGAGATCGAGTGGCGCACCGACGCCGCCGGATTGGACATCGGAAGGGTGGACACCTATGAGGGATGAGGGGGCGCTGGCCCAGCGACTGGAGGGGATGCTGACGGTCGCCCTGGAGCCCATCTCCGCCGAGGAGCTGGCCGACGTCGCCGAAGCCGACGCCGGAGAGGTGCGCGCGGTCCTCGAGGCCCTTCGTCAGGAGTACCGCGAGGGCCATCGGGGCTTCGCGCTGGTGGAGCTGGCGAGCGGTTGGGTCCTGCAGAGCAGTCCCGAGGTCGCTGAGTGGGTCATGCGCTTCGCCAATCGGGACGTGAGTCACCGGCTCTCCTCGGCGGCCCTCGAGACGCTGGCCATCGTCGCCTACCGTCAGCCGGTGAGCCGCGCCCAGATCAGCGCCCTGCGCGGGGTGAACGTCGACGGGGTGTGCCGTCTGCTCGAGCAGCGGGGCTACATCGAAGAGCGCGGTCGAGCCGTCGGGCCGGGCCAGCCCATCCTCTACGGCACCACGGAGACCTTCCTCGACCGGCTGGGCCTCGCGTCCCTGGCCGACCTGCCCCCGATCGAGGAGTTCCTCGCCAGCGTGGAGACCGCGCGCGAGATCGCCGACGCCGTCGAGGACGAGTAGGTGGAGGGGGAGCGCCTCCAGAAGGTGCTCGCCAAGGCGGGCTACGGCTCGCGCCGTCACTGTGAGGAGCTGATCGCCGCCGGGCGGGTGACGATCGACGGCCGGGTCGCCGAACTGGGCAACCGGGTCGACCCCTCGGCGGAGGTCGTGCGGGTGGACGGTCGCCTGACGCCCACGGCGGCGGGGGCGGTCTACTACCTCTTGAACAAGCCCGACGGCGTGGTGACCACGGCCTCCGACCCCCAGGGCCGCCCTACGGTGCTCGAACTCGTGGCCAGTCCCGTGCGGGTCTTCCCGGTGGGGCGCCTCGACCTGCACACCGAGGGCCTGCTCCTGCTCACCAACGACGGGCGGCTCGCGCACCTGCTCACCCACCCGAGCTCCCACGTGGAGAAGGAGTACCTCGTGCGGGTCGAGGGTGACCCGTCGCCCGCCGACCTGCGTCGGCTACGTGAGGGCGTCGAGTTGGAAGATGGGCGCACCGCGCCGGCCCGGGTCAGTCGGGTGTCGGAGGGACTGGTGAGGATCGTCATCCACGAGGGGCGCAATCGCCAGGTGCGGCGCATGTGCTCGGCGATCGGTCACGAGGTCTTGCGCCTGGTGCGCACGCGCATCGGGCCACTCCAGGACGCGACCCTCGCTCCGGGGGCCTCGCGACCACTCACCCTGGGCGAGGTACGCGCTCTGATGGACTCGGTTGGTGTGGCCCCCGACGCGCCCTCTACCATCTCCCCATGACCACGGCCCAGGTGCGCGCACTGCGCGGCGCGACGTTGTGCGAGCACGACAGCGCCGAGGAGATCACCGCGGCGACCCAGGAGCTGTTGGTGGCCATGATGGAGCGCAACGGGGTGGATCACGACGACGTGATCAGCGTCATCTTCACCACGACGCCCGACCTCACCTCGACGTTCCCGGCCACGGCCGCCAGGGGGGTCGGGTTCGGAGACGTGCCGTTGCTGTGCGCGAGCGAGATCGCGGTGCCCGGCGCGATGTCGCGGTGCGTGAGGGTACTGATGCACCTGCACACGAGCCGCCCCCGGGCCGAATTGCACCACGTGTACCTCCGCGGCGCCCAGACGCTGCGTGATGACCTCCCCAGCTAGTCGCCGGGCCCACGTGGTGGGCCTCGGTCTCATCGGCGCTTCGGTGGCCCGTGCGTTGGGTGCCGCGGGCTGGTCGGTCACCGGCGAGGACCAGGACCCGTCGGTCGCCCGTGAGGCGCTCGAGGAGGGGGTCGTGCTCGAGGGCGGGTTCGACGACGTCGTGGAGCTGTGCGTGGTCGCCACTCCGGCGGGTTCGGTGCTCGCCGTCGCCCGCGAAATCCTCCGTGACTGGGCGTCGCCCGACCTCGTCGTGACCGACGTCGCCGGTGTGAAGGCCTCCATCGCCCGGGGCGTCGACGACCCGCGCTTCGTGGCCGGCCACCCGATGGCCGGTTCGGAGAAGCGCGGCATCGCCGGCTCGCGGGCGGATCTCTTCCAGGGCTGCACCTGGGTGCTGACGCCGACCGCTCGCACCCAACCCGACACCTACTCGCGCCTGCACGGCTACCTGCGCGAGGTTGGCGCCAACGTGGTGGCCGTCTCGCCGGACGACCACGACCGCCTGGTGGCGCTGGCCAGTCACGTGCCGCACCTGTTGGCCGGCGCGCTGATGAACGAGGCGGCGCGGGCCGCCGAGGAGGACGCCGTCCTGCTCCAGCTGGCGGCCGGGGGCTTCCGGGACATGACCAGGGTCGCCGCGGGGGACCCTGGGATCTGGCCGGACATCCTCGTGGAGAACCGAACGGCCATGGTGTCGACCTTGGCGGCGCTGGAGCGGCGTCTCGCCGGGCTGCGCGAGGCCCTGGGCGCGGAGGACCGCTCGACCCTCGAGGGTTCCCTTCGCTCGGCGGCCCACGCACGACGGGCCCTGCCGGGCCGGGCCCTGTCGGCGGAGAACCTCGCCTATCTGCGCGTGACGGTCACCGACCGACCGGGCGAGCTCGCCGGCGTCACCCGAACCGCCTCGGAGATGCTGGTCAACATCTACGACATCGAGATCGCCCACGGCATCGAGGGCGTCGGGGGGACCCTGCTGCTCGCCGTCGACGCGCGCCAGGCGGAGGAGCTCGCCCAGGCGCTCGGGGCCGAGGGCTTCGCCGTGAGTCGCGAGCGATGAGGCGGCTCGAGGCGCTGGAGCGCTGCGTGGGCGAGGTGAGCGTGCCAGGGGACAAGAGCGGGTCCCATCGCGCCCTCCTGCTCGCCGCGCTGGCCGACGGGAGAAGCACCATCGAGGGGCTCTCGCCGGGCGAGGACGTGGCGGCCACCGCCGCGATCGTCCGGGCCCTGGGTGCGAGAGTCGAGTCCTCGCCCGAGCGCACCGAGGTCACCGGGCCGCCTGGGGGACTGCGCGCGGCGGCCGGTCCGCTGTGGTGCGGGAACTCCGGCACGACGATGCGGCTCGTCGCCGGGATGGTGGCCGGTGTGGCGGGGCGTCACACGCTGGTCGGCGATCCCTCGCTCTCGCGCCGTCCCATGGACCGGGTCGCCACCCCGTTGCGACTCATGGGGGCCGGGGTGAGCGGCGAGGGGGAGAGGGTGACGGCGCCCCTCGTGGTCGAGGGGCGCGACGACCTGGTCGGTATCGACTACACCGTCCCGATCCCGAGTGCCCAAGTCAAGTCGGCGATCCTCCTCGCGGGGCTGAGTGCCCACGGTCACACGACGGTCAGCGAGGCAGTGCGCACCCGTGCGACCACCGAGGAGATGCTGGTGGCGAGCGGGATCACCGTGCACACGAGCGACCAGGGCGAGGGGCGCCGCGTGGTGCTGACTCCGGGCAGACCCCGGGCCCACCAGTGGCGCGTCCCCGGCGACCCCTCCCAGGCGGCCTTCTTCTGCGTGCTGGGGGCGATCCATCACGAGGCGACGGTGAGCGTGGCCTCCATGGATGACTCACCCGAGAGGATCGGCTTCGTCGCGGTCCTACAACGCATGGGGGCACGCCTGCGCCTCGAGCCGCTCGAGCGGGGGGTGCGGGCGAGTGTGGTGAGCTCACCCTTGACCGGCACCGAGGTGCACGCCCGGGAGATCCCGAGCGTCGACGAAGTGCCGGCGCTCAGCGTGGCCGCCGCCGCCGCCGAGGGGCTCAGCGTCTTCCGTGAGGTGGGTGAGCTGCGGATCAAGGAGTCGGACCGGCTCGCCGGCTGCGTGGAGCTCGTGAACGGCCTCGGGGCCCGGGCGTGGGTTAGGGATGACGACCTGTACGTCGAGGGTCTCGGATCGGCGGCGGCCTTCAGGGACTTCACCTACGACCCCGGGCTCGACCACCGGATGGTCATGGCCGCCGCGGTGGCCGCGGTCTGTGGCCGGGGCGCCACCTTGACCAGTTACGAGACGGTCGCGACCAGTTACCCCCACTTCTTCGACGACCTAGCATCCCTCGCATGAGCCGGCGCGTGGTCGCGATCGACGGGCCGGCCGGCTCGGGCAAGTCGACGGTCGCGCGCGCTCTCGCCGAGGCTCTCGGATGGGCCTTCCTCGACACCGGCGCGATGTACCGGGCGGTGACGGTGGCGGCCCTCGAGCGGGGGGTCGACCTCACGGACGGGGGTGCGGTCGCGGCGCTGGCGCGCGAGCTCTCCATCACGACTCGTCCGCGCGTCACCCTGGAGGGTCGCGACGTCGAGGAGGCCATTCGCACCCCGGAGGTGAACGTGGCGGTCTCTCAGGTGGCGGCCATCCCGGCGGTGCGCGAGGCCATGGTCGAACGTCAGCGCTCGTGGGCCGCGGCCGAGCCGACCGGCACGGTCGTGGAGGGACGGGACATCACCACCGTGGTCTTCCCCGAGGCCACCGTCAAGGTCTTCCTCACCGCGAGCGCCGAGGAGCGGGCCCGTCGGCGCGGCGAGGAGGGTGCCGAGTCCCTGGCGCGCCGTGACGCGGCCGATGAGGGACGGGCGGCCTCACCCCTTCGCCAAGCCCCTGACGCGCTGGTCATCGACACGACCGGCCGAGAGATCGACGACGTCGTCAAGGAGATTGAAGAATGCCTGAGGACACGCCTCTCGAACTGAACCCCGAGTGGACCCCGATCTACCGGTTCGCGCGGGGTCTGCTGCGCCTGGTCGCCAAGGTCCTCTTCCGACCCCAGGTGAGCGGCGTCGAGAACATCCCCCTCGAGGGGCCGGTCCTCATCGCGCCGATCCATCGCTCCAACGTGGACTTCGCCTTCACCCTGTTCATCTCGCGCCGCAAGGTCTTCTTCATGGCCAAGGACTCCCTTTTCAAGGTTCCCCTACTCGGCCCGGTCCTGCGCCGCCTGGGGGCCTTTCCGGT
The DNA here is from genome assembly GCA_964449735.1 of uncultured Ferrimicrobium sp. GTDB lineage: Bacteria > Actinomycetota > Acidimicrobiia > Acidimicrobiales > RAAP-2 > RAAP-2. The sequence continues at coordinate 34,114 of CAYUZO010000009.1, forward strand.
TCGCCGCGGCAGCGCCGACCGCGAGTCGATGTCCCTTGCGACCGAGGTCCTTCGCCGGGGCGAGGCGTTGGTGCTGTTCCCTGAGGGCACCCGCAAGTTCGGCCTCACCGTGGAGCCCCTGCAGGACGGGGCGATGTTCATCGCCGGACGCACCGGCGCGACGGTCGTGCCGGTGGGCATCTGGGGAAGTGAGGACGCCCTGCCCCCGGGGGCTCGGTTGCCGCGTCCGGTGAAGATCAAGATCGTGGTGGGCCAGCCCCTCAGCCCTCCGACGGGGGAAGGACGCGTCAGCCGCTCAGCGGTGACTCAGAAGAGCGAGGAGCTCCGTCGAGCCCTCGAGGCGGTCTACCGAGAGGCCCGCGACTCCTAGCGCTCGCGCCACCAGGTGCCAAAGACCACCCTGGCGTAGCGGAAACCGAAGAGCCAGTTGGCGCCCTTCTTGGTCGTGCCCGAGGCGCGCGGGTGCCAGACCGTCGGGACCTCGCTGGCGCGCCAGCCCCGCTTCAAGCAGGTGATCAGCAGTTCGGCCGTCTGGTACTGCTCCTGGGTGAGGCGGTCGACGACGTCGGCCAGCATCGACACGCGAAGGCCCCGGTATCCGGTGGAGGTGTCGGTGAGCTTGGCGCCCGTCATGCGGTTCATGATGAAGGAGAAGAAGTGGACGCCGAGCTTGCGGAAGCGGTCGGTCGTGTGGTCGACGCCGAGTCGACGGCTGGCCACGACGAAGTCGGACCGGTCCTCGACGAGGGGCGCCAGGAGGTCGGGGATCTCCGCCGGGTCGTTCTGACCATCGGCGTCGAGGGTGACGATGTACTTCACGCCGTGGTCGATGCACCAGCGATAGGTCACTTGGAGGGCCACTCCGTGCCCGAGGTTCACCGGGAACTCGATGACCACGACGTCGGGGTAGGTGCGGGCGATCTCCGCGGTGCGGTCCTCGCCCCCGTCCACGACCACCAAGGTCGTGTAGGGCCGTCCGTCGATGGAGGCGGGCATCTTGTCGAGGACGGCCCCGATGTTGCCCTCCTCTTCGTAGGCGCAGAGCGAGGCGACGATCTCCTCGGGCTGGAACCCGGGACGCTCGGCCTCGAGCCGGGAGAGTGCCTGGTCGATGGCGTAGCCGCGTAGACGCGAGAGCCGACGGGCTTCGAGGTCGTTGGCCGCCATGGTTCTCCTTCGCGACGACGCTGTCGGTGCCGTGGCGCACGGCGCGGTCGGCCAGACAGTCTATCGACCCCGCGAACGGGGGCCCGTCATCGCGAGGAGGTGCTCAGGACCTCGGCGGCGGTGAACTCCCGGTCGGCCTGCCCGTCGAAGGTGGAGGGTGACGGGGTCCACAGGGCCAGGTCCACCAGGGCGTTGATCGCGCGCAGGACCTCGCGCAGCTCCGGAGGCGGGGGGAAGTACTCGTCCTCGACGGTGACCGACCGTACATCGACGCCCTCGGAGGGGTCGAGGGCCTCGAGGACCTCGTTGACGAGCGACTCGGGCGCCGAGGCGCCGGCCGTCACCGCGACGACGCCCTCGAGGTCGTCGGGGAGGTCGGCGACCCCGTTCACGCGCAGGACCCGGGGGCAGCCGGCGGAGGCCGCCACTTTGGTCAGGGCCACCGTGTTGGAGGAGTTGGCCGAGCCGATCACCACGACGGCGTCGGCCTCCGTGGCGATGGCGCGCAGCGCGGCCTGGCGGTTGGTGGTGGCGAAGCACAGATCGGAGCGGTTGGGCAGCCAGACGTCAGGGAAGCGCTCCTCCACGCGTTCGCGCAGGTGTTGCCATTCGTCGAAGCTCAGCGTGGTCTGGCTGAGCAGTGCGAAGGGGCCCTTCGACTCGTCGACCGCGTCGATGTCGGCGAGGGTCTCGATCAGGATGACCGACTCGGGGGCCACGGCCATCGTGCCCACCGCCTCCTCGTGGCCCTCGTGGCCGACGTAGAGGACCGTATAGCCCTTGCGGGAGCGGACCTTCATCTCGTGGTGGACCTTGGTCACCAGGGGACAGACCGCGTCAACGACCGTCCCGCCGCTCGCCCGGGCGGCCTCGACGACCTGGGGGGGCGAGCCGTGGGCACTCAGCATCACCGGAGCGCCGGCGGGCACGTCGGCGACGTCGTTGACGAAGACCACCCCGAGGGAGCGGAAGTGGTCGACCACGAACTGGTTGTGGACGATCTCGTGGTAGCAGTACACCGGCGGGGCGAACACTCTGGTCATCCAGTCGAGGGCCTTGATGGCCTTCTCGACCCCGGCGCAGAACCCTCGAGGAGCCGCCAGCACCACCCGCTGCACGTTCACGTGGCCAGCCTAGTGAGGGGTGTCCGGGCCCTAGGCTGGCACCGTGTCGGGCGCCCGAATCTCCGCGATCGCCCCGCTCTCGCCGGCCGCTCAGGCCGACCTGCGTGTGGGTGACGAGCTGAAGAGCGTCAACGGGCACGCCCCCACCGACGTCATCGAGTACCAGCAGCTGGTCGATGGGTCCCGCGTCGAGCTCGTCCTGCACCGGCCCGGCGAGTCCCTCGACCGCCGGGTGGTCGTGGCGAAGGAGGAGGGGATCCCGCTGGGGATCGCCATCGACTCCGCGGTGTTCGACCGCATCCGCACCTGCGACAACCACTGCAGCTTCTGCTTCATCTACCAGTTGCCCAAGGGCCTGCGCCGCAGCCTCTACGTGAAGGACGACGACTACCGACTGTCCTTCCTCTACGGCAACTACACGACGTTGACCCGCTTCACCGAGCTCGACCTGGAGCGGGTCATCGACGAGGGACTGAGTCCGCTCTACGTGTCGATTCACACGACTGACCCCGAGCTGCGCGCCTCGATGCTGCGCAACCCGCGCGGGGCCTCCAGCCTGCGCTGGCTGCGCGCCCTCTTGGAGGCGGGTGTGGAGGTCCACGGCCAGATCGTCCTCTGTCCGCAGGTGAACGACGGCCCTCAGCTGGACCGCACCCTCGCCGACGTGCTCACTGAGTATCCCCGCCTGGCCAGCGTGACCGTCGTGCCCGTCGGGGTGAGCGACTTCTCTACCGAGGCCGAGATGCGACCCCACGAGCCCGAGGAGGCCCGCCAGGCCCTCGAGCAGGTCCACCGATGGGCCGACGTCGCTCGCGAGCGCCTGGGGCGGAACATCCTGCACGCGAGCGATGAGCTGTACCTCATCGCCGGGCTGCGCCCGCCGGCGGCCCCAGAGGGCTTGGACCTCGCCGAGAATGGGGTGGGTCTCGTGGAGGCGTTCGCGACGAGCTTCACACGCCGCGAGGAGATGGCCACCTTGGGCACCGGGTTCTTCCAGTCGGTGGACGGGGCTCCGGCGTGGGGCTACCGCGCCGAGCGCTCGACCCGGGAGACGACGTCGGCCTCGGGGCCGCTGGCCGTCCTGACGGGGGAGTACGCCGCCCCGCTGCTCGAGGAGCTCCTGCGCTCGGAGGGTTTCGATGACGTGGCAGTGGTGCCGGTGACGAACCGCTTCTTTGGCGGGAACATCAAGGTGGCCGGGTTGCTCACCGGATCGGACCTCTCGCGCGCCCTGGGCGAGCTCGACGACGGTACTGCCTGCCTCATCCCGGACGTCTGCTTGAACGAGGACCGGTTCCTCGATGGGCTCACCCTGGCCGACCTGCCCCGAGAGGTAACGGTCGTGCCCACCACCGGCCGGGACCTGCGCGAGGCCGTGGAGAGCGCCCGAGGCGGTGCGCGGTGAGTCGGCCCCAGGTGGCAGTCGTCGGTCGCCCCAACGTCGGCAAGAGCTCGCTCGTGAACCGTCTGGCCGGCCAACGGGTCACCGTGGTCGAAGAGCACCGCGGAGTGACCCGCGACCGCAAGCGCGTCGAGGTGGAGTGGGGCGGGCGCAGCTTCGACGTGATCGACACGGGTGGGTGGCTGGAGGCGGGCGACGAGCTGGAGTCCAAGGTCTCCGAGCAGGCCGACGCCGCGCTGCGCGAAGCCGATCTGGTGCTCCTCGTGGTCGACGTGGCGACCGGCCCCGTCGAGGAGGACCGCCAGGCGGCCCGCTGGGCTCGTCGCAGCGGCCGACCCCTCCTGCTCGTGGCCAACAAGGTCGACGACGCCGCCCACGAGGGCTCGATCTGGGACTTCCTCTCCCTGGGGGCCGGAGAGCCCGTCGCGGTGTCGGCCCTGCACGGACGCGGCGCGGGCGACCTGCTCGACCGCATCGTCGAGCTGCTCGGCGAGGAGACCGGTCATCCCGAGGCCCCCGAGGGCGCGGCCGACGGCGAGCTCAGCGTCGCCATCGTGGGGCGGCCCAACGTCGGCAAGTCGACCCTGTTCAACCGCCTCATCGGTGAGGACCGCTCCGTCGTCCACGACATGCCGGGAACCACCCGCGACGCCGTCGACACCGTGGTCGAGACCGAGGCTGGTCCGATCCGGTTCATCGACACGGCGGGAATGCGCCGGCGTGCGCGGACCGAGGCCGGACTGGAGACCTACGCGGTGCTGCGCAGCCTCGACGCCCTCGACCGGGCCGACATCGCCCTGCTCGTGATCGACGCGACCGTGGGGGCGACCGGCCAGGACCAGCGCCTGGCCGAGCGCATCTCGGCGGCCGGTTGCCCGGCCGTCATCATCTTGAACAAGTGGGAGCTGATCCCCACTGAGGAGCGAGAGGTCGTCCTCGCCACGGTGGGCGACCGCCTGGCCTTCCTCGGCGACGCGCCGGTCATCAAGACGACGGCCCTGTCGGGGCGAGGGATGCACAAGATCCTGCCCGCGCTGTCCCACGCGGCCGCGGACTACACCAAGCGCGTCCCGACCGGCACCTTGAACCGGGCGATCCGCGACCTGCAGATCTACCAGCCCTCGCCCACCGGCAAGATCCGCTACGCGGTCCAGGGGGCGACCGAGCCGCCCACCTTCACCCTGTTCATCTCGGGCCGCCTGGCCCCGACCTACCTTCGCTACGTCGAGCGTTCGCTTCGCGAGCGATTCGATCTGGGGACCTCGCCGATCCGGGTGAGGGTCCGCGCCGAGTAGCGATGGCTCGCTGGTGTGAGACGTGCGACCGGCCCGTCGAGGGTGAGGTGTGCGAGGTCTGCGGCCAGAGCGTGGCCGAAGCGCCCCGTGAGCCGATGCCCTGGCGCTGGCGGTTGTTCTTGGTCGCCACGGCCATCTACCTCGTCTGGCGGATCTACCAGTTAATTTCGTGGCTGAGTCACTAGGAGGCCCGATGCCCGTCTACGCCCTGGGTGAGCGCACGCCCACGATCGACCCGGACGCCTTCGTCCATCCCGACGCCGTGGTGATCGGCGACGTGCGCATCGGGGCGGGCTCGTCGATCTGGCCCGGCGCGGTGCTGCGCGGCGACTACGGGACCATCATCATCGGCGAGCGGACCTCGATCCAGGACGGGTGCGTGGTTCACGCGGTCGCCGAGTTCCCCACGGTGGTGGGCGACGACTGCGTGGTCGGCCACCTCGCCCACCTGGAGGGCTGCGTCATCCACGACGGCGCCCTCGTGGGCAGCGGGTCCGTCGTCCTGCATTTGGCGCACGTGCACACCGGCGCCACGGTGGCGGCCGGCGCGGTGGTGCGCAATCGCACCGTCGTGCCCGAGCGAGCGCTGGCCGTGGGAGTGCCCGCCTCGATCCGCGAGAACGCGAGTGACGTGGCCGCCATCCAAGAGGGCGCCGGCTCCTACGTCGCCAACGCCGAGTGGTACAAGAGGGACCTGCGGCTCCTCTGAGGTTCAGGCGTTCGATACCTCGATGAGGCGATCGAGCGCCTCGCCGGCGCGACCCGATTCGACCGAGGCGGCCGCCTGGGAGAAGCCATCGCTGAGGTCTCGGGCGCTGCCGGCCAGCATCAGGGCTAGCGCCGCGTTGGCGCACGCGGCGTCGAACACCGCGCCAGGCGCTCCCTCGAGGAAGGCCCGCATGGCGGCCACGTTCGCGGTCGCGTCTCCTCCTCGCAAGGAGGCGACACCGTGGCGACGCCCCAGCTCGGCGGGGGCGTCCAGGCGCCGGACAGTGAGTTCGCCCTCGGCGACCTCGCCGAGGGTGGAGGGACCGCCGAGGGAGAGCTCGTCGAGCCCGTCGTCGCCGGTGACGAGAAAGGCTCTGCGGACCCCACGCGCGCGCATCACCTCGCCCATCGAGGCGAGCAGCGTCGGTGAGGAGACGCCGATCACCGATCGGCGCACGAGGGCGGGATTGGCCATGGGGCCGAGCACGTTGAAGACCGTGCGAAAGCGCAGCGCCCGGCGGATCGGCGTGAGGTAGCCCAGCGCCGGGTGGAAGGTCGGGGCGAAGAGGAAGCCGATCCCGGCTTCGTCGACGCAGTTCCTGACGACCTCGGCCGGGGCGTCGAGACGCACGCCGAGGGCCTCCAGCAGGTCGGCTGAACCTACCGAGGAGGAGGCGGCTCGGTTGCCGTGCTTGGCCACCTTGACCCCACAGCCCGCGACGGCCAGCGCGGCCATCGTGGACAGGTTGACCGTGTGCAGTTGGTCACCACCGGTGCCCACGATGTCAATCGGCTCCTCGCCGATGTCGAAGGTCTGGGCGGCCTCGACCATGGCGTCGATGAACCCGGTCATCTCGGCCGCCGTCTCGCCCTTGGCGGTCAGGGCGGTGAGGAAGCTGGAGATGAGGACGGGATCGACTCGTCCGGCGAGGATCTCTCCGAGAGCCTGGCGGGCCCCTTCGCGCTCGAGGTCGGTGCCGGCCACGAGCGGGTGCAGGACCCTCGGCGCGAAGTCGTCGGCGGCGCGGGAGGGGTCGCTCGACATGGGCCACAAACTAGCCGTCCCCGTCGGAGCACCCGAAGCTCGCCAGTACGATTCGTCGATGGCCGCGACCTACCTCGACGCGATCATCGCGACGCACCGGGCCCGCGCCGCGGCTCGGAACGAACCCTGGGAGCCCCGCGCGGAGATGCTCTCGGTGGAGGTGCCCTCGCTGCGCGCGGTTCTGTCGGGTCCCTCGGTCGGGGTGATCGCGGAGGTGAAGCGTCGCTCGCCGAGTCTCGGCGACATCGACGCGGGGATCGACGCGAGCGAGACGGCTCGCGCGTACGTCGCCGGCGGCGCCGTCGCGCTGTCGGTGCTCACCGATGAGGCGCATTTCGGTGGGTCGGAGAGGGACCTACGCGAGGCCCGTGCGGCTGTCGAGGTGCCGATCCTGCGCAAAGACTTCACGGTGAGCCCTCATGACGTGCTCGACGCGGCCGAGATGGGCGCGAGTGTGGTGCTGCTCATCGTGGCGGCGCTCGACCCCGCCGAGCTCCGACTGCTGCACGAGATTGCGCGGTCGGTGGGCTTGGAGGCCCTCGTCGAAGTCCACGACGAAGCCGAGGCCGACCGCGCCCTCGAGGTCGGCGCCGACCTGATAGGGGTGAATCAGCGCGACCTGCACACCTTCGTGGTCGACCCGGACCGGGCGGCCCGCGTCGCTCGTGCGCTCCCTTCGACGGTGACGCGGGTCGCCGAGTCGGGACTGCGCGATCGACACGACGTCGAGCGGGCCGCTGAAGCGGGGTTCGACGGCGTGCTTATCGGCGAGAGCCTGATCCGCCAGTCCGACCGCACGAAGGCCGTTCAGGTGCTGTGCGGGGTGCCGCGCCGTGGCTGACCTTGGGGATTTCGAGAGACTGGTCAAGATCTGCGGCGTGACGAACGTTGAGGATGCGGCGCTGGCGCTGAGCGCGGGAGCCGATGCGGTCGGCGTGATCCTCACCGCCTCGGTGCGCCATGTGAGCGTGGCCCGCGCGAGGGAGATCTTCGCCTCCGTGACCAGCGATCGGGTGCGGGTGGGGGTCGTGCGATCGGGGGAGGAGGAGCTCGTCGAGCGGGCCCTCACGACGGGCAGTTTTGACGCCATTCAAATCCACGGCAGCCTGGAGCCCGCGATGGAGAACCTGGTGCGAGGTCAGGGAGTCGGTCTGATCCACGCGATCTCTCTCGGCGGGCCCGCCTCGCCCGAGCCCCAGAACCCGCGAGCGGACGCCCTGCTCCTCGACGGTCCGGTCCCGGGCAGTGGCCGTGCCCACTCCTGGGAGGGCTACGAAACCTTGGGGGAGGGGACAAGGGTGATCGCTGCGGGAGGGCTGACTCCGGACTCGGTCGGCGCGCTCATCGAGCGACTGGACCCGTGGGGCGTGGACGTCGCCTCCGGTGTGGAGTCCTCGCCGGGTCGGAAGGATCCCCAGCGTGTGGTGGACTTTGTGCGCGAGGCGCGTCGGGCATTTGAAGTGAAGGGGTAGGCGGTGAGCGAACAGGTGATGGGACGGCCCGACGAGCGCGGGCGCTTCGGGCAGTTCGGGGGACGGTTCGTCCCCGAGGCGCTCATGCCAGCGTGCCTCGAGCTGGAAGAGGCCTTCACCGAGGCGTGGGCCGACCCCGGCTTCGTGGAGGAGTATCGCCGAGTGCTGCACCTCTTCGCCGGTCGTCCGACGCCAGTGACCCCACTCGAGCGGCTCTCCGAGCGACTCGGGCTGCGTCTGTTCGCCAAGCGCGAGGACCTCGCCCATACCGGGTCCCACAAGATCAACAACGTTGTTGGACAGACGCTGCTGACCCGCCGGATGGGCAAGAGCCGGGTCATCGCTGAGACCGGAGCAGGTCAGCACGGCGTCGCGACGGCCACCGCGGCCGCCCGTCTGGGCCTGGAGTGCACGGTATTCATGGGCGAGGTCGACACCCAGCGCCAGGAGCTCAATGTCTTTCGCATGGAGCTTCTCGGGGCGAGGGTCGTGCCCGTCACCTCGGGCAGCCGCACGCTCAAGGATGCCGTCAACGAGGCCATGCGTGAGTGGGTGACCTGCGTGGGCGACACTCACTACTGCATCGGGTCGGTGATGGGACCTCACCCCTTTCCGTGGATGGTGCGGGAGTTTCAGTCGATCATCGGCCAGGAGGCGCGCGACCAGATGGTCCAACTCGGCGCCGGGGAACCTGACCTCGTGGTGGCGTGCGTGGGAGGCGGATCCAACGCGGCCGGGATCTTCGCCGGCTTCGCCGAGGGCGCCTCGCGCCTGGTCGGGGTGGAGGCGGCTGGCGGCTCAGCGGTAGGGATCGGCAGCCCGGGCGTCTTGCACGGAATGCGCTCACTCATCATCCAAGACGAGTTCGGTCAGGTCGAAGAGGCCCACTCCATCTCCGCGGGATTGGACTACCCCGGTGTGGGGCCCGAGCACGCCCATCTGTCCGATTCCGGACGGGCTGAGTACGTGGCGATCGGCGACGAGGAGGTCATCCCGGCGCTGGAGCTGCTCAGCGAGACCGAGGGGATCATCCCCGCCCTCGAGACCGCCCACGCCGTGGCGTGGGTGGCGCGCGAAGCCGGGCGGGCGATCCCTGCAGGCTCGACGGTGCTGGTGAACCTTTCCGGCCGGGGCGACAAGGACGTGGCCCAGGTGCGCGCGATGCTGCGAGGCGAGCAGTGACCGGCCTGGAGGCCCGGCTGAGGGCCCTGCGCGAGGGCGGGCGAAAGGCTCTCGTGCCGTACGTCGTCGGTGGACTGAGCGAGGACTGGACCCGCTACGTCGAAGCGGCCTTTCACGCCGGGGCGGACCTCGTGGAGGTGGGGATCCCCTTTTCCGACCCGATGATGGATGGACCCGTCATCCAGGAGGGGTCCCTGCGGGCGCTAGCGAGGGGCGTGACGGTCACCTCCATCTGTGAGGACCTGGCGGCGGCCCGCCCGAGCGGACCCGTCGTCGCGATGACCTACTTCAACCTTCTGCATCACGATGGACTCGAGCGAGTGGCCGGGCGTCTCGCGGGGGCCGGGTTCCTCGGCACGATCGTTCCCGACCTCGCCCTCGAGGAAGCGGGGGAGTGGCGGGAGGCGAGTGCCAAGGAGGATCTCGCCACGATCTTTCTGGTGGCTCCGTCGACGCCGAGCGCCCGAGTCCGAAGGGTCGCCGACGCCTCGCAAGGCTTCGTCTACGCGTCGGCGCGGATGGCGGTCACCGGTGAGGCGGCCGACCTCGGTGCGGCCCCGCGGGTCGTCGAGCAGGTGCGCGCCGTCAGCGATCTGCCGGTCTACGTGGGGATCGGCATCACCACCCCCGACCAGGCGGCCGAAGCGGCCCTTGTCGCCGACGGGGTGATCGTCGGATCGGCGCTCGTGCGGCTCCTGCTCGAGGGGGCGACGCCCGAGAGCTTCGAAGAGGCCGTCGCCACCTTTCGCACGGCGCTCGACACGCCATCACCGCAGCCGGCATGATGAAATAGTTTCTCCACGTCAAGCAGGAGAAATAGACCATACCGAGCGGTCTTCTGGCCTCCGCGGTGTCACCTGAGGCCGGCGCAAATGGTCCCCACACACAGTGTCACGAGGGTGTTAAATCTGGACAAGCCGTCACCGCGACGGCCCGCACAAACCTGTAATGGGGGCAAGAAGATGGCAGAACAGAAAGTCGCGGACCCCGGTCCTCTGGGACTCGCCGGGTTCGCAATGACCACGTTCGCTCTGAGCAGTGCGAACGCCAATCTCTGGAAGGGCGCCGGCGTCATGGCCGCCCTGGGGCTGGCGTTTTTCTACGGGGGAATTGCGCAGTTTGCGGCTGGCATGTGGGAGTTCGTTCGCAAGAACACCTTCGGCGCGCTGGCATTCACGTCGTACGGGGCCTTCTGGCTGGCCTTCTACGCACTCAACAAGTTCGGCCTCCCTGGAGGGGGCGCGGACACGGTGGGGATCTTCCTGTTGGGTTGGACGATCTTCACGCTGTACATGACCATTGCGGCGACCAAGACCTCGAATGCCGTCCTCTTGGTCTTCGTCCTGCTGTCGATTACCTTCATTTTCCTGACCATTGGGGCCTGGGGAGCCGGTCACGTGACCGCCACCCACATCGGTGGCTGGACCGGCCTGGCGACCGCGGTCGCCGCCTGGTACGCCTCCCTGGCTGGGGTCATGAATGACACGGCAGGCAAGGTGGTGTTCCCGGTCGGCCCGCGCGGCTAGGGTGTTGCTCACTGGTGGGAAGCCACCGGACCCAACCGCCAGCAGCGCCCCAGCCATCCGGCTAGGGCGCTGCTGGCGTTTTGGGGCGATTTAATTCTTCGTTGTCGAGGGGTACTGTCGGCTGAGGGCTGACACAGCAAGAGGCGGACGCGAGGCGTCCGAGGAGGGGCGTCATGAGCGAAGCCAAACTGGAAGCCTGGCTGGAGGAGACGCGACAGTTCGCGCCGGACCCGGCCTTCGCCGCGCAAGCGAACGCGCAGCCGTCGATCTACGCCGAGGCCGATGCCGACCCGGTCTCGTGGTGGCGTCAGCAGGCCGAGCGCCTGACCTGGCATAAGGAGCCCACGGTCACGCTCGAATGGGACCTGCCCTTCGCCAAGTGGTTCTCCGACGGCGAGTTGAACGCGAGCGTCAACTGCGTCGACCGCCACGTCGCCGAGGGACGCGGCGACAAGGTGGCCTACCACTGGGTCGCCGACGCCGAGGGTGAGAGTCGCACGATTACTTACGCCGACCTCCAGCGGATGGTCAACCAGGCGGCCAACGCGCTGAGCGAGCTGGGTGTCAAGGAGGGCGACCGCGTCGCGATCTACATGCCGATGATCCCCGAGGCGGTCGTGGCGATGCTCGCGGTGGTGCGTCTCGGTGCCGCCCACTCGGTCGTCTTCGCGGGCTTCTCGGCCGAGGCGCTGGCGAGTCGCATCCTCGACTCGGACTGCCGCTTCGTCATCACCGCCGACGGAGCCTTCCGTCGGGGCGCGGCGAGCCCACTCAAGCCAGCGGTCGACGAGGCCCTCAACTCCTGTCCTGACGTGGCCAAGGTCCTCGTGGTGCGCCGCACCGGGGGAGAGGTGGCCTGGCAGGAGGGCCGCGACGTGTGGTGGCACGACCTGGTCGAGCGCCAGAGTGACCAGCACGAGCCGAAGTTCTTCCCCGCCGAGCACACCCTGTTCTTGATGTACACCTCGGGGACGACCGCTAAGCCCAAGGGCATCTTCCACACGACGGCGGGCTACCTCACCCAGGCGGCGACCACCTACCACTACGTCTTCGACGTGAAGCCCGACAGCGACGTCTGTTGGACGGCGGCCGACATCGGCTGGATCACCGGACACTCCTACATCGTCTACGGCCCCCTCATCAACGGGGTCACCCAGGTGATGTACGAGGGGCTTCCCGACTCGGGTGGTCGGGACCGCTGGTGGCGCATCGTGGAGGAGTTCAAGCCGACCATCCTCTACACCGCGCCGACCACGATCCGCACCTTGATGAAGTGGGGCCACGAACTGCCCCAGTCGCGCGACCTCTCCTCGCTGCGACTGCTCGGCACGGTGGGCGAGCCGATCAATCCCGAGGCCTGGATGTGGTACCGCGAGTACGTCGGGGGCAACCGCTGCCCGATCGTGGACACCTGGTGGCAGACCGAGACCGGCGCCATTATGGTCTCCCCGCTGCCGGGGATCACGGCCACCAAGCCCGGGGCCGCGATGCGGGCCCTGCCGGGGATCAAGGTCGACGTCGTGGACAACGACGGCAACTCGGTGGGCAACGGCGAGGGCGGCTACCTGGTCATCACCCACCCCTGGCCCTCGATGACTCGGGGCATCTACGGGGACCCGGAGCGCTTCAAGGAGACCTATTGGTCACGCTTCCCGGGCGTCTACTTCGCGGGCGATGGGGCCAAGCGGGACGAAGACGGCGACCTGTGGTTGCTGGGACGCATCGACGACGTCATGAACATCTCCGGTCACCGGCTCTCGACGACCGAGGTGGAGCACGCCCTGGTCGGGCATCCCTCGGTCGCCGAGGCGGCCGTCGTGGGGGCCAGTGACGAGACGACGGGACAGGCCATCGTGGCCTTCGTGACTCTGAAGCTGTCGGCTGATGACGCCTTGAAGGACCAGGCTCCGGTCATCGATGAGCTGCGGGCCCACGTGTCGCGGGTCATCAGCCCGATCGCCAAGCCCCGTCAGATCATCTTGACGCCCGACTTGCCCAAGACCCGTTCGGGGAAGATCATGCGGCGTCTGCTGCGCGACGTGGCCGAGAACCGTTCCCTGGGCGACGTCACTACCCTGACCGACCCCACGGTGGTGAACATGATCGCCGGACTCATGGGTAGTCACGGTTCGGAGGACTGACCTAGGAGTCGAACCCCAGTCCCAGTGAGTCGATGAGTCGCAACCACAGGTTGCGACGGCCGTCGTGCTCGTCCGCGTACCGGATGGCGCGCTGGGTGATCTTGATGAAGAGCCAGCGCAGCGGCTCGGGAGGAAAGGGCATCGGCTTCTTGCGGACCATCTTCAGTCGCGTGCGCTCGGTGTCCAGCCCGTCGAGGAGGTCGAGCATGGTGTTGGCCCCGAAGCGCGTCGAGGCGACGCCCAACCCCGTGTAGCCGAGGACGAAGGCGACCTTGCCACCGTGGGAGGTGCCCCAGAAGGGGGAGAAGCGGGTGCAGGTGTCGATCGCCCCGCCCCAGGCGTGGGTGAAACGGACCTGTCCGGCCAACTGGGGGAAGGTCTTCAAGAAGTGAGAGGCGAGGGTGGCGTAGGTCTCGGGATTGAACTCGTACTCGCGACGAACCTTGCCCCGGAAGTTGTAGACGGTGTCGTAGCCGCCCCAGAGGATCGAGTGGTCCTTGGTGAGGCGGTAGTAGTGGAACTGATTGCCTGAGTCTGAGATGCCCTCACGGCCGGCCCAGCCGATGCTGGCCAGCTGCTCGGGGGTCAGGGGCTCAGTCACCAGGGCGAAGTCGTAGACCGGCACGACGTACTTGCGTACCGCGTGCACGAGCGGCGGGAAGATGTTCGTGGCGAGTGCGACCCGAGCCGCCGTCACCGCGCCGTAGGGGGTGTGGACGCGCACGGCGTCCTCCACGTCCTCGAGCCACTCCACCTTGGAGTTCTCGAAGATCCGGACTCCTAGCTGGAGACAGGCTCTCTCGAGGCCCCAGACGAGGCGAGCCGGGTCCACCATCGCGGTCCCGTCGGGGTCCCACAGCGCGCCCTCGTAGATGGGCGAGTGGACGCGAGCCTGGACCTGCTCCTTGGTCAACAGCTCGACGTTGTCGCCCAGTTCGTTGCGCAGGCGGACCTCCTCTTCGAGGTCGCGCATCTGCCACGGCGCGACGGCCACGCGCAGCTCGCCGGTTCGCTCGAAGTCGCACACGATGCCGTAGCGCTTGATGGTGGCCTCGATCTCGTCGAGGTTCTCCCGTCCCAGACGCTCGATGACGGCCATCTCGTCGGCGAAGCGACGTCGTCCGTTGTTGAAGCCGTGGGTCAGCGAGGCGGAGCAGAAGCCACCGTTGCGCCCCGAGGCGCCCGCGCCGGTCTCGTACTGCTCGATGACGACGACCTCGCGACTGGGGTCACGCTCCTTGGCGAGCAACGCGGTCCACAGGCCCGTGTAGCCCGCGCCCACCACACACAGGTCCGCACCGAGCTCGCCGATCAACGCCGAGTGGGGTGCGGGCTCGAGCGGGTCGGAGTCCAGCCACCACAGTTCGGGTTGGGCGTCGGCAAGGTGGCGCAGGACGTAAGGGTCCTTGTTGGGCATATGGTCCAACCGAAGGTTGGTCTCACCCTCTCTGGTCACGCCTTTCGCGTCCGAGGTCCGGATGCGAACGCCGGGAGCCACCCGGCCTCTGAGGGACCAGTCTACCGGCTGGCCCCCGCACGGTGTCCGATGACGTACGGCCCTAGGGAGGACTGGGGAACTTGGGGGACAATGGTGGGACACCAGCGAGGGAGGCTCCATGGAGCTCCTCAAGTGGTTCGCCGACAGCCCCGTGAGCGACGCCGACCAGGCCGGGGGC
>CAYUZO010000010.1:0-48763 GCA_964449735.1 uncultured Ferrimicrobium sp.
GGGACACGCGGGAGCACGACATGTCGACCATCGCCGCGGGGCGCCGTGACGCGCTGCGCTGGACCGGGGCCTGGGCCCCGCGAGAGGGCCGCGCGTCCCTGCTCGAGGGCCGAGTCCTGGAGATCTCGGCCGAGCGGGGACGTCGGCGAGGGATCGCCCTCTACGGACTCCTGGGTGCCCTGACCCTGGCCTACGTGGCCGTCCTGGTCGTCCACCCGAGCGCGGTGGCCTGGACCTGGTTCTCCGGCTGGGGGGTGGCCGTCCTCGAGGCGGCGGCCGCGGGCCTGTGCCTCAGCCGCGGGCTGAGTCGACGGGCCGACCGCACCCCGACGCTCCTGCTCGGCGCGGCGTTGGGCGCCTGGGCCCTCGGCCAGGCCCTCTCCACACTCGAGACCACGGCGGGCCAGGGTGCCGTGACCCCCTCCTGGGCCGACCTGGGCTTTCTCGCCTTCTACCCGCTCGCCTACGTCGCCACCGTCTCGATGCTCCAGCGCGGCCTCGGTCGCCTGGCTCGCCCGAACTGGTTGGACGGCGCGATCGCCGGACTCGGCGCGGCCGCCCTCAGCGCCGCCTTCGCCTTCCACCGCATCATCGACCTGGTGGGCGGCACGCCCGTGGTCACAACGATCCACCTGATGTACCCCATCGGAGACCTGATCCTGCTGGCCCTGACCTTCGCCGGCACCGTCCTGCTCACCGGGCGCTGGACCCGTTCGTGGCAGGTGCTGGCCCTCGGACTGGCGGTGATCGTCGCCGGGGACACCTTCAACCTGTTCAACGCGAGCGGCACGATGAGTCAGCTGGCCTCGGTGATCAAGCCGGCCGCCTGGCCGGTGGGCGTGACCTTGATGAGCCTGTCGGTGTGGATGGCGCCCCAGCGTGTGGACCGCCTGGCCGCCGAGAGGGCCTCGGGGATGGGGATCCCGGTCGTCGCCGCGGTCGTGAGCCTCGCCCTGTTGGCGCTCGGGAACGCCCATCCGATCAGCCCGGTCGCGATGGCTCTGGCCATCGCGACCCTGGTCGTGGCCGGAGGGCGCTTCACCCTCTCGGCGCACCGACTGCGCCTCATGACCGAGGAGCGCCACCGTCAGGCCAACACCGACGAGCTCACCGGTCTCGCGAATCGCCGCCACCTCGACTACGTGCTCGACTGCTTCTTCGACGACGCGGTCGTCGAGGGCCTCGCGCCGCGCACCTTGGCCTTCCTCTTCGTCGACCTGAACCGCTTCAAGGAGATCAACGACTCCTTCGGGCACCCGGCGGGGGACGAGGTCCTGCGCCAGCTCGGTCCACGCCTGGCCGAGGTCGTCGGGCCCCGGGGGACGGTCGCCCGAGTCGGGGGTGACGAGTTCGCCGTGGCCCTGCCCGACGCCGATCGGGTCGACGCCGAGAGGCTGGCCGAGGAGCTCGTGGCGGCGATCGCCCAGCCGATCTCGGTCCAGCGCGTCACGGCCAGCGTGGGCGCGAGCGTGGGGATCGCGATGGTTCCCGACGACGCCCAGGAGTCCAACGCCCTGCGGTGGTGCGGCGACGTCGCAATGTACCGGGCCAAGGTGGGCAAGGCCCCCTACGTCTTCTTCGACCAGGCCCTCGACGGGGACGAGAGCCAGATCCGCGTGGTGGAGGAGCTCGCCCGCGCCATCGAGGAGGGGGCCCTGGTGCTGCACTACCAGCCCCAGCTCGACCTCGCCAGTGGGAAGGTCGAGGCCGTCGAGGCCCTCGTGCGTTGGCCCCACCCGCGATTTGGCATGATCGCCCCGCTGAAGTTCCTGCCCCTCGCCGAGGAGTCCGGGCTGATCGGTCCCCTGACGACCTGGGTCCTCGACGAGGCGGTGCGCGAGGCGGCACGGTGGCGCGCTCGGGGCACCGAACTGGCGGTGGCCGTCAACGTCTCGGCCACGACCCTGCTCGAGCCGGGTTTCGTCGACGAGGTCGCCTCGACGCTCGCGCGCCACGGCCTGCCCGGGCACGACCTCGTCGTCGAGATCACCGAGTCGACGGTCATCGCCGACTTCGAGAGGAGCCGGGCGGTCATCGAGGCCCTCCACGGTCTCGAGGTCGTGGTCTCGATCGACGACTTCGGTGCCGGCGTGACCTCCCTCGCCTATCTGGCGAGTCTCGAGGTGGGCGAGCTGAAGCTCGACCGCTCCTTCATCACCGGTCTCGGGGACCCCGAGCGAGGCCGCGACCTGGAGCTGGTGCGCGCCACAATCAACCTCGGGCACGAGATGGGCATGCGGGTGGTCGCCGAGGGGATCGAGGACGTCACGACCCTCGAGCGTCTGGCTGACCTGGGCTGCGACATCGCCCAGGGCTACTACATCAGCCGCCCGGCACCCCCTGAGAGGCTCTCCCTCGCGGGACTGGCCCGACGGCCCCAGCTGGCTCTTCGCGACTGAGCCCTCAGGCTCGTTTGGTGCGCCGGCCGGGACTTGAACCCGGAACCTGTTGATTAAGAGTCAAATGCTCTGCCAATTGAGCTACCGGCGCATCACGAGTCTACACCGATGGCGTGGCGCGACCGAGGCGCCGGGGCGCACGACCCCGGGCTCCGCGCGGGCCAGTCCTAACGGTGCTGGATGGCCTTGACCTCGAGGAACTCCTCGAAGCCGTAGCGACCGAGCTCGCGACCGATACCGGACTGCTTGTAGCCGCCAAAGGGTGCCACCACGTTGAAAGCCCCGCCGTTGATCTCCACCTGGCCGGTGCGGATCTTGCGGGCCACCTCGAAGGCCTTCTCATCGGACTCGGCCCATACGCCGCCCGCGAGCCCGTAGACGGAGTCGTTGGCGATCGCCACGGCCTCCTCCTCGGTGTCGTAGGGGATCAGGCACAGCACGGGTCCGAAGATCTCCTCCTGGGCGATCGTCATGTCGTTGCGCACGTCGGAGAAGATCGTGGGGGTGACGTAGTAGCCGTTCTCGAGCCCCTCGGGCGGGGTCACCCCGCCGCAGATGATCCGGGCACCCTCGTCGATGCCCTTGGTGATGTAGCCCCGCACCCGCTCGAGCTGGGCCGCGCTCACCAGCGGCCCGAGCAGGCTCGAGCCGGTGACTGGGTCGGCCGGCTGCAGGTTGGCCGCCGCCGCGACGGCCAGGTCCTCGACCTCGGCCAGGCGCCCCCGGGGCACCAGCATGCGGGTCAGGGCCGAGCAGGTCTGGCCCGAGTTGAGGTAGCACTTGAAGACGCCGTCGGGCACGGCGGTCGCCAGGTCGGCACCCTCGAGCAGGATGTTGGCCGACTTGCCGCCCAGCTCGAGCGAGACCCGCTTCACGCGCTGGGCCGCGATCTCCATCACCCGCTTGCCGGCCCGGGTGGAGCCGGTGAAGGAGACCATGTCGGTGAGCGGGTGGGCGACCATCGCCTCGCCCACCACCGGGCCGGTCCCGGTGACCAGGTTGAAGACCCCGCGCGGCAGGCCGACCTCGTGGATGATGTCGGCCAGCAGGAAGGCGTTGATCGGGGCGACCTCGCTCGGCTTGAGCGCCACGGTGCAGCCCGCCGCCAGCGCCGCGGCCACCTTGTTCGCGATCTGGTGCAGGGGGTAGTTCCACGGGGTGATGGCCACGACCACGCCCACGGGCTCACGGACCAAGGTGGAGTTGCCGACCTCCTCCTCCCACTCGTACTCCATCGCCCGCTGGGCGTTGTCCCCGAAGGTCATCTGGGGAAGTCCGGCCTGGATCCCCTTGGCGAGCATCAGCGGCATACCGACCTCGTGAGCGATCGTCAGGGCGATCTCGTCGGAGCGCTCGCCGATCTTCTCGGCGATGCGGCTGAGGAACTCACCGCGCTCCTTGGGGCTGGTGTTGGCCCAGGACTCGAAGGCGGCCGCGGCCGCCTCGACGGCCCGCTCAGCCTCCTGCGGGGTGCCCGCCGGGACGGTGGCGTAGAGCTCGCCGGTGCCCGAGACGCTCACGTCCAGGGTCTCGCCCGATGAGGCCTGCACCCACTGCCCGTCGATGTAGAAGCTGTCTCGGACGATGGCCATGATGCCCCCTTTGGTGGCCCGCAGTGGGCCCACGGCGGGGAATCTACTCGGCGCGCGCGAGCCGGGACGCGGCGGGTCTCTGGGGTGAGCGACGGGGGTCGAACCCGCGACCTCCAGGACCACAACCTGGCGCTCTAACCAACTGAGCTACGCCCACCAAGGCCTTCCAGTATGGCACAGGGCCCCGTCGGCCCCACCGGGTCCGGGCGCCGCTCGCTCGGTACGATGAGGCCGGGCCCCTGTAGCTCAACTGGATAGAGCAGACGGTTTCTACCCGTCAGGTTGCGGGTTCGACTCCTGCCGGGGGCACCACGAGAAGATTGTTCAGCGCGCTGCCCGGGGGCGCTTCTTGGTCCACTTCGACCGTGGGCTAAGGTGCCGACGAGCCAGGGGGCAGAGCGTGCAGTGGGGACGGAGCGGGTCGACGATGACCTCGACGGATCGGACGGGTACACGTACGTGGGGGAGTCGGTGAGCCAGTCCAGCGAGCGGCGCGCAATCGTCACCCTCGAGTCGGTCACCAAGGTCTTCGACGGGGCGACGGCGGTCGACCACCTCAACCTCACGGTCTACGAGGGGGAGTTCTTCAGCCTGCTGGGGCCTTCGGGCTGTGGCAAGACGACGACCCTGCGCATGCTCGGAGGCTTCGAGGAGCCGACCTCGGGGCGGATCCTGATCGGCGATGAGGACGTCACCTACCTGGCGCCCTACCGACGCGACGTCAACACCGTCTTTCAGTCCTACGCGCTGTTCCCGCACCTGAGCGTGGCCGAGAACGTGGCCTTCGGGCTGCGCCGGCGCAAGGTGGCCAAGGCTGGGGCCATGGCCAAGGTCTCGGCCATGCTCGAGATCGTCGACCTGCCCGGGTACGAGAAGCGACGCATCGACCAGCTCTCGGGCGGACAGCAGCAGCGCGTCGCGCTGGCGCGGGCCCTGGTGAACGAGCCGACCCTGCTTCTGCTCGACGAGCCGATGTCGGCGCTCGACGCCAAGCTGCGCCACCAGATGCAGATCGAGCTCAAGCGCATCCAGCGCGAGGTCGGCATCACCTTCTTGTACGTCACCCACGACCAGGAGGAGGCGATGACCATGTCGGACCGCCTGGTCGTCATGCGCCACGGGCGCATCGAGGGGATCGGCTCACCCCGGGACGTCTACGACAGCCCCTCGACCGAGTTCGTCGCCACCTTCCTCGGGGCGTCCAACCTGCTCCAGGGCCGCGCCCACGAGTTGGGCGAGGGACAGGTGGCGGTCGACCTGGACGACGGCGAGCGAGTGATGGTGCCCGGCACCCGCGTGCCCGAGCACCCGGCCGGCGAGCCGATCAAGGTCGGCGTGCGCCCGGAGAAGATCGCCCTCGCGCCCTCGGGCAGCGCCGTGGAGGCCGGGCACAACGCCCTGAAGGGCACGGTCCGCGTGTCGACCTTCACCGGGGTCGGCAACCAGTACATCGTCGCCATGGACTCGGGCACGGACATCACCGTCTACGCCCAGAACCTGGGCACGGGCTACGCGCCGCGCTCGGGCGAGTCGGTCCAGCTCACCTGGCCGGTCGAGCACACCTTCGCGGTGCGCCCGAGCGCGCCCGTCACAGCCGAAGAGCTCTCAACGGAGGGAGAATGATGAGTAATCACGAGGAAACGCTGGGTGAGGGGCTCGACCCCTCCTTCCTCCGCGGTCTGACCCTGCCGCGCGTGACGCGCCGCCAGGCGCTCGGGGCGGCCGGAGCCGGGGCCCTGGCGGCCCTCATGGGCGAGGCGGGTGCTGGCGCGGCCCTGCCGAACGCGAAGTACGGCACGAAGGCCTGGTGGGCGAAGCAGAAGCTGCACCACAAGGTCAACTTCGCCAACTGGCCGTACTACATCGACGTGCTGTCGGGCAAGCACCTGATCCTCCAGCACTTCACCCAGACGACCGGCACGAAGGTCAACTACTACGAGGTGATCCAGGACAACCCGTCCTTCTACCAGAAGATCCGCCCGTCGCTCTCCGCGGGCCAGTACTGCGGCTACGACATCGTCGTGATCACCAACAACAGCTTCGAGCTGGGCTACCTGCTCGAGCTGGGCTGGCTGACCCCGCTCGACCACGCGCTGATGCCGAACTTCAACAAGTACGCCGGTCCGCTGATCAAGGACCCGGCCTGGGACCGGGGCAACAAGTTCACCATGGCCTGGCAGTCGGGCTGGACGACCGTGGGCTACAACTCGAACGTCGTGAAGAACCCCGGCGACAGCATCGGGCTGCTGTTCAACAAGAAGTACGCCGGCAAGGTCGGCATGTTCTCGGACCCGCTCGAGCTCGGGCACGTGGGCCTGCTGGCCATCGGCGTCGAGCCGGCCACGTCCACCGAGTCGGACTGGGCCAAGGCCGCCAAGAAGCTCCAGCAGCAGAAGAGCGACGGCATCGTGGCCGCCTACTACGACCAGAGCTACATCCAGCACCTGAAGAACGGCGACCTCGCGGTGTCGATGTGCTACTCGGGCGACATCTTCCAGGCGAACCTCAACTCGAAGTACCGCAACCTCGTCATGATGTTCCCCAAGGAGGGGGCGATGTTGTGGACCGACAACATGATGATCCCGCTCTACGCGCAGAACCCGCGTGACGCGATGGTCCTCATGGACTACTTCTACAGCCCGCAGACCGAGTCGGTCGTGGAGTACTACAACGACTACGTCTGCCCGGTCCCGGCGGCCAAGCAGGAGCTGCTCCACCCGACGGGTTGGAACAAGGCGGCCTTCGCGAGCATGAAGAAGGAGATCCAGCTGCCCACCTCGGTGACGGCGAACTCCCTCGACGTCTTCCCCGACTCGGCGCGCATCAAGGCCTCCAAGACCTACTTCCGGTTCACGAACCAAGCCGAGATCAACACGTGGAACAGCCTGTTCCTGCCCATCATCCAGGGGGCGTAGGGCGCCGGCGCCTGGTGGCGCTGGCTCGACGACTCCCGCCCTATCTGCTCAGCCTGCCGGCCGGGCTGTGGCTGGCCCTGCTCTTCATCGTGCCGCTGTTCATGATGCTCACGATGACGCTCAAGACCTGCAGCCCGGCCTCGGGGCAGTGCGTCATGACCTGGAACTGGGGGGAACTGCCCCACCAGGTCAGCCTCTACCGCGCCCAGTTCGTCACGAGCCTGATCTTCGCCGGCCTGGCCACGCTCATCGACCTGGCCGTCTCCTTCCCGATCGCGTACTGGATCGCCTTTCGGGGCGGCACCCGGAAGAACTTCTTCCTGATCATGCTCCTGGTGCCCTTCTTCGTCTCCTACATCATCCGCACGCTCGTGTGGGAGTTCATCCTCTCGACCAACGGGATCTTCGTCAGCTTCCTGCGCCATCACCACCTGGTGCCCAACAACTTCCACGTGCTGGGCACGGGCTTCGCCGTGGTGGCGGGGCTCGCCTACAACTACCTGCCCTTCACGGCGCTGCCGCTCTACGTCGCCATCGAGCGGATCGACCGACGGGTCCTCGACGCGGCCTACGACCTCTACGCCAACCGTCGCAGCGCCTTCATGAAGGTGATCCTGCCCCTCACGATCCCCGGCATCTTCGCCGCCTTCCTCCTCACCTTCATCCCGGCCTTCGGTGACTACGTCAACCAGGAGGTGCTCGGCGGGACCTCCAACACGATGATCGGGACGGTGATCCAGAACTCCTTCCTCATCAACTCCGACTACGCCGGGGGCGCCTCGCTGTCGGTGGTGCTGCTCGCCGTGGCCCTGCTCGGGATCTGGCTCTACGCGCGCCTGCTCGGGAGCCGCACGATCGAGGAGTACCTGTGAGCGTGCGCGCCCCCCACTCCCGCTCCGCCTTGAGCCGCCGGGCCGGGCGTCTGGTGCTGCCCACCTACTCCTGGCTGGTCATCGCCTACCTGGTCTTCCCGATCGCCGTGATGATCGTCTACTCCTTCAACCGGGTGGTCGCCGGTCTGCAGCTGGTGAGCTTCGCCTGGAACGGCTTCACCCTCCAGTGGTACCGCGAGTGGAGCAACGTGCCCGGTCTCACCCAGGCCTTCTGGCTCTCGATCCGCCTCGGGCTGCTCGCGACCTTGATCGCGACGGTGCTCGGGACCCTGCTCGCCATCGCACTCGTGCGCTACCGGCCGCCCAAGTTCCGCGGCAAGGGCGTCATCGAGCAGATCCTCTTCCTCAACATCGCCGCCCCCGAGATCGTGATGGGCGCCTCCCTTCTTGGGCTCTTCGTGACCTACAACGTGGCGCGAGGCTTCTGGACCCTGGTGCTGGCCCACGTCATGTTCTCGATCGCCTACGTGACCGTCACGGTCCGGGCGCGCCTGTCGGGTTTCGACCGGGCCCTCGAGGAGGCCGCCTACGACCTCGGGGCCGGCCCCTTCGCGACCTTCCGCCTGGTGACCCTGCCCCTCATCATGCCCGGCGTCCTGGCCGGCGCCCTCATGGCCTTCGCCCTGTCGATCGACGACTTCGTGACGTCGAACTTCGTCAGCGGCACCAACGCGCCCTTCCCGGTGTGGGTCTACGGGGCGTCGCGAGTGGGGACGCCGCCTCAGGTGTTCGTCTTCGGCACGGCGATCTTCGCGGTGGGCATCGGACTCGCCCTGGCGAGCCTGGCTCTCGGGCGTCGTCGGGCATAACTCTTCCGGGTCGGGAAGGCGGGATTTGAACCCGCGACCTCCTGGTCCCAAACCAGGCGCGCTAACCAAGCTGCGCTACTTCCCGTGTCTAAATCGTGGCACACGCCGCCAGGGCCCGACGTAGGCTCGCGCCGGGGAGGTGGCCATGGCCTACGAGTGGATCGTCGAGGCCCTCGAGGAGACCTGGGGGGAGATCGACCGTGTCGTCAGGCCCCAGCCACCCGAGGCCTACGACCGGCCCACTCCATGTCCGGGCTGGAGCGTGCGCGACGTGCTGAGCCACCTGCTCGGCTTCGAGGTGATGCTGCGCGGCGGGCCGGTGCCGGCCCACGAGGGTCCCTGGCCCGACTACGTGCGCAACCCCATTGGCGAGCTCAACGAGGCCTTCGTCGAGGCCCACCGGGGCGAGCCGGGCCTCGCGGTCCTCGACGCCCTGCGCGAGGCGGCGGCGACCTCGCTCGCGCACCTGAGGTCGCTCGGCGAGGGGGAGTGGGAGGTCGTGGGCTGGAGCCCGGAGGGGGAGCGTCCCTATCACCGCTTCATGGAGACGCGCATCCTCGACAGCTGGATCCACCTCCAGGACATCCGCGACGCCCTGCTCGAGCCGGCCGACGACCACGGCGCGGGCGAGCAGGTGGTCGTGAACCGGTTCGAGGCCGCCCTGCCCTTCGTCCTGGGTAAGCGCGTGGCCCCACCGGAGGGGACCATGGTCCAGCTCAACCTGACGGGACGCCTGGGCCGGACCATCCTGCTCGAGGTCGTCGACGGCCGCTGCCGGGCCGTCGAGAGCCGCCACCGTGAGCCCGATCTCGAGGTGACGACGCCCGTCGCCCTCTTCTGGCGGCGCTGCGCCGGGCGGATCTCGGCCCAGGCCCTGCTCGCGGCCTCGGCGACCGACGTGCGAGGTGATCGGGGTCTGGCCCAGGCCCTGTCCGAGGCGATGGCGGTCATGATTTAGGGCTCGGCGGGCCTCCGGTAGGCTGGCGGTCCCTATGCGCGCCACTGCCACCGCCCTCGAGAACCACCGCGTCGAGCTGACCGTCGAGGTCGACGAGGCCGAGATGGAGTCCGCCCTCGACCAGGCGGCGCGGTCGCTGGCCGGCCGGGTCGCGATCAAGGGCTTCCGAAAGGGCAAGGTCCCGCGTAACGTTCTCGTCGCCCACCTCGGGGGGCCGGCCGCCCTGCGTTCGGAGGCGGTGCGCGAGTCCCTGCCCGACTTCTACGCGCGGGCCGTCGCCGACACCCTGATCGACCCCATCGCCCAACCCGAGATCACCATCACCGCGGGTGAGGAGGAGGGCCCGCTGGCCTTCCGCGCCGAGGTCGAGGTCCGTCCCGAGATCGACCTGGTCGGCTACGGCGACCTGCGCGTGACGATCCCCTCGCCCCAGGTGAGCGACGCGGAGATCGAGGCCCAGGTCGACCGCCTGCGCGAGACCGACGCCGTCTTGAAGGACGTCGATCGCCCGATCGTCACCGGCGACCTCGTCGTGATGGACCTCAAGGTCGAGCAGATCGCCACCGAGGCCGAGCCGCTGGAGCTGGCCGACTACATGTACACGGTCGGCTCGGGCGCCCTCACCGAGGGCGTGGACGAGCTCATCCTCGGGCTGAAGGCGGGCGAGACCCTCCAGGTGAACGGCTCGATGGACCGCGGGGTGGTCGCCACCTTCACGATGGAGCTCAAGCAGGTCAAGGAGCGCGAGCTGCCGGAGCTGACGGACGAGTGGGTGTCGGAGAACTCCGAGTGGGCCAGCGTCGAGGAGATGCGCGACGCCCTCTTGGCGCGGATGCGCGCGATGCGCATCGCCGAGGCCCAGATGGCCCAGCGTGACGCGGTGCTCGTGGCGCTGGGGGACCTGGTCTCTCCCGAGGTGGTGCCCGAGGCGCTGATCAACAGTGAGACCGAGGAGCGTCTCCACGACCTCGGCCACCGGCTGGGCGAGCAGAACCTGACCCTCGAGACCTTCCTGTCGATCACCAACCAGACGGCCGAGGACCTGATCGACACCTTGCGCCGTGACGCCGAGCGGGCCGTGCGGATCGACCTGGCCCTGAGGGCCCTGGCGCGGGTCGAGGGCCTCGAGGCCTCCGAAGAGGAGATCGAGGCCGAGCTCACCCGCACCGCCGAGTCGATGGGCGTGGCGAGTGAGCGTCTGCGTGAGAACCTGCGTGACACCGGTCGGGTCGTGGCCTTCTCCGCTGAGGTGGCCAAGCTCAAGGCCTCCCGTTGGCTGAACGAGAACGTCACCTACGTCGATCCCCAGGGAGTGGTCATCGACCGGGCCTTGCTGGCGGCTCCGGCGGACGGAAGCGACGAGGACGCCGACGCCTAAGGTGTGGGCGTGAACCAGAACCACCGAGCCCAGAACTACCTCGTCCCCACCGTCGTCGAGTCCTCGAACCGGGGCGAGCGGGCCTACGACCTCTACAGCCGGCTGCTGCGCGAGCGCATCATCTTCCTCGGCACCCCCATCGACGACACCGTGGCCAACCTGATCTGCGCCCAGATGCTCTTCCTCGAGTCTGAGGACCCCGAGAAGGACATCAACCTCTACATCAACTCTCCCGGAGGGGACATCACCGGGCTGCTGGCGATCTACGACACGATGAAGTACATCAAGCCCGACGTGTCGACCTTCTGCTTCGGCCAGGCGGCCTCCGCCGCGGCGGTGCTGCTCGCCGCCGGCGCCAAGGGCAAGCGCTACGCCCTGCCCCACGCGCGAGTCCTGCTGCACCAGCCCTGGGGCGGCGTCGGGGGGCAGGCCTCGGACATCGAGATTCAGGCTCGCGAGATCCTGCGGATGAAGGACATCCTCAACGCCATGCTCGCCACCGACACCGGTCAGAGCGTGGAGCAGATCACCAAGGACACCGACCGCGACTTCATCCTCGAGGCGGAGCAGGCGGTCCAGTACGGGCTGATCGACGAGGTGATCACCGCCCGTCCGTGAGGCTCCCGGTGCTCTGCGAGCCCCGGCCGGTGCCAGGCAGTCTCGCTTCCCCCCTGAGAGTGGCACGCCCCCTGCCGGGGCCGCCACGCGTGACGGGCGCACCTCGCGCCGAGACGGACGGCGTTGACCCGGGCGGGACCCAGGAATGGCGGGACGATTAGGGCCCTACCGGCCCGTCCGAGCGACGGTGCCCGTCAGAGCGCCCTCGCGTCCCTAGCATGGTCCTAGCGATCGGCGTGTCGGAGGGAATGCGTGGCGAAGTTCGGTGAGGGCAGCGACCTGATCAAGTGCAGCTTCTGTGCCAAGGGACAGAAGCAGGTGAAGAAGCTCATCGCGGGACCGAGCGTCTACATCTGCGACGAGTGCATCGAGCTGTGCAACGACATCATCGCCGACGAGTTCGGCGACCGTCCGGAGTTCGTGCTGGACGAGCTGCCGACGCCGCGGGAGATCTCGGCCTTCCTCGACGAGTTCGTTATCGGCCAGGCCGAGGCGAAGAAGATCCTCTCGGTCGCCGTCTACAACCACTACAAGCGGATCCAGAACGGCCCGTTGCACGACGACGACGTCGAGGTCGCCAAGTCCAACGTCCTGCTGCTCGGACCCACCGGATGCGGCAAGACCTTCCTCGCCCAGACCCTGGCGCGCATGCTGAACGTGCCCTTCGCCATCGCCGACGCGACCGCGCTGACCGAGGCGGGCTACGTCGGAGAGGACGTGGAGAACATCCTCTTGAAGCTCCTCTCGGCCGCCGACTTCGACGTCAAGCGCGCCGAGCGCGGGATCATCTACATCGACGAGATCGACAAGATCGCGCGCAAGGCCGAGAACCCTTCGATCACCCGCGACGTCTCGGGCGAGGGGGTCCAGCAGGCCCTCTTGAAGATCCTCGAGGGCACGGTCGCCTCCGTGCCTCCTCAGGGTGGTCGCAAGCATCCCCACCAGGAGTTCATCACCATCGACACCTCGAACATCCTGTTCATCTGCGGAGGGGCCTTCGCGGGACTCGAGGAGATCATCGAGCGTCGTCTCGGCAAGAAGTCGATCGGCTTCAACTCCCCGGTGGAGTCGCGGCGGTCGGGGGACATCGAGCTGTTCCGCCACGTGCTGCCCGAGGACCTCATGAAGTTCGGGCTCATCCCCGAGTTCATCGGGCGCCTGCCGGTGATCGGCGCGGTGCGCAATCTCGATCGCGACATGCTAATCCGCGTCCTGACCGAGCCCAAGAACTCGCTGGTGCGCCAGTTCCAGCAGGTCCTGGCGATGGACGGGGTCGAGCTGGTGATCGAGGAGGAGGCCCTCGAGGCCATCGCCGACCTCGCCCTCGAGCGCGGCACCGGCGCGCGCGGCCTGCGCTCGATCCTCGAGCACGTCCTGCTCGAGCCGATGTACGACGTGCCCGGACGCTCGGACGTGTCGCGCT
The DNA here is from genome assembly GCA_964449735.1 of uncultured Ferrimicrobium sp. Lineage (GTDB taxonomy): Bacteria > Actinomycetota > Acidimicrobiia > Acidimicrobiales > RAAP-2 > RAAP-2. The sequence continues at coordinate 12,986 of CAYUZO010000010.1, forward strand.
GCGTCGTCTCGGCGGCCGCGGTGCGCGGACAGGCCGAGCCCCTCTACGAGATGAGGAAGACCTCGCGCACCCGTCGCGCGAGCTGACCGTGCGCTTCGCCCGCCTCGGCGAGGCGCTCGACTGGCTCGAGTCCCACGTCAACTACGAGAGGGTCGCGCCCAACCGGCAGGTCCCGCCGACGCTCGAGCCCGTCCGGGCCACGCTGGCGGCGCTGGCCGACCCCCAGCGTGACTACCCGGTCGTCCACCTCACGGGGACCAACGGAAAAGGGACCACCTCGACCCTGACGAGCGCGCTGTTGGCGGCCACCGGCCTGCGGGTGGGGACCTACACCAGTCCGGACCTGCACGCCGTGAACGAGCGCATCGCGGTCGCCGGCCAGCCGGTCGCTGACGAGGATCTCCGCGGGCTGCTGGAGCGCCTCAGCGACGTCGAGGAGGTGACCGGGACCGTTCTCACCCGCTTCGAGCTGCTCACGGCCGCCGCCCTGTTGCACTTCTCGGACGAGGGGGTCGACGTCGCCGTGGTGGAGGTGGGCATCGGGGGGACCTGGGACTCGACCAATGTGGTGGACGGCGTCGTCAGCGTGCTGACGAACGTGGACCTCGACCACGTGGGGCTGCTCGGCGACACCATCGCCGCGATCGCCGAGGACAAGTCGGGGATCCTGCGGCCCGGTGGGAGAGCCGTGCTCGGGACGACCAACGCCATCGTGGCCGAGATCGTCGAGCGCCGGGCCCGCGAGCTCGACAGCGAGCTCTGGCGCCTCGGCGAGGAGTTCGACCTGGTGTCCAACGAGTTGGCGGTCGGCGGTCGGCTCATCAGCGTGCGCACGCCGTACGCCTCCTACGAGGAGGTGGCTCTCTCGCTGCACGGGTCCCACCAGGGCGTCAACGCGGCGACGGCGCTGGTGGCGGCCGAAGCCTTCGTGGGCCGGGCCCTCGGCGAGGAGGCCGTGCGCTCGACCTTCGCCCAGGCCCGCATGCCCGGCCGGCTCGAGGTGGTCGCCCACCAGCCGGTCATCCTCGTCGACGGGGCCCACAACCCGGCCGGGATGAGGGCTCTCGCTTCGACCCTCGAGGAGGCCTTCGCCGTCGAGGGGGAGCGCCGCTGCATCCTGGGGATGTTGACCGAGCGCGACGTCGAGCAGATGGTCGAGCCCCTCGTCGCGGTCGGCTTCGTCGAGTTCCACTGCTGCGAACCGGACAGCCCACGGGCCCAGAGCGCCGAGCGCGTGGCCGCGACGGTCACGCGCCTCGGGGGCCGGGCGATGGTGCACCCGAGCGCGCGAGCGGCGCTCGCGCACGCGCGCGAGCGCTCGAACCCCGACGACCTCATCGTCGCCGCGGGCAGCCTCTATCTCGTCGCGGAGGTCCGCGCCGCGGTGCTCGGTCTCGCCGACGGGCACCGTCGCTGACGCTGTTAGATTGGCCAGCCGTGGATCGCACCTTGATCATCGCCAAGCCCGACGCGCTCGAGAGGGGCCTGACCGGCCAGATCCTGGCTCGCCTCGAAGCCCGCGGCCTTCGCCTCGTGGCCGCCGAGCTGCGCACGCTGACCCGCGAGGTGGCCGAGCGCCACTACGCCGAGCACGTCGGCAAGCCCTTCTACGAGGGCTTGGTCTCCTTCATCACGCGCGGCCCGGTCCTGGTGGCCGTGGTCGAGGGCCCCGGTGAGACCTGGCGGGCCGTGCGCACGACGATGGGCGCCACCAACCCCCTCGACGCGGCCCCGGGCACCATCCGTGGGGACCTCGGCCTGGTCATGTCGGAGAACCTGATCCACGGCTCTGATTCGGCCGAGTCGGCCGAGCGAGAGATCGCGATCTTCTTTCCCGACCTGGGCTGACGGGAGGCGCTTTCGCTGCGCCCCCCCGATGGCCTAGCCTGAAGGGGTGGTGCGGCGCCCCGAGGCCGTCCGCAGAGGGTTCCCCATGGTTGACAGTCGCTTCTCAGTCCTTGGCCGCGACATGGCGGTTGACCTCGGCACCGCCAACACCCTGGTCTACGTGCGCGGTCGAGGCATCATCTTGAACGAGCCGTCGGTGGTGGCCGTCGACGTGAAGGACGGCAAGCCCCTCGCGGTGGGCGCCGAGGCCAAGCGGATGATCGGACGCACGCCGTCGAACATCCAGGCGATCCGCCCGCTCAAGGACGGGGTCATCGCGGACTTCGAGATCTGCGAGAAGATGCTGCGCTACTTCATCCACCGGGTCCACCAGCGCCGCTTCGCCAAGCCGCGGATGGTCATCTGCGTCCCGTCGGGCATCACCGGGGTTGAGCAGCGCGCGGTCATGGAGGCCGCCGAGTTCGCCGGAGCACGCAAGGCCTACATCATCGAAGAGCCCATGGCCGCCGCGATCGGGGCGGGGCTGCCGATCCACGAGCCGTCGGGCAACATGGTCGTCGACATTGGTGGTGGCACCACCGAGGTCGCCGTCATCTCCCTGGGTGGCATCGTGACGAGCCAGTCGATCCGGGTCGGTGGCGACGAGCTCGACGAGGCCATCGTCACCTTCGTCAAGAAGGAGTTCCAGCTCGCCCTCGGTGAGCGCACCGCCGAGGAGATCAAGATCCAGCTGGGCTCGGCCTACCCTCTCGAGCAGGAGATCCGCGCCGAGATCCGTGGACGGGACCTGGTCACCGGTCTGCCCAAGACGGTCGTGATCTCGACCGAGCAGATCCGCCAGGCCATCGAGGAGCCGGTGCAGGCCATCGTCGACGCGGTGAAGGTGACGCTCGACCGCACGCCGCCGGAGCTCTCGAGTGACCTGATGGAACAGGGGATCGTGCTCACCGGCGGCGGTGCCCTGCTGCACGGCCTCTCCCAGCGCCTGCAGCTCGAGACCAACATGCCGATCATCGTGGCCGACGACCCGCTCAACTGCGTGGCCCTCGGCAGCGGCATGTGCCTCGAGGAGCTCGACGCCTTCTCGCGGATGCTCAAGACCAGCCCGTCGCGGTAAGCGGTGGCGTCGAATCGGCCGCGGCGGCGCCTCTGGACGGCGGCCGTCGCCGCGACGGTGCTTGTCACCCTTCTCTATCTCAGTGGGGGAGTCGTCTCGGGACTGCGCAGTGCGGCCAACGCGGTCGTCGCGCCCTTCGCGTGGACCGTCAACCTCGTGGCGCGCCCGATCGGACACTTCTTCTCTGGGGCCATCGACTACTCGGACGTGGTGGCCCAGAACCAGCGTCTGCGCTACCAGCTGGGCCGAGCCGAGCAGCGGGCCAACCAGGTGTGGGCGCTCGAGCGGCAGCTGGGTCAGATCACCTCGGCCCTGAACGTCCCCTTCGTGGGCTCCCTGCCCACGGTGGCCGCCCAGGTCACGACCGTCGCCCCGACCACCTTCGCCGCCACGGTGGACATCTCCAAGGGGCGCGCGGACGGCGTCCTGGTGGGCATGCCGGTGGTCGGCAACGGCGGGCTCATCGGCACGGTGATCGGAACCGGGGCCCACTCGGCGACGGTGCGCCTCATCACCGACACCGCCTCCCAGGTCGGTGTGACCTGGGGCAAGGGCACCTCCTCGCTGGTGATCTCGGGCCGGGGCGTCAACAACGCGCTGGGCGCCTCGTCGGTCCCGCTCACCACCAGCCTCAAGCCCGGAACGATTCTCTCGACCGACAGTCTGCAAGGTGGACTCTTCCCGCCGGGACTACCGGTCGCCACGGTGAGCGCCGTCAACCTCACGCCCGGCGCCGCCACTTACGACCTCGTGGTCGAGCCGTCGGCCGACCTCGCCCACCTGCTCTACGTCGACGTCGTGCTCTGGGAGCCCTCCACGTGAGTCGGGCGATCGTCCCGCTCCTCGTCGCCTCCCTCATCGTCGAGGCGCTCCAGCTGTCGGTCCTCTCCTCCTTGCGGGTGGCGGGGACCGTCGTGATGCTCGTGTGGCTGTGGCCGCTCTGCCTGGGCCTGGCGGGCTACACCGGACTCGCGCTCCTCGGCGGCGCCGTGACCGGCCTGCTGCTCGACACCCATCAGGTCACCCCCTTCGGGCTCAGCGTGATCGTCGCGATGGTCCTCGGCTACGTGGCCTCGCGCCTCGGGCGCGAAGGTGTCGGCGACCTCGACTCGGCGGCGTGGTGGGTGACGCCGGTGCTCGCCGCCGGCGGCGGGCTCGCCGCCCCGCTGCTCTACGTCATCCTCGGCGCCGGGGCTCTCGACTTCAACCTCTGGCGCGGCAGCGTGTTGCGCATGGCGCTCGTGAACGCGCTGGCCTTCTTCCTCATCGCCCGCCCGCTGACGAGAGTCGCGAGGGCGATCGGGCGCCTCGACGGGGGACGTCGATGAGCCCGCGCCAGCGAGGCTCGTGGCGCAGTCGTCCCACTGGCCCGGCGGTGTCGCGGCTCTGGCGCCCGTGGGTCTCGCTCAATCCCTTCCGGGGCCGAGGTCGCCAGATCAACGAGCAGCGGACCGTCGGGATCCGGGACCTCGTCGCCGGACCCGAGGAGGTCCAGGCGCGTCCGGAGCGACGCTGGCGGGTGCTCGGGGGGTTCTTCGCCCTGCTGTTCATCCTGCTGATCGCTCGGCTCTACATGCTCCAGATCCACGACTACGCCTCCTCGGTGGCGACGGTGCAGTCCAACTCGCTGCGCACCTCGACCATCCCGGCGCCGCGCGGCGACATCGTGGACCGCTCCGGACACCCCCTGGTGGCCAACGTCACCACCACCGAGATCCAACTCAGCCGAGCCGAGGCCTCCCTCGATCCCTCGATCAAGGGGGCCCTGTCTGCCCTGACCGGGGTGAGCGTGCTGAAGATCAACGCGGCGCTCAACAACCTGCAGTACGACCCGTACCAGCCGGCGCCGATCATGCAGGACGCCCCCGCCTCGGTGGTCGAGTACCTGAAGCTTCACCCCAGTGAGTTCCCCGGGGTGACCGTGATCAACGTCTCCCAGCGGACCTACCCCGCGGGGGGCCAGACGGCCGCCCAGGTGCTCGGCTACGTCGGCCCGATCACCGGGGCCGAGATCGCCGCCCACCCGAACCAGGGCTACCAGACCAATTCGACGATCGGCAAGACCGGGGTCGAGAACTATTACGAGCAGTACCTGCGCGGCAAGGTCGGTACCCAGACCATCGAGGTCGACGCCTTCGGCAACATCCTGGGCGCCATCAAGACGACCGCGCCCCGGGCCGGCGACACCGTGGTGCTCAACATCGACGAGGGCCTCCAGAAGGCCCTCGACACGGCGCTGGCCCACCAGGTGGTGGCCGACCGGCTGTCGATCGACCCGCGCTCGGGCAAGCACCCCCAGGCGATCAACGGTGCCGCCGTGGTGCTCGACCCCAACACCGGCGCGGTGCTGGCCATGTCGAGCTACCCCTCGTACAACCTGAACTCCTTCGTCAACGGGCTCTCGAACAAGGAGTTCCACCAGCTCTTGAACGTCGGGGCCTTCAACAACTACGCGATCCAGGGCCTCTACACGCCCGGCAGCACCTTCAAGCTGATCTCGGCCACCGCCCAGCTCCAGACGGGGGTCCTCTCGGCGACGGCGACGGTCGACGACACCGGCGTCTACAAGGTGCCCGGCTGTCTCAACACCGGCCACAGCGGCTGCCTCTTCCACGACGACGAGACGGCCGGCTCGGGCCTCATCGACCTCTCCCAGGCGATCACCCGCTCCTCGGACTACTACTTCTACAACCTGGGCTACCTCTTCTGGTCCCAGCAGGGCAAGTACGGCCAGACCCCGATCCAGGACGTGGCCCACCGTTACGGGCTCGACCAGCTCACCACCATCGACCTGCCCAACGAGAACGCCGGACGGGTCGACTCGCCCGCGGTGCGCAAGCAGCTCCACGCCCAGGCACCCCTCGCCTTCCCGAACGTCGCCTGGTACACCGGGGACAACCTGGAGATGGCCTTCGGCCAGGGGACCACCGCGATCACGCCGCTCGAGATGGCGAACGCCTACGCCACCTTCGCCAACGGCGGGACCCGCTACGCCCCCGAGGTGGCGGCCGCGGTCGTCGACCCGCACGGCAAGCTCGTGGTGCGCTACCGGCCCCGGGTCCTCGGCCACGTCTCGCTGCCGCCCCGGGTGCGCGACCCGATCCTCCAGGGCCTCACCGGTGTTGTGAACGACCCCGCCGGCACTGCCTACTACCCCTTCCATCAGCTGGCCACCTTCAACCTCGCGAACTTCGTGGTGGGCGGCAAGACCGGGACCGCCTCCAACGCGCCGGGCCTTGAGCCCAACTCCTGGTTCGTCGGCTTCGGGCCGGTCGCCCACCCCAAGTACGTGGTCCTGTGCGTCATCGACGAGGGTGGCTACGGTGCGGACGCGGCGGCGCCGGTCGTCGTGCAGGCCTTCAACTACCTGGTGGCTCACCCCGTCCCGGCGCTGCACCTGCCCCAGGCGGCCGGCTCGGTGACCGCGGCCTCCCAGGGCTAGGTCGCCGTCGGGTCCTCGCGGGCGGGTAACCTGGAACCGGCGGGCGCCGTCTTGGCGCCCCGGAGATCGCCGCGGCGGCGCAGAGCGCCCCGCTCGAAGAGGACGACGTGGGACCAGCCGGTGAAGGCAACCGAGCGCTAAGGGGCTTCCTGCCCCTCCCCGTCGCCGTGAACCCGGGACCCGGCTCGTCCGGTGTCCGCCCTGGCCCGGGCGCCGCCTCGCGTCGCGCCCCCTCGAGTCCAAGGAGCCTCGGTCGTGACCGACGAAGCCACTACACCCCGCCCCGCCCCGTCTAAGCCCCAGATCGGCGACACCCGTCCCTCACCCCAGATCGGTGACACCCGTCCGGCCCCTCAGGTCGGCGACTCCCGGCCCGGCCCGGTGAACGCGGGCGCCCCCGGCGCGGCGTCCTCGGGCGGGTCGCGCTCGGGACGGCGCCGCCGAGGCGGTCGCGGCCGCGGGGGACAAGGCCGCACGTCGAACGCGACCTCGGCTCGCCCCGTCGAGGCCCCCGTCGAGGCGTCGGCGCCCGAAGGCGAGGCCGACGGCTCTCGCTCGCGGCGGCGTCGCCGCGGCGGCGAGCGTCGCACCCGCGCCCAGGGTCGCTACCTCATGTGCGTGCACACCACGCCCGAGGCCACCCACATCGCCACCATGGAGGGTCGCTCCCTCGTCGAGTACACGGTCGCCAAGAAGGCCGACGAGACCAACCAGATCGACGGCAACATCTACGTGGGCCGGGTCCAGAACGTCCTGCCGGGCATGGAGCTCGCCTTCGTCGACATCGGCATCCCGAAGAACGCCGTGCTCTATCGCGGGGATGTCTCCTTCGACCAAGAGGATGTCGAGGGTCGCCCCGCGCCCAAGCGCATCGAGGAGATGATCCGCGGAGGCCAGACGATCCTCTGCCAGGTGACCAAGAACGCCATCGGGGCCAAGGGCGCGCGCCTCACCCAGGAGGTGTCCCTGCCGGGCCGTTTCGCGGTGCTGGTGCCCAACTCCTCGACGATCGGCATCTCCAAGCGGCTGCCCGACGGCGAGCGCCGCCGGCTGCGCAAGATCATCGACGAGGTCAAGCCCGAGCGCCACGGCGTGATCATCCGCACGGCGGCCGAGGGTGTCTCGGCAGAGGACTTGAGCCGCGACGTCGTCTCCCTCGCTGAGAAGTGGGCGGCCATCGAGGCCGAGGTCGCTCGCTCCAATCAGCCCCGCCTCGTCTACCGCGACCTCGACCTGGCGGTGCGGGTGCTGCGCGAGGAGCTGAATGACGAGTTCCGCGGGGTGATCATCGACGACGCCGACCTCTTTGACAAGGTCCGCGACTACGTGATGGCCGTCAACCCGGAGCTGGCCGACCGCATCGAGTACTACGACCGCCAGAGCGAGGAGCTCCCGCTCTTCGAGCGCTACTTCGTCCACGAGCAGTTCCACCGGGCCCTCGACCGCAAGGTCTTCCTGCCCTCGGGTGGCTCGTTGATCATCGAGCGCACCGAGGCCCTGACGGTCATCGACGTCAACACCGGCAAGAACGTGGGGACGACGAACCTCGAAGAGACGGTCTTTCGCAACAACCTCGAGGCCGCCGAGGAGGTCGCGCGCCAGCTGCGCCTGCGCGACATCGGCGGGATCATCGTCATCGACTTCATCGACATGGAGTCGCGGGCCAACCGCGAGGCGGTGGCCTCGGCGCTACGCCAGGCCCTCAGCCGCGACAAGACCCGCACCCAGGTCTTTGACATCTCCGAGCTGGGCCTCGTCGAGATGACCCGCAAGCGGGTCAACGAGGGCCTGTTGGAGTCGGTCTCGTCGGTCTGCTCGGTCTGCGACGGCCGGGGATTCGTGCTCTCGACGGGTCTGTAGGCCGGCCTCGGCTCTTTGCTAGTATGGACTCCCTATGTACGCCGTCATCCGTGTAGGAACCTCCCAGGAGCGCGTCACCGAGGGCCAGGTGGTCCGCGTCGACCTGCGCCCTGAGGCCGAGGGGAGCCAGATCGAGTTCGAGCCCGTCCTGGTGGTGGACGGCGACCAGGTGGTCGCCGGACCGGCCCTCAAGGGCGCCAAGGTCACCGCGACCCTGGTGGGCGAGGAGAAGGGCCCGAAGATCAGGGCCCTGACCTACAAGGCCAAGGCCAACCAGCGCAAGCGCTGGGGCCACCGCCAGAAGTACTCGACCGTCGAGATCGTCAAGATCTCCGCCAAGTAAGGAGAGCCCATGTCCAAGACCAAGGGTGGCGGTTCCACCCGAAACGGCCGCGACTCCGCTGCCCAGCGCCTCGGGGTGAAGGTCTTCGACGGCACTGCGGTCAAGACCGGCAGCATCATCGTCCGCCAGCGGGGGACCCAGTTCCACCCCGGCCGCAACGTCGGCATCGGCTCGGACGACACGCTCTTCGCGCTCGCTGAGGGAACCGTCAAGTTCGGCTTCCGAGGCGGCCGAAAGCTGGTCGACGTTCTCGCCGACTGAGCTTTCCTCCTAAACGCGAAGCCCCGGGCCTCGGCCCGGGGCTTCGTGCTGTGTGGGGCCGGAGGTCTCCAGCCCGCAAAAAACCCCGGCGCCGACAACGCCGGGGTTTCGTGCTCCTAGCGACCGGGCGAGCCGGCCGCGGCTTAGCCCTTGACGGCCTTCTTGAAGGTCGAGCCGATCGAGACCTTCGGGGCCTTGGAGGCCTTCACCTGGATGGCCTCACCCGTCTGGGGGTTGCGAGCCGTGCGGGCCTTGCGGTCGACACGCTCGAAGGACAGGAAGCCGGAGAGCACGATCTTCTCGCCGTTGGACACGCCGCGGACGACCACGTCCTCGAACGCCTTGAGAACCTCGGCCACCGTGGACTTCGAGGCGCCCGTCTCGGCGACAATTGCATCTACCAACTCGGCCTTGTTCACCGGTCGTCTCCTTAACTCATCGTGGATGGCGGTCGGGGTACCCCAACAACCACCGCCATCTTTACCGACTTTGCCAGGATTTAGCGGTATTTCGGGCCGCCCAGGGTGCTGGGGCCTCTCAGCCTCGACAGAAAATACCTGGTCAGAGCGGTGAAAGCCCTCTGGACCCCCTCGCGGGGGCTCCTGGAGCCTCCTAGACTTCGCCCATGTCCGCTCTCGACCGTGATCGCCTCGCCACCCTCTCTGACCAGGAGAGGGCCCGCTACCGGGCCCAGCACCCGGCCTCCTGGGCCCTCTACGAGGGGGGCCAGCACCTCTTCGGGCGTGTCCCGATGACCTGGATGAACAAGTGGGCCGGCGGCTTCCCCCTGGGGTTCTCCTCGGCCCGCGGGGCCGAGCTGGTGGACCTCGACGGCCACCAGCTGGTCGACTTCGCCCTCGGCGACACCGGGGCCATGGCCGGCCACTCGCCGGCCCCCCTCGTCGAGGCGGTGGCGCGTCGCCTGGGCGAGCAGGGCGGCGTCACCACGATGCTGCCCACCGAGGACGCCGAGTGGGTCGCCGCCGAGCTCTCGCGCCGCTTTGGCCCCACGCAGTGGTCCTTCACCCTGTCGGCGACCGACGCGAACCGCTGGCTGCTGCGGCTCGTGCGCCTGGTGACGGGCCGGCCCAAGGTGCTGGTCTTCTCCTACTCCTACCACGGCTCGGTCGATGAGAGCTTCGTGGTGGTCGAGCGGGGCGAGCCTCGCTCGCGCCCGGGAAACGTGGCGCCCGCGGTGGACCCCACCACGACGACCAAGGTCGTGGAGTTCAACGACCTCGCGGCCCTCGAGGCGGCCCTGGCCGACCACAGCGTGGCCGCCGTGCTCACCGAGCCGGCGATGACCAACATCGGGATCGTCCTGCCCGAGCCGGGGTTCCTCGAGGGGGTGCGGGCCCTGTGCGACGCCACCGGCACCCTCCTCATCCACGACGAGACCCACACCTTCTCCGCCGGGCCGGGCGGGGCCACGGCCCGCTGGAACCTGCGGCCCGACGCGGTGACGATCGGCAAGTCCCTGGGCGGGGGAGTGCCCTGCGGCGCCTACGGGCTCAGCGCCGAGCTGGCCGAGCGGGTGCTCGCGGCCGTCTCGTCGGGCGCGGACATCGTCGACGTGGGGGGAGTCGGAGGGACCCTCGCCGGCAACGCGCTGTCCCTGGCGGCGATGCGGGCAGTCCTCGGTGAGGTGCTGGTCGACGGGGCCTGGCCGGCGATGGAGGAGCTCGCGACACGCTTCGCCCTCGGGGTGCGCGCCGAAGTCGCCCGCCACGGCCTTCGCTGGTCGGTCAGCCAGCTCGGGGCCCGCTGCGAGTACCGCTTCTGCGATCCGGCCCCGCGCAACGGCGGCGAGTCGGTGGAGAGCGCCGACCCCGAGCTCGAGGACTTCCTTCACCTCTACGGCGTGAACCGGGGGGTCCTGATCACCCCCTTCCACAACATGGCCCTGATGTGCCCGGCGACCACCCCGGCCCAGGTGGACCTGCACCACGAGGTCTTCGCCGAGGCTCTCGACGCCCTCGTGGGCTAGCCCCCCGGCCCCACCCCCCGGCCCCCGGAGAGCCCCCTCGTAGGATGAGGGGGTGTCCAGCTTCGTCGACGCCGCCCAGCTCCACGCCAAGGCGGGTGACGGCGGGGCCGGCTGCGTGAGCTTCCGCCGCGAGGCCCACGTCGCCAAGGGCGGCCCTGACGGGGGCGACGGGGGGCGCGGGGGCGACGTCTGGCTGGTGGCCGACGCCAACCAGGCCTCCTTGCTCGGCTTCCGTGACCACCCCTTCCGCCGCGCCACCGACGGGGCCCACGGCAGCTCCAAGCGCCAGCACGGCTCACGGGGCAAGGACCTCATCGTGGCGGTGCCCGTCGGCACCGTGGTGCGCGGGCGCGACGGCGAGGTGCTGTGCGACCTCGCCGGGCTCGGCGACCGCTGGAGGGCGGCCGAGGGCGGTCGCGGCGGAGCCGGCAACGCCCGGTTCCTCTCCAACCAGCGTCGGGCTCCGGCCTTCGCCGAGCAGGGTGAGAAGGGCGAGGAGCAGTGGTTCGACCTCGAGTTGAAGTTGATGGCCGACGTGGCCCTCATCGGACTGCCCAACGTCGGCAAGTCGACCCTGATCTCGCGGGTCTCGGCCGCCAAGCCCAAGATCGCCGACTACCCCTTCACGACCCTGGTGCCCCACCTCGGCGTGGTGCGGGTCGGCGAGCGGGGGTCCCGTCCGGGCGACGCCACCGAGTTCGTCATGGCCGACATCCCCGGGCTGATCGAGGGCGCGGCCCAGGGGCGCGGTCTCGGGCACGACTTCTTGCGCCACGTGGAGCGAGCCCGGGTGCTGTGCGTGCTGCTCGACCTCTCCGAGACGGCGCCCGCGCCCAGTGAGCAGCTCGCCATCCTCGAGCGCGAGCTCGGCGACTACCTGCCCGAGCTGCTCGAGCGACCCCGCGTGGTCGTGGGCTCCAAGGCCGACGTGGCCGCCCAGAGCCTCGAGGGGGTCGAGGAGATCTCGGCGGTGACCGGAGTGGGGCTCGAGCGGCTCCTCGCGCGTCTGGCCGGCCTGGTCGTCGCGGCCCGCGCCAGCGAGGCCGCCCTGGCCGACGGGGCGGAGGTGCTGCACCGGCCCCACACCGAGGGCATCGAGGTGGAGCGGGTCGGGCCCCACGAATGGGCCGTGACCGGCCGTCCGGCCACCCGGGCGGTGCGCCTGTCCGACCTGACCGATGATGAGGCCATGGCCGAGGTCACCCGGCGCCTGAAGTCCCTCGGGGTCGACCGACTGCTCACCCGCGCGGGGGCCCGTGACGGCGACGTGGTCCAGGTCGGCGAGGTCGCCTTCGAGTGGTACCGCGACGAGGCGGGCGCGGGCCTCGAGCGCGGCCCCCACCGCGTCTCCGCGCGTGAACGACGGGCCCGACGCGAACGAGAGCGCGAGGAGGAGTGATGGCCAAGAGCGCCGTCGTCAAGATCGGCACCACCTCGGTGACGACGCCGACGGGCGAGGTCGACTACCCCGTGCTGGTGCGCGTGGCCGAGGACGTGGCCGCGCTGCGCGAGGACGGGTGGATGGTCGTCGTCGTCACCTCGGGGGCCATCACCGCCGGTTGGGCTGAGGTCGGTCGGGGCCGGCCCCGGCCCCAGGACGCCGAGACCCTCCAGGCTGTCTCGGCCGTCGGTCAGCCCCTACTGATGCAGGCCTGGCGGGCGGCCTTCGCCGACGTGGGCACGCCCGTCGGACAGGTCCTGCTCGCGCCACTCGACTTCACCCACCGGCGTCAGTACCTGCACGCCCGCACGACCCTCGCGGCGCTGCACCAGCTGGGGGTGGTGGCGGTCGTCAACGAGAACGACGCCGTGGCCGACGAGGAGATCCGTTACGGGGACAACGACCGCCTGGCGGCTCTGGTCGCCAATCTCGTCGGGGCCCAGCACCTCGTGCTGCTGACCGACACCGAGGGCCTCCTCACGGCCGACCCCCGGCTCGATCCGGCGGCCACTCTGATCGAGGAGGTCTCGGCCTTCGACGCCGACCTGGTGGAGCTGGCCGGGTCTAGCCGGTCCGGGGTGGGCTCGGGGGGGATGGCCTCGAAGCTGGCGGCCGCGCGCATCGCGACCTGGTCCGGGGTCACGGCGGTGATCGCCTCGGCGCGCGAGGAGCGGGCCCTGCGCCGCTCGCTCACCGAGACACCCGGCTTTGGCACCGTCTTCCACCCGCGCGCCACCCGCCTGAGCGCGCGCAAGGCCTGGATCGCCTTCGCCCTGGGCGCGCGGGGAACCCTCGTGGTGAACGAGGGGGCCCGCCGGGCCCTCGAGGAGGAGGGGCGCAGCCTGCTGGCGGTGGGTGTGAGCGCCCATCACGGGGAGTTCGACGAGGGTGACGCGGTCGAGGTCGCCGGTCCCGACGGCCAGGTGCTCGCCAAGGGGCTGGTGCGCGTGGGCGCCGCGGACCTCGACGACGCCCAGGAGGTCGTCGTGCACCGCGACGACCTCGTGCTCCTTCGGACCCCCGGGGGCGCCCCGGTACGCTGAGGGGATGAGTGAGACCACCCTGGAGGCCCAGGGCCGCCGGGTGAGGGAGGCGGCGTCTCGCCTCGCCGTGGCCAGCGACGCGACCCGACAGGCCGTCCTGCGCCGGGTCGCCGACCAGCTCGAGGGCCAGCGCGACCAGCTGCTCGCCGTCAACGCCGAGGAGGTCGCCGCCTACGGTGAGTCCGGTCCGGGGCGCGACCGCCTGACCCTGAACGAGGCCCGGGTGGCCTCGATGGCCCAGGCGCTGCGCGACATCGCCGACTCGCCCGACCCCCTCTTCGAGGTCGTCGACCCCGCGGTGCGACCCAACGGCCTTCGCGTCGAGCGCGTCCGGGTGCCCCTCGGGGTGATCGGCGTGGTGTACGAGAACCGACCGAACGTGACGAGCGACGTCGCCGGGCTGTGCGTGCGCAGCGGCAACGCCGCCTTCCTGCGCGGATCCTCCTCCGCCCTGCGCTCCAACGCCTTCATCGAGGGGCTCTGGCACGAGGCGCTGTCCGCCGAGGGGCTGCCGCCCGAGGCGGTCTCCCTGGTCCACGAGACCTCCCACGAGACGGCCCGGGACTTCATGGCCCTCACGGGGGTGCTCGACTGCCTGATCCCGCGCGGGGGTCCGAGCCTGATCGCCGCGATGCGTGAGCACGCCCGAGTCCCCTACGTGCTCGACGGGGACGGCAACTGCCACGTCTACGTCGACGAGGGGGCGGACCTCGAGATGGCCGTCGCCATCGTGCGCAACGCCAAGACCTCGCGCCCGGGGGTCTGCAACGCCGCCGAGACCCTGCTCGTGCACCGCTCGATGGCCCCGGCCCTGCTCGGGGCGCTCGACGGGGCCATGCCCGAGGTCGCCTGGCGCGGCGACGCCGCGACCCTCGAGCTCCTCGACCGGGCGACGCCCGCGAGCGAGGCCGACTACGCCCAGGAGTTCTTGGACCTGGTGATGGCGGTCAAGGTCGTCGACTCGCTCGATGAGGCCATCGGCCACGTGGCCCGCTACGGCACCGGTCACTCCGAGGCCATCGTCACCTCCGACCCGGCGCGGGCCGAGGAGTGGGTGCGCCGGGTCGACGCGGCGGCGGTGCTCGTGAACGCCTCGACGCGCTTCATCGACGGCGGCGAGTTGGGGCTGGGCGGCGAGGTGGGCATCTCGACCCAGAAGCTGCACGCCCGCGGGCCGATGGGCCTGAGAGAACTGACCTGCCTCAAGTGGGTCGTGAGAGGAGAGGGACAGATCCGATGAGCGCGCTCGACCCACGTGAGGAGCTGGCCGCCCGGCTGGGTCTGGACACGGTGCCCCCCGCGCAGTTCTCCTCGCCGGCCGAGGTGCGCCAGCGACTGGCCGAGCGGGATTACCTCTCGGACGAGGCGATCGCCTCGGTGACCTTCCTCGCCGACCGGCTGGCCAAGCCGGTCCTGGTCGAGGGACCCGCCGGGACCGGCAAGACGGCCCTGGCCCGTGCGGTCGCAGAGGCGACCGGGGCCCGCCTGATCCGCCTGCAGTGCTACGAGGGACTCGACGAGTCCAAGGCCCTCTACGAGTGGAACTACCGCAAGCAGCTCCTGCGCATCCAGGCCGGACGGGTCGAGGGTGAGGGTGTCGAGGACTGGCAGCGCCTCGAAGAGGACATCTTCGCCGAGGAGTTCCTGCTCACCCGCCCCCTGCTGGAGGCGATTTCGGCCGAGGAGCCGGTCGTGCTGCTGATCGACGAGGTCGACCGGGTCGAGCTCGAGACCGAGGCGCTCCTGCTCGAGGTGCTCAGCGAGTACCAGGTGTCGGTGCCCGAGCTGGGCACCGTGAGGGCCCGCCAGATCCCCTTGGTCTTCCTGACCTCCAACAACACCCGCGAGCTCTCCGAGGCCCTCAAGCGGCGCTGCCTGTACCTCTACGTCGGCTATCCCGACCTCGAGCGCGAGCGCGACATCATCCTGTCGCGGGTCCCGGGGATCTCCCGGGTCCTGGCCGAGCAGATCGCCGGGGTGGTGCGCTCGTTGCGCTCCCTCGACCTGAAGAAGGCCCCCTCGGTCTCTGAGACGCTGGACTGGGCGAGGACCCTCGTCGTGCTGGGCGCCGAGGAGATCGGCCAGGCCGACGCGCTGGCCACCCTGCACATCCTGCTCAAGTACCAGAGCGACATCGAGAAGGCCGCCAAGGAGTTGGGCGGCCACCCGGTTGCTTAGCCTGCTCGGCGCCTTCGTCGGCGAGCTGCGCGCCGCCGGGATCCCCGTGTCGATGACTGAGTCCATCGACGCCGCGCGGGCGATGGAGGCGATCGACCTGTCCGACCGCGAGCTGACCCGCGCCAGTCTCGCGGCGACCCTGGTCAAGAGCGGCGACCACATGGCGGCCTTCGATACGGCCTTCGAGGTCTTCTTCGCCCTGCGCAGCCGACAGGGGGCCACCTCGGCCCTCGGGGAGGGCGCCGAGGAGTTCCCGACGACCGGGGCCGGAGGCGAGGGGGGTGGCGCCGAGGAGCCGATGTCGGCCCAGGAGCTCGCCGACATGCTCTTCCGGGCGCTGCGCGACCGCGACGCGGCGGCGCTGCGCCGGGGTGCCGCGGCTGCCGTGGCCCGCTACGCCGGCATGGAGCCGGGCCGACCGGTGGGGGGCACCTACTACCTCTATCGGACCTTGCGCAACCTCGAGCTCGAGGCGCTCGAGGAGCGACTGGCGGCTACCGCCCCCGAGGCCGACGAGCTCGCGGAGCGACTGGCCCGCGACGAGGCGCGCGCCCGCGTCGAGGCCCTGAAGGACGAGGTCGAGAGGATCATCCGCGAGAAGCTCGTTGAGGACCGAGGCGCTGAGGCCCTGGCCAAGTCGGTGCGCGTGCCCCTGCCCGAGGACCTCGACGTGATGCACGCCAACCGCGACGAGATGGCCCAGTTGGAGCGGGCCCTGCGCCCCCTGAGCCGCAAGCTCGCGGTGCGCCTCGCGCGCCGGCGCCGCCGCCGTCACCGCGGGCCGGTGGACCTGCGCCACACCGTGCGGCGCAGCCTCTCGAGCGGCGGGGTGCCGATGGACCTGCGCTTCAAGCCGCCGCGCCCGGCCAAGCCCGAGATCATGGTGGTGGCCGACGTCTCGGGATCGGTGGCCTCCTTCGCGCGCTTCACCCTCCACCTGGTGCACGCCATCTCCTCGCAGTTCTCCAAGGTGCGCAGCTTCGTCTTCGTCGACGGCCTGGACGAGGTGACCGCCCTCTTCGAGGGGACCGACGACCCGGCCGAGGCGGTCGCGCGCATCAGCGCGGAGGCCGACGTGATCGCCTTCGACGGTCACTCCGACTACGGCCGGGCCCTGTCGAGCTTCCACGACAAGGTGGCGAACGAGGTCACGCGGCGCACGACGATCCTGATCCTCGGCGACGCGCGCAACAACTATCACCAGGCCCACCCCGAGGTCCTGGCCGACCTGCACGGGCGCGCCAAGGCCCTCTACTGGCTCAATCCCGAGCCGCGCAGCTACTGGAACAGCGGCGACTCGGTGGTGGCGAGCTACGAGCCCTTCTGCGACGGGGTGATCGAGTGCCGCACCCTGCGCCAGCTGGAGTCCTTCGTCGGGGGGCTGGCGTGAGCGCGTGGTCGACCCAGCCGCCGCCGGGACTGCGGGTGAGCGGTGACGAGCCCACCGGCACCCGCATCCTGCTGGTGCGCCACGGCGAGGCGGTGTGCAACCTCAACGGGGTGATCGGCGGTGAACGGGGCTGCACCGGGCTCACCGAGAGCGGGCGCGCCCAGGCCCTCTCACTCGGAGCGCGTCTCGCCGCCTCGCGCGAGCTCGCCGGGGCCGCCGCCTGGTACTGCTCGACCCTGCCGCGGGCCCGCGAGACGGCGGGCATCCTCGCCGGCGCCCTCGGCGTCGGAGAGGTCGAGGCCCGCGAGGACCTCACCGAGCTGGGACCCGGCGAGGCCGACGGGCTCACCTGGGAGGAGTTCCTCGCGCGCTTCGGTGCCCCGGACTGGGACCGGGACCCCGAGCTGCCCCTCGCGCCGGGGGGCGAGTCGTGGCTCGGCTTCTACCGTCGGGTCGAGGCGGCCCTCTTCGACCTGGTGGAGCGCCACCCCGGCGAGCTGGTGGTGGCCGTGGTGCACGGTGGGGTCATCGAGAATGCGATGAAGGGGGTGCTGGCCGCCCACCCCGCCGATCGGCTCCGTCTGGTGACGGCCCACTGCTCGATGACCGAGATCGAGTACGAGGAGGGGGAGCGCCGGCTCCTGCGCTACAACGACCGCGCGCCGCTGGCGCCGTAGCCCTGGAGGTACTCGGCCACGTGGAAGGCCAGGTCGAGGCTCTGGGTGGCGTTGAGGCGAGGGTCGCAGATCGAGGTGTAGTTGGTCTCGAGGTCGCTCTCGTCCAGCCGTGAGCCCCCACCCAGGCACTCGGTGACGTCGTCGCCGGTCAGCTCCACGTGCAGGCCGGCCGGCCAGGTCCCGAGCGACTGGTGCACACCGAAGAACTCGGCCGTCTCGGCCAGAACGTCGTCGAAGTGGCGGGTCTTCTGGCCGCCCGAGGCGGTGAAGGTGTTCCCGTGCATCGGGTCGCAGGCCCACAGCTCGTGGCGACCCTCGTCGCGCAGCGCCTCCACCAACGGGGCGAGGCGCTCGCGGACGAGGTCGCGGCCCATGCGCGAGATCAGGGTCAGGCGGCCGGGGCGGTTCTCGGGGTTGAGCACCTCCACCAGGGCGCGCAGCTCGTCGACGCTCATGGACGGACCGACCTTGACCCCGAGGGGGTTGGCCACGCCGCGCAGGAACTCCACGTGGGCCCCGTCCAGCTGGCGGGTGCGGTCGCCGATCCAGAGCATGTGGGCCGAGCAGTCGTACCAGTCGCCCGTGAGCGAGTCCCGTCGGGTTAGGGCCTGCTCGAAGGGCAGGATGAGGGCCTCGTGGCTCGTGTAGAAGTCGACGCCCTGGAGGGCGGAGTCGTCGTGCAGGTCGATTCCGCAGGCCTTCATGAAGGCCAGCGCCCGCTCGATCTCGTCGGCCAGCATGGAGTAGCGCTTGCCCTCGAGGGAGTTGGCGACGAACTCCTGGTTCCACGCGTGGACCCGGCTCAAGGCGGCGAAGCCGCCCGTGGTGAAGGCCCGCAGCAGGTTCAAGGTCGCCACGCTCTGGTGGTAGGCGGCCAGCAGGCGGTCCGGGTCGGGACGCCGGCTCGCCTCGTCGAAGTCCTCGGCGTTGACGATGTGGCCCCTGAAGGAGGGCAGGGCGACGCCGTGGCGCTCCTCGAGGTCGGCTGAGCGGGGCTTGGCGAACTGCCCGGCGATCCGTCCGACCTTGATCACCGGCACGCCGGCGGCGTAGGTGAGCGCGACGGCCATCTGGAGGATCACCTTCAACTTGTCGCGGATCGCGTCGGCCGAGCCCTCGTGGAAGGACTCGGCGCAGTCGCCGGCCTGGAGCAAGAAGGCCTTGCCGGCCGAGACCTCACCGAGCTGCTCGAGGAGCCGACGGGCCTCGCCGGCGAAGACGAGGGGCGGCTTGGTGGCCAGTTCGGCCTCGACGCGCGCGAGGTGGGCGGCGTCGGGCCACTGCGGGCTCTGGGCCGCCGTGCGCAGGCGCCAACTCGTGGGCTCCCAGGTGCTCCTCTCCATGCCCTACAGCGTAGGGCGCCTGGAAGGGGCCGCCCACGAGGCCCTAGTGTGACGGGGGTGAGAGAGGGGCGCATCGGTCTCTTCGGAGGGACCTTCAACCCGCCCCACTTGGGTCACGTGGCCGTGCTGCGCGCCGCGGCCCGCCTCGGGCGCTTCGACCGGCTGGAGGTGACCGTCGCCGGTGACCCCTATCAGAAGCGCGGCGAGACCGACCTCCTGCCCGCCGAGGTGCGACTCGCGATGGCGCGGGTCGCCTTCAGCGACCTCGACCTGGTGAGCGTGTCGGACCGCGAGCTGCGCCGGGTGGGGCCGACCTACACGATCGACACCGTCACCGAGCTGCTCGAGGAGGCCGAGGCCGTCGACCTGATCGTGGGGGCCGACCTCGTCGAGCAGTTGGCCGGCTGGCACGAGGCCGAGCGTCTCGCCTCGATGGTCCTGGTGGGAGTGGTGCCGCGCCCCGGCGGACGCACGGTCCTGCCGCCGGGCTGGCGAGGCTACGAGATCCCGATGGACCCCGTGGACCTGTCCTCGACCTACATCCGCGACCTCGTCGAGGAGGATCGGGACCTGGCCGATCTGCTGCCGGCGGGCGTGATTCCGCTCTACGAGAGCTACCGGGGATAGGCTGGGCGACGCATGGCAGTGAGGGCATTTGACCTGAGCGCGCCCCAGGCGACCCGCCTGGGCGAGAGCCTTCCGGCGCCGCTGGGGCGCGCCGAGCGCCGACGGCTGCGTCAGCGCTGGGGCCTCGTGGGCGTGCTCGCCCTCACCGTTCCCTTCGTGGCCGCGGTCCTCGTCGTGGGGGTCACGCACTGAGCGGGGTGGGCTCTGACTGAGTCGACCCACCGTGTCGGAGACGAGCGCCCCTTCGAGACCTTCGCCGCGGCCGTGTGCGCCGCGGCCCTCGCGGGGGCCGAGGAGAAGGTCGGCCTCGACCCGGTCGTGCTCGACCTGCGCGAGCTGACCGACGCCTTCGACGCCCTGGTGATCGTCTCGGGTCGCTCGGACCGCCAAGTCCGCGCCCTCGCCGAGGAGATCGAGCGCCGGGTCCACCTGGCGACCGGCACCGGTCCGCGACACGTGGAGGGACTCGAGGCCGGGGAGTGGGTCGCCCTGGACTTCTCCGACGTGATCGTGCACGTCTTTGACGAGGCCTCGCGTCAGTACTACGACCTCGAGCACCTCTGGGCCGTCCCCGCCCAGCGGCCGAGCCCCACCCGCTAGCCGTTCAGCAGCACCGCAAAGGACCGGGGCCTGAGCAAGGTGGCGGTCCCACCCGCGGGTAGGGGCAGCGCTTGGAGCACGCCCGAGACGATGATCTGGGTCCCCGCGGTCGCGCCGAGGGCCTGAGCCGTGAAGACCAGCTGGCCCAGGGCCAGCGACTCGTCGGCCCGGGACATCCCGGTGATCGGCCCGGCCAGGGTGATGACCGCGACGTGCTGGTCGTTGACGACGGCGCCGACCAGCACGAGCCCTCGCGGCAGCGCACTGGTGATGCCCGAGGCCCGTTCGATGTCGGTCGGCCCGATCAGCAGCTCGGTGAGCAGCGAGTTGAGGGTGGCCGGCGAGGGGACGATCCGACTCGAGGGCGCGAGGTGCCTGGTCGCGTCGACCATGTAGACCGGCTGGGTCACGAAACGGACCTGCCGGTGCGCCGTGCCGGGCAGGGTCGGGTCGAGCAGGCCGAAGGGGACCTGGGGGCGGGTGAGGGTCGCGGGGGAGGGCGAGGTGGGCACGAGGGTGCACCCGGCCAGGGCCACCCCGGCCAGCGCCAGGGCCAGGGCGCCGCCGAGGCGCCTCACGTCCTCACCTCGTGCAGCGGGAGGGTGACGCGCAGCCGCGCCCCACCCTCGGGACTGGTGGCGACCTGGATTGTTCCCCCGAGGGAGGAGACGTGGTCGCGCACCAGGGCGAGCCCGAGCCCGGTGCCGCGCGCCGACCCGCGGGCGTGGGCGGCCCGTCCGCGGAAGAAGCGTTCGAAGACGGCCTCGCGCTCCTCGGGCGCGATGCCCGACCCGGCGTCGTCGACGTCGATGGCCACGTGGTCGTCGAGGCGCGTGAGTCGCACCGCGACGGCGCCCGAGGCGTAGCGCGCCGCGTTGTCGAGCAGGTTGGCGATGACCCGCTCGAACCGCCGGCGGTCGACGGCCACCTCGACCTCGGCGAGGGCGGGATCGGCCATCACCGGGGGCGCCTCCAGCCCGTAGCGCGAGGCCGAGCGTCGCACCGACTGGCGCACCAACTCGACGGGGTCGACCGACTCGATGACCATCGAGGTGGCCCCGGCGTCGGAGCGGGCGATCTCGAGCAGGTCCTCGACGAGGCCCTGGAAGATGGCCAGGTCGGCCACGAGG
The DNA here is from genome assembly GCA_964449735.1 of uncultured Ferrimicrobium sp. Lineage (GTDB taxonomy): Bacteria > Actinomycetota > Acidimicrobiia > Acidimicrobiales > RAAP-2 > RAAP-2. Next base: position 34,273 of record CAYUZO010000010.1, read on the forward strand.
AGGTCCAGGCTGGCCCGCGCCGGCGCCGAGAGCTCCTCTCGGTGCTGGACGAGCACCGAGGCAGTCGTCGCGAGCGTGGTGAGGGGGCTGCGCAGCTCGTGGCTGACGTCGCTGGCGAAGCGCGCGTCGCGCTCGAGGCGCTCGACCAGGCGGGCCACCATGGAGTTGAAGGACTCCGCCAGCTGGAAGACCTCCCGATCGGCGGGACCGGTGTCGAGGCGGGTGGCGAGCTCCCCCTCGGCGATGAGGGCCGCCGCGGCGGCGGTGCGCTCGAGGGGCGCCACCGTGCGCCGGGCCACCCAGAGCCCGCCGGTGAGGCCGACCACGCTCGTGACGAGAGCCCCCGCGCCCACCAAGAACATGAGGACCCGCAGGGTGTGCTCGAGCGGGGCGAGGCGGAAGACCTCGTAGACCTGGGTCTCGACGGCCGGGATCGGCACCCCGACGACGAAGATCACCCCGTCGCCGGTCGAGAGGGTCTCGGTGACGGCGTGGCCCGTGCCGACCTGGTCGAGCACGGCGCTCGACACGTCCGAGGCGACCGCCTCGCGCGAGCGGCTGAGCCACTGGTTGTGGGTGCGCACCAGCACGTTGGAGGTGGTGGCGCGCTCGATGGAGTTGAGCAGGCGCGGCAGGTCGGGGGGGGAGGTGTAGAGGGTGGAGCGGATCAGGGCCGCGTTCACGAAGGCCTGGCGCAGGTCGGTGCTCTCCTGGTCGTGGATGAGCACGCGGCTCACGCCGACGTAGGTGAGCACGGCGAACAGGGAGCTCAAGGTCAGCGCGCCCAGTCCGAAGATGGCGAGCAGTCGGAGTCGCAGGCTCCGACGGCGCACTAGAGGACCAACTTGTACCCCGCCCCGCGGACCGTCTGGAGGAAGGTCGGGTTCGCCGGGTCGGGCTCGATCTTCATGCGCAGACGTCGCACGTGCACGTCCACGAGGCGGGTGTCGCCGAAGTAGTCGTAGCCCCAGACCCGCTCGAGCAGGTCCTCGCGGGACAGGACTTTGCCGTTCACCGACGCCAGGTCGACGAGCAGGCGGAACTCCGTCGAGGTCAGGTGTAGCTCGCTGCCGTCCTCTCGCCGGACGACTCCCTCGTCGGGGACGACCCGCAGCTCGCCGAGCGAGAAGGGGTGGGAGGCGTTCTCGGGGCGGCGGCGCAGGTGGGCGCGGACCCGCGCGAGCAGCTCTTCGGGCACGAAGGGCTTGGTGACGTAGTCGTCCGCCCCCGACTCGAGCCCCTCGACGACGTCGGAGGTGCCGTCGCGGGCCGAGACGATAACAATCGGGACATCGGACTGGGCCCGCAGGGCCTTGCAGGTCTCGAAGCCCGAGAGCCCCGGCAGCATCACGTCCACCACGGCGACGTCGCACGCCATGCGCGCGAAGAGGGCGAGGCCGGCCTCGCCCGTGGGCGCCTCGTCGACCACGTGCTGCTCGCTCTCGAACATCAAGCGCAGGGCGGTGCGGATATGGTCGTCGTCCTCCACGATCAAGATGCGTGCCACGTGCCCTCCCTTCGTCGCTAGAGCCTAGTGAGGACGCTGCGCGCGAACCCGGCCCGGTAGCCTGGAGCCGTGTCGGAGCCCCTCTCTGACGGGCCGCCGTGGCGCCTGGGTGAGTACGCCCGCACCTTGCGCGCCGCGGACCGCTCGCCCGAGACGGTGCGCGCCTACCTGGCCGACCTCCAGTCCTTCGTTGCCTGGGCCGCGCTCCAGGGCCTCGGTGACCCCTCCGCAGTGAGCCTCGGGGACCTGCGCGCCCACCTCGCCGACCTCGTGGGCGCCGACGTCGCCCGCGCCACGGTGGCCCGGCGTCGGGCGTCGCTGCGCGGCTACTTCGACTGGCTGGTCGAGCGCCACCATCTAGAAGAGAGCCCGGCACAGCGACTCTCGGCGCCACCTCTGCGTCCGGCGCTGCCCACGGTGGTCGTGCGCGAGCAGCTCGACGAGCTGCTCGACGCCGACTGGGGCGAGGACGAGTGGGCGCTGCGCGACCGGGCGGTGTGCGAGGTCCTCTACGGGGCCGGGCTGCGCGTGAGCGAGCTGTGCGGGCTGGACCTCGACTCCCTCGACCTCTCGACCGGTCTGGTGAGGGTGCTCGGCAAGGGGGCCAAGGAGAGGGTGGTGCCCCTGCACCCTCGGGCCCTGGCGGCGGTGCGGGCCTGGCTGGAAGAGGGGCGCGAGGAGGTCATGGGCCCCGAGTCGCCCGAGCGGGCCCTGTTCTACAACCGCCGGGGGCGTCGACTCGGGCCCCGCGACGTGCGCCGACTTCTCGAGCGACGGGTCGCGCGCGGCCACGTCCACCCTCACGCCCTGCGTCACACCTTCGCCACCCACCTGCTCGAAGGAGGCGCCGACCTGCGGGTGGTCCAAGAGATGCTCGGGCACGCCAACCTGCGCACGACCCAGATCTACACCCACGTCTCGAAGTCCCGCCTCCAGAGCGTCCATCACCGGGCCCACCCGAGGGGTTAGCCCCAGCGACTAGGCTGGTCGGGCTCTCCCACCGTGGGAGGGCATGAGTACTGCCCCCGGTGCCCACTTCGGTCGCTTCGGCGCGCCCCGGGGGTCGAGCAACCGAATGGAAGGACAACCCGTGGCCCTCGTCACCCTGCAAGAGCTCCTGGACGCCGGCGTCCACTTCGGGCACCAGACCCGTCGCTGGAACCCCAAGATGCGCCGCTTCATCCTCGGCGAGCGCAACGGCATCTACCTGATCGACCTGCGCAAGACCCTGGCCGGGATCGAGAGCTCCTACGCCTACGTGCGCGACCTCGTCGCCGGGGGCGGCACGATCCTGTTCGTGGGCACCAAGAAGCAGACCCAGGGCCCCGTCGCCGACTACGCCGAGGCCTGTGGCATGCCCTACGTGAACCAGCGCTGGCTGGGCGGCATGCTGACCAACTTCTCGACCGTCGCCGGCCGCGTCAAGCGCATGGCCGAACTGCGGGCCATGCAGCGCTCGGGTGACTTCGAGAACATGCCCAAGCGCGAGGGGCTGCGCCACCTGCGCGAGCTCGAGAAGCTCGACCGCAACCTGTCGGGCATCGCCGGTCTCGACCGGGTCCCCGACGCCGTCTTCGTCATCGACACGAAGAAGGAGCACATCGCGGTGACCGAGGCCAAGAAGCTGGGCCTGCCGGTCGTGGCGGTGGTGGACACCAACTGCGACCCCGACATCATCGACTTCGTGATCCCGGGCAACGACGACGCGATCCGCTCGGGTGCCCTGCTCTGCCGTCTCATCGCCGACGCCGTCGCCGAGGGCCGCTACATCCGCCAGAACCGTCCGGCCGCCCGCGAGGCCGCCGCGGCGACCAACGCCTAGTACCGACCGACCACAAGGAGAGATGAAGGTGGCGATCACCGCGAAGGACGTCCAGGCCCTGCGCCAGGCCACGGGGGCCGGCATGATGGACGCGAAGAAGGCACTGGAGGCCAATGGAGGCGACATGGAGGCGGCGGCCCAGTGGCTGCGCGTCCAGGGCCTCGCCGGCGCGGCCAAGCGAGTGGACCGCGACGCCAGTGAGGGCGCCGTCGCCGTCGTGCGCGACGGCCAGGCGGCCGCCATCGTCCAACTGCGCTGCGAGACCGACTTCGTCGCGAAGTCCGAGGACTTCGTGGCGCTGGCCGACGAGATCGCGGCCAAGGTCGCGGCCGAGGGGGAGGGGGCGGTGGACCAGTTCGCCGAGCGCCTCGAGACCCTGCTCGTCACGCTGAAGGAGAACATCTCGCTGGGTCGGGTCGTGCGGCTCGAAGCGGCTGAGGGGGAGGTCGTCGAGACCTACCTGCACTCCCAGGCCGGTCGTGGGGTGAACGCGGTGGCCGTGGTGGTCGCCGGCGGCGACGCCGAGCTGGCCCACGAGGTGGCGGTGCACATCGCCTTCACCCGGCCGGCCTACCTGAGCCGAGGGGACGTGCCCGAGGCCGAGATCGCCGCCGAGCGAGCCACCGTCGAGGAGATCTCCCGGAACGAGGGTAAGCCCGAGGCGGCCCTGCCCAAGATCATCGAGGGACGCCTCAACGGCTGGTTCAAGGAGCGCGTCCTGCTCGAGCAGCCCTACGTGCGCGACGAGAAGCAGAGCATCGAGCAGCTGCTCAAGGGGGCGACCATCCGGTCCTTCGCCCAAGTGGTCGTCGGGAGCTAGCCGGTGCGCCGGGTCGTCTTGAAGCTCTCCGGCGAGGCTCTGGCCTCGGCGGCCAGCGACGAGACGATCGACGCCTCGACCGTCGACTTCCTGGCCCGGGAGATCGCCGCGGCAATGGACCGCGGGGGCCTGGAGCTGGCCGTCGTGTCGGGCGGGGGCAACATCTGGCGGGGGGCCACCGGGGCCATGGCCGGGATGAACCGGGCCAACTCGGACCTCATGGGGATGCTCGGCACGGTGATCAACGCCCTGGCCCTGCAGGACGCGATCGAGGCCCACGGCCGGCCCACCAGGGTGATGTCGGCCATCGGCATGGACCAGGTCTGCGAGCCCTACATCCGCCGGCGCGCCGTCCGTCACCTGGAGAAGGGCCGCGTCGTCATCTTCGCCGCCGGCATGGGCAACCCCTACTTCACCACCGACACCTCGGCCGCCCAGCGCGCCGCGGAGGTCGAGGCCGAGGTCGTCTTGAAGGGCACCCACGGCGGCGTCGACGGCGTCTACTCCGAGGACCCCCGGCGCGACCCGACCGCCGAACGCTTCGAGGAGATCTCCTTTTCCGAGGTGATCTCGCGCGACCTGCGGGTGATGGACATGACGGCCATCACCTTCTGCAAGGACAACGGACTGCCGATCCGAGTGTTCGACCTGATGGCCGAGGGTAACCTCGGTCGCGCCCTCGACGGTCACGCCGTCGGTACGCTGGTGAGATAGGTGGCCTGATGGACAACGAGATGGTCGAGCTGGTCCTCGAGGACGCGCGCGAGCGCATGTCCAAGGCCCTCGAGCACGTCAAGGCGGAGTTCGCGGCGGTGCGCACGGGTCGGGCCAACTCGGCTCTGGTGGAGCACCTCTCGGTCGACTACTACGGCGCCGAGACGCCGCTGCGCCAGTTGGCCAACTTCTCGGTCCCCGAGCCGCGCCTGCTCGTCGTGTCGCCCTTCGACAAGGGGGCGATGGCGGCCATCGAGAAGGCCATCGCCACGGCCGACCTCGGTCTCAACCCCTCCAACGACGGTCAGGTCATCCGACTCGTCTTCCCGACCCTCACCGAGGAGCGCCGCAAGGAGTTCGTCAAGATCGTGCGGGCCAAGGCCGAAGAGGGCAAGGTCGCCGTGCGCGGCGTGCGCCGGCACGCCCGCCAGGAGCTCGAGAGCCTGGAGAAGGAGCAGGGTCTCTCCAGCGACGAGATCGATCGTCTGGAGAAGGTCCTCGACAAGATGACCCAGGACGAGGTAGCCGCGGTCGACGCGCTCCTCTCGCACAAGGAGCAGGAGCTTCTTGAGGTCTGACGACGAGTTCCCTGAGGAGCCGACCGGCGAGCTCCCGGTGGTCGGCGGGACGGGCTCGGGCGTGGTGATCAGCGGGGCCGACGTGGCCGGCGAGGTGGCCGAACCCGCCCCCGCGCTCGACGAGTCCTCTTTGCTCCCTCACTGGACCGACGCACCGACCGGCCAGGTCCCCATAGTCGTGGCCCGCGAGGTCGCCGCCGACGAGGACCCTTGGGCCGCGATCCCGGCACCCGCGTGGCGCGAGGGCGAGGCCGACTGGGTCGCCCACGAGGACCAGTTCGACGCCTCCTTCCTCGCCGCCGAGACCCGCGAGAGCGACACCCGACCCTGGGAGTTCGACCTCGACGAGGGCGGCGCCCCGGCCGCGGCCACCAGCGCCGAGGCCCCCCGTCCGGAGCCGTCGCGGCCCGTGCGCACGCGCCGCCCGGCCGGGGTCAACCCGCTGGCCGGACGCGCCGTGCGCCAACGCACCTCCTCGGTCACCGTCGCCACCGGCACCGGGGTGCTGCTGGCCCTCGTCGTGGTGGCCGTCTTCCTCGCCGGGACGGTCCCGGTGGCGGTCCTGGTCGCCGCCGCCCTGGCCCTGGCGGCGCTCGAGGTCTTCGCGGGCTTCCGCCAGGCGGGCGCCCACCCGGCCACCGTGCTCGGCGTGGTGGCCGTCGTCACCCTCGGGGTCGCCGTCTACGAGAAGGGCGCGGCCGCCGTCGGCGCGGTGAGCGTGCTCACCGTCATCTTCGGCTTCATCTGGTACCTCAGCGCCGAGCGCAAGGTCGACATCCTCGATGGCCTGGGGGCGACCCTCTTCGTCTACGTCTGGATCGGCGTGCTCGGCAGCTATGCGATGCTGCTGGCCTCGCCCCACAGCTTCGCCCACCGCCACGGACTGGCCTACCTCTTCGGGGCCGTGCTCTTGACGGTCGCCAACGACACCGGTGCGCTGTTCGTCGGTCGCTCCTTCGGCAAGAGACCGTTGAACGCGACCCTCTCGCCCAACAAGACGGTGGCCGGGACGGTCGGCGGGACGCTGATCACCCTGGTGGTCGGGGCGGCCCTGGTGCCCTTGATCAGCCCGTGGACCCACACCGCCGGGCTCGAGGCCGCCGTGGCGCTCAGTGTCGCCGTGCCCCTCGGCGACCTCTTCGAGTCGATGGTCAAGCGCACCCTCGGGGTGAAGGACCTCGGCCGGCTCCTGCCCGGTCACGGGGGCCTGATCGACCGCATCGACGGGCTGCTGTTCGCCCTGCCGGTCATCTACTACCTGACCCACGTCCTCTCGTTGAAGTAGCCATGAGCGCGACGCGTCGGCGCGTGGCGCTGCTCGGGGCGACCGGCTCGATCGGCACCCAGACCCTGGACGTGCTGCGGCTCGAGCACGAGCGCTTCGAACTGGTCGCGGTGGCCGGCGGGCGGCGCCTCGACGAGCTGGTCGCCGTGGCGCGCGAGTTCGGCGTCACCCGGGTCGCGGTGGGCACCGAGGAGCAGGCCGGCGAGGTCCGCCACGCCCTCGGGACTCGCGTCGAGGTCCTCGTGGGCCCGGGGGGACTGGCCGCCGCGGCCCGCGAGGCCGACATCGTCGTCAACGCGGTCGTCGGCTTCGCCGGCCTGCCCGCGACGCTCGCCACCCTCGAGGCGGGGCGGCACCTGGCGCTCGCCAACAAGGAGTCGCTGATCGCCGCGGCTCCCTTGGTCGAGCGGGTCCGGCACACGCCCGGCGCGACCATCCTGCCCATCGACTCCGAGCACTGCGCGATCCACCAATGCCTCGCCGGGTCGGTCGAGCCGGGCCACCCCGACGTGCGGCGCATCCTGCTCACCGCCTCCGGCGGGCCCTTCCGTGAGTGGTCGGCCGAGCGCCTCGAGCGCGCCACGGTCGCCGACGCCCTGCGCCACCCGACCTGGGCCATGGGCCCCAAGATCACCGTCGACTCCTCGACGCTGATGAACAAGGGTCTCGAGGTCCTCGAGGCGTCGGCTCTCTTCGGCATCGAGACCGAGCGCATCGAGGTCGTGATCCATCCCCAGTCGATCGTCCACTCGATGGTCGAGTTCCGTGACGGGGCGGTGCTCGCCCAGCTCTCGCGTCCCGACATGCGCCTGCCGATCTCCTACTGCCTCGGACTGCCCGAGCGCCTGGGACACCGCTTTGGCGCCCTCGACTTCGCCGAGCCCCTGGCGCTGACCTTCGAGCCGCCCGACCGCGAGCGCTTCGCCGCCCTCGACCTCGCCTACGAGGCCGCCCGACGCGGCGGGGCCGCGCCGGCCTGGCTCTCGGCGGCCAATGAGGTGGCCGTGGAGGCCTTCCTCGACGGGCGCATCCCGTGGACCGGCATCACCAGGGTGGTCGCGGCCGTGATGGAGTCAGAGGGCGAAGGGCCCCTCGGGTCGGTCGAGGAGCTGCTCGAGGCCGATCGGCGGGCTCGCCAGAGGGCGACCGACCAGGTCCGCCGTCTCGCCGGTAGTGTCGCCTAGGACGATGAGCGCCCCCTCCGCACCCTCCTCTCGCGCGGCCCTCGTGCGCCTCGCCCTGGGCGTGGCGGTCGTGGCCGGGCTGCTCACCTGGTGGGGAGGGTGGGCCCTGCCCGTGGTGATCGTGGCGATCATCGTGATGGTGATGGGCCACGAGTTCGGCCACTTCATCACGGCCAAGCGTGCCGGGATGAAGGTCACCGACTTCTTCGTGGGCTTCGGGCCCGTGGTGTGGTCCACCACCGTCGGCGAGACCCGCTACGGCGTGAGGGCCTTCCTGCTCGGCGGGTACGTCAAGGTGCCGGGCATGGCCTGGAGCGAGGAGATCGACCCCGCCCTCGAGTCGCGCACCTACCGGGCGGCCAGCTACCCGCGCAAGGTCCTGTTCGCGTCGGCCGGCTCCTTGATGCACCTGGTGATGGCCCTGGCGCTCGCGTGGGCCTCGCTCACCTTCGTGGGGCTGCCCTCGGCGAGCCACGTGGGGATCTCCTCATTCACCCACTGGGACGGCTACCGGGTCAACGCGGCCCAGTCGGCGGGGCTGCGCGCCGGGGACCGGATCCTCTCCATCGACGGCCACCAGATCACCGACGCCAACACCCTCGTGGCCCTGGTCCACGACCACGTGGGACAGTCGCTGACGGTCGTGGTGGAGCGCAGCGGCCACCACGTGACCCTCCACGTGACGCCGGTCGACGGACGCCAGCTGCGCGACCACGGCCAGGCCATCGCCACGGGGTCGACGCCCCAGGGCTTCATCGGGGTCCAACTGGTCGCCCAGGTCGTGCACAGCTCGCCGCTCGCGGCCGTGCCCACCGCCTTCCACCAGGTGGGCTCGATGGTCTCGCTGGCCTTCCACTCGGTCTTCCACGTCTTCTCGCCCGGGGAGTTCGCCAGCCTCTTCCACCAGGTCGCCTCGCCCCAGCTGGCGGCCAACCCCAAGGTCCAGGCCACCCGACCGGTCTCGATCGTCGGGGTGACCCGCCTGGCGGTCCAGGGGGCCCAGGCCGGGTGGGGGACGCTGCTCGAGATCCTGATGTCGGTCAACGTCTTCGTCGGTCTGCTCAACATGGTGCCGATGCTGCCCCTGGACGGTGGCTACGTGCTGGTGGCGACCTACGAGCGCCTACGGAGCCGGCGCGGACGGCGCTACCACGCCGACATCAACCGCATGGCCCCGCTGGCCTACGGCTTCATGACGGTCCTGCTGGTGCTCTTCGCCACCACCCTCTACCTCGACATCGCCCACCCCATCGCCAATCCCTTCCAGTAGCACCGCGCCGGCGGGCGCCTGGCAGAATGGAACAGCCATGGACGTCACCGCGAGCCCGCTCAGCCCCCGTCGGGCCACCCGTCAGATCCACGTCGGCTCGGTCGCCGTGGGGGGAGGGGCGCCGGTCAGCGTCCAGTCCATGACCACGACCAAGACCGCCGACGTGGAGGGCACCCTCGGCCAGATCTACGCGCTGGCCGCGGCCGGCGCCGACATCGTGCGCTGCACCTGCAACGAGCGCGCCGCCGCCGAGGGACTGGCCCAGATCGTGCCGCGCAGCCCCGTGCCGATCGTGGCCGACATCCACTTCCACGTGGAGATGGCCCTGGCGGCCCTCGAGGCGGGCGTCGACGGACTGCGCCTCAACCCGGGCAATCTGCGCAAGCCCGAGGAGATCAAGCTCGTGGCTCGCGAGGCCAAGGACCGCGGCGTGCCGATCCGCATCGGCGTCAACGCCGGGAGCCTGCACCCCGACCTCTACGAGCGCTTCGGCGGCGCGACCCCCGAGGCCCTCGTCGAGTCGGCCCGCCTCGAGCTCGCCTACTTCGAGGAGGTCGGCTTCGAGGACGTCAAGATCTCGGTCAAGGCCTCCTCGGTGCCCACGATGATCAACGCCTACCGCCTGGCGGCCGAGACCTTCGACCACCCCTTGCACCTCGGGGTCACCGAGGCCGGGCCGCTGCCGGGCGGACTGCTCAAGGGGACGGCGGGGATCGCCACCCTCCTCGCCGAGGGCATCGGCGACACGATCCGCTACTCCTTGACGGCCGACCCGGTCGAGGAGGCCCGCGCCGGGCGCCAGCTGCTCGAGGCGCTCGGGCTGCGCGAGCGCCAGAGCCTCGACCTCATCGCCTGCCCGAGCTGCGGGCGGGCCGAGGTGGACGTCATCGCGGTGGCGACCCAGGCCCAGGAGGCCCTCAAGGCGCTCGACATCCCCCTGCAGGTTGCCGTGATGGGCTGCGTCGTGAACGGACCCGGTGAGGCCCGCCACGCCGACCTCGGGATCGCGGCCGGGCGCCGACGCGGCCACCTCTTCATCCGTGGCCAGATCGTGCGCGTGGTGCCCGAGGCCGAGATGGTCGATGCCCTCGTGGACGAGGCCCGTCGGATCATGGCCGAGGGGGTCGAGGCCCGGCTGGCGGCCCGGGACGAGGCCGCCGACGCCGAGGCGGCCGCCGACCGCGCCGCCCTGCTCGACGAGCGCGGGGCCGACGCCAACCACGCCGCCGAGCGCATCGAGCGGATCCGCCGGCGCGCGGGCGACGCGTAGGATTGCCCAACCCCGAGAGGAGCACCGTGGCGTCCGCGCTCACCCCACAGGCCGAGGACTTCCCCCGCTGGTACCAAGACGTGGTCGCCAAGGCCGAGATGGCCGACAACGGCCCGGTGCGCGGGACGATGGTGATCCGTCCCTACGGCTACGCGATCTGGGAGCGCATCCAGGCCGACATCGACGCGCGGATCAAGGCGGCCGGGGCCCAGAACGCCTACTTCCCCCTCTTCATCCCCGAGTCCTACCTCTCGCGCGAGGCCGAGCACGTCGAGGGCTTCAGCCCCGAGTTGGCGGTCGTCACCCACGCCGGCGGTGAGGAGCTCGCCGAGCCGGTGGTGGTCCGCCCGACCTCCGAGACGGTGATCGGGGAGTTCATGGCCAAATGGGTCCAGAGCCACCGGGACCTGCCACTGCTGCTCAACCAGTGGGCCAACGTCGTGCGCTGGGAGCTGCGCCCACGACTGTTCCTGCGCTCGAGCGAGTTCCTCTGGCAGGAGGGCCACACCGCCCACGCCAGCGCCGCCGACGCCTCGGCCTACGCCCGGCTGATCCACCTCGAGGTCTACGACGCCTTCTTGCGCGAGGTGCTGGCCATGCCGACCTTCCTCGGGATCAAGCCGCCGAGCGAGCGCTTCGCCGGCGCCGTCAACACCATGACCTGCGAGGGCATGATGCGCGACGGCAAGGCCCTGCAGATGGCGACCAGCCACGAGCTCGGCCAGAACTTCGCACGCGCCTTCGAGATCACCTTCCAGGACGAGGAGGGCCGCTCCGACCACTGCCACACCACCTCCTGGGGGGCCTCGACCCGCCTCGTCGGCGGCCTCATCATGGGCCACGGCGACGACCGCGGCCTCGTGGTGCCGCCGCGACTGGCCCCCGTGCAAGTGGTGCTGATCGCGGTGCGCGAGGAGCCCGAGGTGATGGAGGCGCTCGAGCGCCTGGCCGGCGAGCTGCGAGGGGCCGGTCTGCGCGTGGCGCTGGACCGGGGACGGGGCAGCTTCGGCCGTCGGGTCACCGACTGGGAGATCAAGGGGGTCCCGCTGCGCGTGGAGCTCGGGCCGCGCGACCTGGCCGCCGGGGTCGCCACCGTGGTGCGCCGGGCCGACTCCGACAAGGCACCCGTGCCCTTCGCGGGCCTGGCGGCCCACTGCGCCGAGGTCCTCGAGCGGGCCCAGCGCGAGCTCTACGAGGGGGCCCTGGCCTTCCGCGACGGCGCCACGGTGAGCGTGACCAGTGTCGACGAGGCCCTCGAGGCCGCCCAGAGCGGCTTCGCGGTGCTGCCCTGGGAGCTCGTCGAGGGGGAGGGGGAGGCGGCCCTCAAGGCCGAGGCGGTCACCGTGCGCTGCCTGCAGCGCCCCGACGGCAGCCTGCCCGACTCCGATGAGGAGGCCGGCCTCCTGGCGATCGTCGCCAAGTCCTACTAGGCGCGAACGCCCCTCCCTAGGGTCCGGGCGGACCATTGTGGCGCCGCCTTCGTCCTGCTACACTGTTTTCCACAGTCCGCCAAGGACGCTTGGACTCGTTTAACGCGGGCCGAAGGCCCGCGTTTTTTCTTGTCCGCGCCCCTGGTGGAGAGGCGAGAGTGGAGGAAGGAGAGGGAGATGGACTTCACGGCGCCCCTCACCGAGATCCTCCGACCCCTCGATCTCGAGCTCTACGACGTCGAACTGGCGGCCGGCACCCTCTCGGTGACCGTCAGCCGGCCCGGCGGTGTCGACCTCGACGCCCTCACGGCCGCCTCGGCCGCCATCTCGGCCTGGCTCGACGAGGCCGACCCGATCGCGGGCCACTTCACCTTGGACGTGTCGAGCCCCGGGCTGGAGCGCAAGCTGCGCACCGCCGAGCACTTCCGCGGCGCCGTCGGCGAGACGGTGACCCTGCGCGAGCACCGCGAGGACCAGCCGACCCGACGCCTCCAGGGCGTCGTGATGGGGGCTGACGCCGAGGCGGTGACCCTGCGCGACGAGGCCCAGGGCGAGGTGCGCGTCCCCTACGACGCCATCGAGCGGGCCCGCACGGTCTTCCTCTGGGGCCCGAGCCCCAAGCCATCGCCGTCCAAGGGCAAGGCGGCCGCGACGACGAGCAAGAAAGGTTGACCATGGCGAACTTCGACTTCCTCGAGGCGCTGGGCCAAATCGCCCGCGACCAGAACATCGACGAGGGGGAGCTCCTCGTTGCGCTGGCCAACGCCCTGCTGGCCGCCTACAAGCGCCGTCCCGACTCGGCCGAGGACGCCGAGGTGGAGATCAACCCCGAGACCGGCGAGATCAAGGTCTGGGGCCTCGAGCTCGACCTCGAGGGCAACGTGGTGCGCGAGTGGGACGCCACGCCCGACGACTTCGGGCGCATCGCGGCCCAGACGGCCAAGCAGGTGCTCATGCAGCTGATCCGTGACATCCAGCGCCGCCAGATGTACGAGGAGTTCGCCAACCGTGAGGGCGACATCGTCTCGGGGACCGTGCAGCAAAACGACAACCGCTACACCCTGCTCGACCTCGGTCGGGTCGAGGCCCTCCTGCCCCAGGCCGAGCAGATCGCCTTCGAGCGCTACGAGCACGGGGCGCGGATCAAGGTCTACATCGTCGAGGTCCGCAAGACCAACAAGGGACCCCAGATCGTCGTCAGCCGCACCCACCCGGCGCTGGTGGCCAAGCTCTTCGAGATCGAAGTTCCCGAGATCGCCAACGGGGTGGTCGAGATCAAGGCCATCGCCCGCGAGCCCGGTCACCGCACCAAGATCGCTGTCGCCTCCAACGACTCGATGGTCGACCCGGTGGGGGCCTGCGTCGGGGCGCGGGGCAGTCGCGTGCGCAACATCACCAACGAGCTGCGCTCCGAGCGCATCGACGTGGTGCCCTTCAGCGAGGACCCGATCGAGTTCATCCAGTCGGCGCTGGCGCCCGCGCGGGTGCGCGAGGTCCGTCTCGACGAGGCCGAGGGCATCGCCACGGTCATCGTTCACGACCAGCAGCTCTCCCTCGCGATCGGTAAGGAGGGCCAGAACGCCCGCCTGGCGGCCCGCCTGACCGGCTGGCGGATCGACATCCGCTCCGAGAATGAGGAGCTCGAGGAGGTCGCCGAGGAGGCCTTCACCGACGGCGTCGACGTGGTCGAGGTGAGCGTGGCCGAGGGTACCAACGAGGCCGGCGACGAGGTCGTCGTGGTCGACGAGGTGACCCTGTCGCCCGAGGGGGACCACGAGGAGGTCCTGGTCGTCGAGGAGTTGGCCGAGTCGGAGGGCGAGGCATAGCGCCCGAGCGGACGTGCGTCGTCTGCCGCACGCGCCGACCGGCCGCCCAGTTGGTGCGCGCCGGACGCGACGCCGACGGGACGTGGTATCTCGGCGCCGGTCCGGGCCGAGGGGCCTGGTGGTGCGCGCAGGGGCCCTGCGTGACCCGCCTGGGCGCCGCCTCACTGGCGCGAGCGTTGCGCGCGCCGGTGAACCCGGACGAGGCGTCGGAACTGGCGCGGCGGGCGGGGGAGCCTGCGGCGCGAGGTGGTGTGGAAGAATAGGGAACCGTGCCTGCCCTCGGGGCCGGCGAGCGTGAGGAATCAAGTGGCGTTGAAGAAGATCCGGGTGCACGAGCTCTCCAAGGAGCTCGGGATGACGAGCAAGGAGTTGCTCGCGCTCGCCTCCAAGCTGGGCATTGCGGCCTCTAGCCCGTCGGCCTCCATCGAGGACGCCCAGGCGGACCGCATCCGCCGTCGGGCCGACGCCGACGGTCTGCGCCGCGTGGTCACCCCCGAGGCCCCCAAGGCCACCAAGGGCACCAAGTCCCCCGAGGAGACCCCCGAGGCCCCCGTCGTCGAGGCGCCCGCGCCGGCGCCCGTCGTCGCCACCGAGGTGGAGGGCGCCCCGGTGGCCCCCGCTCCGGCGCCGTCGGCGACCAAGAGCGTGCGGGCCCGCGCCGTCCCGCCGCGCCCGGCCCCCACGCGAGCACCGTCGCCCGACGGTCCGACGACGATCCGCCCGAGCGCCCGCCCCACCGAGGGCGGCGCCGATGACTGACGTCCTCTACCGGTGGCCCGAGGCAG
>CAYUZO010000011.1:0-47076 GCA_964449735.1 uncultured Ferrimicrobium sp.
ATCACATGCGCGTAGGCTCCGGCATGAGCCACTGGAAGGAGTTCGGTCTTAGCCACGGCCTGCGCTCGGCGATCGACCTGCCCGTGCCGGTCGACGGAGCGGTCGACGGCGTCCTCGTCGTCTACGCCGAGGAGCCCGACGCCTTCGACGGCTTCGCCGTTTCGGTGCTCGAGGACCTTGTCACCGAGTTGGGCATCGGGCTCAAGAGGCTGCGCGACGTGGCCCTCTTGAACGAGGCCCTCGACAACCAGCAGCTGCTCACCAGCGCGATCGAGGAGGCGGCCGACGCCATCATCATCGCGGCCCCCGACTCCTCGATCCTCTACGCCAACCCGGCGGCGGTGCGCTCGAGCGGCTACTCGATGGAGGAGCTCCTCGGCGCCAACCCGCGCCTGCTCCAGAGCGGTCTGCACCCCCACGAGTTCTACGAGAAGATGTGGCAGACCCTCCTCTCGGGACGCTCCTGGCGCGGCGAGATTTTCAACCGGCGCAAGAACGGCGAGCTCTACGAGGAGGACGTGACGATCTCCCCAGTGCGCAACGCCCTCGGCACCCTCGTCGCCTACGTCGCCGTGAAGCACGACCTCACGACCGAGCGTCGCCTGCGTCAGGACCTCAGCCGCGAGCACCAGGACCGCAGCGCGGTCGTTGAGGTGATGCGCCAGCTGCGGCCAGCCTCGACGCTCGAGGGGAGCGCCTCACTGTTCAGCGAAGCCCTGACCGGCCTCGTCGGCATCGACGCCGCGGCGGTCCTGCTCACCAGACGGGACGGGAGTCTGGTGCCCGTCGCGATGGCCGGGACCTCCCTCTTCGACATCAACGGCACCGTGCTCGACGTCGACTGGCCCGAGACCCTGGGCGACATCCGCTCCGGTCCCATCCGTGTCGACTTGGGCAGTGGTTCGTCCTCCTGGGCCGGCGAGGACGCGATGAGCGCGGCGGTCGCCGCCGACCAGGTCAAGGGCGTGGCGCTGGCCCCCATCCGCTGGGAGGGCAACCTCGTCGGCATCCTGGCCCTCGGAACGCGCGACGCCACCGAGGCCGCCACCCTCGAGACCCGCTTCCCCTACTACGAGGAGCTCGGGGCCTACGCCGGGACGCTCTTTGGCGCACAGGCCGCCGCGGAGGAGGGCGCCGAGGAGCTTCGCCGCCGCATCCGCGCCGTGATCGACGGCGCGCACTTCTCGCCCGTGTACCAGCCCCTCGTCTCGCTCGTCGACGGGCAGGTCGTCGGCTACGAGGCCCTCACTCGCTTCTCCGATGGGTCCGACCCCGAGGAGATGTTCATCGCCGCCCAGAGCGTCGGACTCGGCCCCGACCTGGAGGTCGCCTGCGCTGCGGCGGCGCTGGAGGGCGCGAGGGCTCTCCCCGAGGGCGTCTTCTTGAACCTCAACTTCTCACCCCGCTCCCTCCTCGAGGGTCGGGCGCAGGCCGTCATCACGGCCTCCGGTCGCCACGTGGTGGTCGAGGTCACCGAGCACGATCCGATCGAGGACTACGAGGCGTTGCGAGCCGCCTTGGACACGTGCGAGCGCTGCGAACTGGCAATTGACGACGCGGGCTCTGGCTACACCAGCCTTACCCACATCCTCGAACTGCGACCGGATTACGTCAAGTTGGACTTGAGCCTGGTGCGCGGGATCGACGCGGACCCCGCACGCCAGGCGATGGTGGCCGGCATCTGCCACTTCGCCCAGGAGACGGGCACTCGGGTCATCGCCGAGGGGGTCGAGACGGCGTCGGAGGCCGAGACCCTGGTGCGCCTCAGTGACGCGCTCCCCTCCCATCAGGTACTCGGACAGGGCTACTTCTACGGTCGGCCACAGCCGGTGATGACAGCACCGTCACAGGGGTAAAAGGACTTTTTCCCTTTAATCCAGTGGCGAACATGGATTAGACAGGATGTCAACGTCCCTCGAGGTCAGACATGCCAGATCCCTCCGCTGGCGGCGCTCACCTCGCCGCACGCATCGACTCCTTCACGGCGGACGCCGACCTCGTCCTGGGACAGGTCTTCGTGGGAGTCGTCATCGAACTCCTACACGGGACCATCGTGGCAGCCAACAGTCGGGCACTCGCATTCCTCGAGACGGACGTCGACACGCTGGTCGGCCGGCATCTGCAGGATCTCGTCGCCCCCGAGCTGCACGCAGAGCTCGAGGAGGTCCTCGAGCGGCTCCGGGTCGGTGAACCGAGTGCGGAGATCCTGACTCCCTGGCGCTCGCTCGGTCCCGGCCCGCGATGGATCTCTCTGCTCCTGCGGGTCCCCGACGACCGCCCTCACCTCGCGGGGGTGGCGATCTCCGATATCACCTCGCAGGTCCGCACCCAGAATCGCCTTGACGACTCTGAGGCTCTCGCGAACCTCCTCGCCCAGAACGCCCGCGACATCGTCCTGATCCTGGGCGAAGACGATCGGTGCACCTGGGTCTCGCCGTCGATCTCCGGCCTCAGTGGTTGGAGCACCGAGGACTTCCTCGCCTTGGGACGCTGGGACCTCATCCACCCCGACGATCGCGAGATGGTTCGTCACGCCCGCGAGTCCCAGACCACGGGGTTCTACGAGGTTGAGCCCGTGCGGATGCTCAAGAGCGACGGCTCCTTCCTGTGGGTCTCGGCCCGAGGGCAGCTGTCCGAGGGTCTGCGCGGGGAACCGACGTGGGTCATCCAGCTGCGCGACATCACGAGTGTGGTGCAGGCCCTTGAGGAGCAGCGGGCCTCCGAGAGGGTCTTTCGCGTCCTGGCCGAGAACGCCCACGACGTGGTGCTGTGCGTCTCGGAGGATTACGTCGTCACCTGGGCCTCGCCCTCCCTCCAGTCGACGCTCGGCTGGCCCGTCGACGAGATCATCGGTCGCCCGTCGATCGAGCTCGTCGACGAACGAGATCGCGACCGCGTCGACGCGGCGCGCCGCGTCGAGCTCGACCACAGTGCCCTTCAGGTCCGTTACCGCACCGCCGAGGGATCGTCTCTCTGGTTCGAGTCACAGCGCCATCCTCTGCCCCACGACTCTCTCGGGGCTCGCGTCATCGGCCTGCGGCTCATCGACACGGAGGTCGAGGCGAAGAGGGCTCTCGACGAGCTCGAGGACCGCTTCCGGGTACTTGCCCAGACGACCTCGGACGTCATCTTCGAGGTGGGTACCGACGCCACCATCTCCTGGGTGTCACCCTCGGTGGACGCCCGTCTCGGCTGGGACGCCTCGGAGCTCGTGGGACGCCACACCTCCGATCTCATCCACCACGACGACTGGCCAGCGATCGACGAGGTGCGCGGTGCACTACTGAAAGGCGGCATCTCCGGCTCCACGGTCGCGCGCCTCCGCCGCCGGGACGGGAACTGGCGGTGGATGGAGGTCTCCGAGCACGGCCGGCTCGACGAGGTCGGCTCGGTGATCTCGATCGTCTGCTCCCTGCGTGACGTGCACGAAGAGGTCGTCGCCGCCCGCGCCCTACGGACGTTGACAAGGGGCGGTCTCGCTCTGGTCAACGCCACCAGCGATCTCGACCTTCTCCAGAGGATCTGCAACGTGGCGGTGAGTGACGGCGGCTACGCCATCGCTGGTTACGCCCGGCGCGACCCAGGGGGGATCCTGACACCGGTGGCGGTGAGCGACAACGCCCGAGTCTTCCTCGACGACCCCGACAGCTTCTGGCTCTCCAACGATCTGAGATGGGGGCCGGGCCATCTGGATCTCGAGGCGGGCCAGACCTTCGTGATCGGTGACCTGAGTGTCGACCCACGGGCAGCCCGGTGGCGCGAGAGAGCCGTGAGGCAAGGGGTCCTCTCGATGGCGATGCTCCCCGTCACGGTCGAGGGCGTCGTGGAGGGCCTTCTCGCCGTCTTCGCCCACGAGATTGACGGCTTCGATGCACAGTCCCTGACGACGCTGCGAAGCTTGGCCGAGGAGCTCGGCCTCGGCCTCACCCGCTCGCGCGACCTGAGACGCATCACCGAGGCCCTCGACAACCAGCAGCTGCTCACCAGCGCGATCGAGGAGGCGGCCGACGCCATCATCATCGCGGCCCCCGACTCCTCGATCCTCTACGCCAACCCGGCGGCGGTGCGCTCGAGCGGCTACTCGATGGAGGAGCTCCTCGGCGCCAACCCGCGCCTGCTCCAGAGCGGTCTGCACCCCCACGAGTTCTACGAGAAGATGTGGCAGACCCTCCTCTCGGGACGCTCCTGGCGCGGCGAGATTTTCAACCGGCGCAAGAACGGCGAGCTCTACGAGGAGGACGTGACGATCTCCCCAGTGCGCAACGCCCTCGGCACCCTCGTCGCCTACGTCGCCGTGAAGCACGACCTCACGACCGAGCGTCGCCTGCGTCAGGACCTCAGCCGCGAGCACCAGGACCGCAGCGCGGTCGTCGAGGTGATGCGCCAGCTGCGGCGCTCGCCCACCCTCACCGAGGGCGCCACCCGCTTCTGCCAGACCGTCATCGAGGCGGCCCAGATCGACGTGGCCGGGATCGCACTGACGCGACGAGATGGAGGGCTGATTCCAGTGGCGACGGTCGGCACCTCCTACCCTCCACCTGAGGGACTCGTGTTGGACGTCGACTGGCCCGAGACCCTCGCGGACGTGCGCTCGGGGCCAATCGAGGTCGACTTGCACGACAGGTCCGGCCGCTGGCCCGGAGCCGAGGCGATGACCGACGCACTAGCCGCGGACGGCATCCTCGCTCTGGCCATGGCACCGGTGCGCTGGGAGGGCGAGCTCGTCGCGCTGCTGGCGATCGGCACTCGCGACCGCGAGCAGGCTCGCGACTTCTCCTCGCGCTTCGCGCTCTTCGAGGAGCTCGGGGGATACGCCGGGACCCTCCTCGGGGCCCAGATCAAGGAGGACGTCTCCCGAGAGGCGCTGCACGGCGAGATCGACGGCATCCTCGCCCACCAGCGCTTCGCGGCCGTCTTCCAGCCCCTCGTCGAGATGACCACTGGGCAGGTCGTGGGCTACGAGGCCCTGACCCGCTTCCTCGACGGGACCCCTGACGAGATCTTCGCCAAGTCCCGGGTGGCGGGAGCCTCGGTGGAGCTTGAGCTCGCGGTGGCCCGCGAGGCCCTGGGGGCTTTCACCACCGCCAGCGAGCGGACGTCGGGCATGTGGCTCAACCTCAACCTCTCACCCGACGCCCTTCGCCGACCCGACGCCGTCGAGCTGCTCGGGGGATGGCCCTTCGAGATCGTGATCGAGGTGACCGAACACGAGCCGATCGAGGACTACGGGCTGTTGCGTGATTCCCTGGCCCGCCTGGCCCACTGCCGCTTGGCCGTCGACGACGCCGGCGCGGGCTACACCAGCCTCACCCACATCCTGCGACTCCACCCCGACTTCATCAAGCTCGACATGTCACTGGTGCGCGGCATCAGCCAGGACGCGGCTCGCCAGGCGATGGTCGCGGGAATCATGCACTTCGCCCGCGAGACCTCGACCCGGATCGTCGCCGAGGGGATCGAAGAGGCCGCGGACGCCGCGACGGTGCGCGAGCTGGCCGACTCCATCGGCCTGGGGAGCCTCATCGGCCAGGGCTTCCTCTACGGACGTCCTGCGCCACTGAGCGCCCGCACCGCGTCGAGCTGACCGCCTAGAGGAAGGGCGCGACGTCACGCGCCCACGTGAAGCTCATCGCGGGCTGGCCGGCACGCGGCTGCTCGATCAGGACGCTGTAGGAGGCGCCCGAGGCGGTGGTGGCGAAGCCCACGCCGACCTCGGCGTTGGCGCAGGCCAGCCCGACGCCGGAGTCAAAGCCGGGATCGGTGCCGAGCAGCTCGGCCCGGTGGGCCCAGCAGGCGGCCGCCCCGGCCGAGGTGCACTCCACGTTGGGGCTCGGCCCGCTCGCCGCGAAGCCGTCGTCGTACATCCACACGTAGTCGGCCACGAGCACCGAGAAGCCGCTCCCCCAGGCGCCCGCGACGGCCGGCTGGCCCTGGGCGTTGGTGGCCAGGTCAAATCCGGACGCGAGGGACGGGTCTTGATTGCGCACGGCCGAGGACTGGGCTGCGGCGCTCAGGGCCGCGTTGATGCCGAGGTAGGGGGCCAGGCCACGGTCGACCCGCTCGAGGTCGACGACGACGAAGAGCTGCTCAGCCGGGGTCAACGTGCCCCAGTCGCTCGGCAGCACCATCGCCTTGACTCCCTCGAGGGCCCGCGCGTGGTCGATCGCCGCCAGCACGTACTGCGTGCAGTCACTCGCGGTGGAGAAGGTCGGCCAGTTGAAGGAGGGCCCGAGGCACGGGTTGGCGAAGGTCGTGACCCCCCCGACCGTGGTGGGGGCACCGGCGGAGAGGAAGTCGGGGACGGGTGCCACGTTGGCACCCAGTCGCAGGGCCACCGAAGGCACCGTCGCAGCAGTGGCGGGGCGGGGCGGCACGGCCCGGCTCGAGGCCAGGTGGGCTCGCGTGACGGGGTTGCTCGAGACAGCCGGCGCCACTCGCGCGGCCCCCGCGGCGGGGGAGGCCGCAGGGGTCGCGCGGTGCGCGGCGGTCGCCGGGGGGGCGACGTGGCGGGCGGGGGTCGCGAGGTGGGTCGACGAGGGGGACGACGACGCCGGAGTCGAGACTCCCGTGGCCGAGAGCGCGGGCAGCGCGAGGAGCAGGCCCGCCACCGCGACCGCCACCGCGCCGAACGCCTTGACCGGCGTCGAACGCAGGACCCGAGGGATCCCGGTCACCTGGGGCGGGCGCCCCGTCTCGCTGTGCCCTTGCTCAACCACCCGACCAGTGTCGAAAACCAGTCTCTTGAGGCCCTCCACGGAACCTCAACTCCCCGAAAACTTGCAGCCCCCCTGATCAACGCAGGTTTCCGTGCGGCCGCGGGACTGAGCGGGAGCCCTCCCACCGCGTTCGGGACGTGGTCCACCAGGCAAGGGCATGCTGGTGGGCCACCTCAGGGATCCCTGAGAGAGAGCTCGCACGAGGCGAGCAGGCCCAGTCTGGCAGCCGTTGACGCGTTTTTCGCCATTTTGATGTGCTTTTGGTCATATGTTGGGGGCCCGTTGACAGGCCCAGCGGCTGAGGTGCTCGCGAGGCGACTGGTAGGGTCGCGGCGCGAGACGGGAGGCGGCGAGATGACCAGAGGGTCCGCCCAGGTCCCCAGCCCCGAAGGCCCCTTCAGCCGCGTCGCGGTGGCCGCCGCGCTGGAAGGCGGAGAGTTCGAGCTCTTCTACCAACCCACCATCGACCTGCGCAGCAACGGCTTCGCCGGGGTCGAGGCGCTGGTGCGCTGGCGGCGCGAGGGAGAGCTTCTCTCGCCGGAGGCCTTCCTCGAGGGGCTGCGCCTCTCGGGCGCCGACGTCGACCTCGGCCACTGGGCGCTGACCACGGCCTGTTTCGCCGGGGCACACTGGCACGCCCGGGGCTACCGCTTCCTCGTCAGCGTCAACATCGCGCCGGCCCACCTCGCCGAGCCCGACTTCGGCGCCCAGGTGGAGGCCGCCCTGCGGCGCACACGCTTCGAGCCGCGACACCTCGTCCTTGAGCTCGCCAGCGAGTCGATCCTGCAGGACCGCGCGCCCGCCGCTCTCGCGGCCCTGGTCCGACTGGGGGTCGTGCTCGGCGTCGACGACGCCGCCCTCGACAGCCCCCTCAACGAGCTGGCGGCCCGAGGCGTCACGCTCGTGAAGCTGACGCGAGGCGCGGTCTCCTCACTCTCCGGACGGCCCGACGCCGCTGACGAGTTGGCCGCCCTGGTGGAGGCGGCCCGCGACCGGGGAATCCGCTTGGTGGCGGCCGGTGTCGAGGACGCGGGCCAGCGGCTGCTGCTCCAGAGCGGGTCGATCCCCCTCGGTCAGGGATACCTCTTCTCCCATCCCCACGACGCCGACATGATCGACCGGCTCCTCGAGGACTACGCCCTCTTCTCGGGGGACCCGCTCTGACCGGCGCGCACGACGAGGAGGGCCGCGACGCCGTCCGGCGCGCCCAGCGCCTGGCCAGCCAGCTGCACCAGCTCATCGCGGCCGCGCTCGACCTGGGTTCACGCCGGGAGGAGGCCGAGGTCCTCGAGGCGCTCGTCGTCGCGGCGCGCGACGTGCTCGACGGCGACCTGGCCCTGGTGCGCCTCTCCTCGCCACCCCTGGCCAGCCGGGTCCGCCGAGGACGGCTCCCCGAGACCCGGGCGGGAGAGGACCTCCCTCCGGACGGCCTCGGGCACCAGGTGGCCGACTCGGACGGTCCGTGGCTCGTGGCGCCGGTCCACGACGGTCTCGATGCCTCGAGGGGCCAGCTGGCGCTGCGCCGGGAGGGGGGCGGCTCCTTCGGCCTCGAGGAACGCGAGATCCTGGCGCTGCTGGCCCGCCTCGGCGCGACGACCTTGGCCTCCATCGAGTTGACCCGCGCCGTGGCGCGCTCGGAGGAGCGCTTGCGGACGATCGTCGAGACCGCTCCCGTCGGCCTCGTTGAGGTCGACGGCGACGACCTCGTCCAGTGGTGGAACCCAACGGCCGGATCGATCCTCGCGTGGGGTCCGGCGACCGAAGGAGGGGCTCCGACCTTCCCGCCCGAGAGTCGCGCCGCCCTGCGCGAGCTGTGGGCCGCGGCACGGGCCGAGGGCCCCCGGGTGGGGGCCGACCTCGACGACGTGCTGATCGGCGGACGGGCGCGCCAGCTGGCCCTGGCCGCGGCCCCCCTTCGCGACGGCGCCGTGCTCACCCTCATCGAGGACATCACCGAGAGCCGCCAACTCCGCGCCGAACTGCGCTACGCGCACACGATGGAGGTCCGCGGCCAGGTCGCCAGCCGGGTAGCCCACGACTTCAACAACCTGATCACCCTCATCTCGGGCTACGCCGAGATGTTGACCCGTCAGCTCGAGCCCGACGAGGCCCCCACCGCCCTGGTGCGCGACATCCAGGCGACGGCCTCACGGGCGGCCCTGCTGACCGTCCAGCTCCAATCGATCGGGAGGACGAAGGCCACCGAGCCGGTCCGCTTCAATCCCGCATCGGTGGTGGCGGCCAACGCCGAGGTCCTCGAGCGCATCCTCGGGCGCACCATCGACCTCATCCTCGAGCTCGACCACGAGGCGGGAGCGGTCATGGCCGACCCCGACCAGTTCGAGCAGATGGTGCTCAACCTCTCGATCAACGCCCGTGACGCGCTGCCCGAGGGCGGCCGCCTCACCTGGCGGGTCCGACACGAGACCCTCACCGAGCCGGCGGGGTCCGGTCCCGGGCCTGGGGAGTACGTACGCCTCGAGGTGAGCGATGACGGCGTCGGCATGGACGCCGAGACCCAGCGGCGATGCTTCGAGCCGCTCTTCACGACCAAGGGGGCCTTCCGCGGGACCGGGATGGGCCTCGCGGCGGCCCAGCGCCTGGTGAGCGAGTCCGGTGGGCTCATCACGGTGCGCTCGGCCCCCGGAGAGGGGACGACCTTCACGATCTGGCTGCCGCGGGTGGGCGACGCGGCCGAAGAGGAGGCCCGCGCCGAGGTCGCCCGTCCACGCGGCGACGCTCGAGTCATGGTGGTCGACGACGACGCCGGGTTGCGACACCTGATGGGACAGGTACTGCGGCGAAACGGCTACGAGGTGCTCGAGGCCGCCTCGGGCGAGGAGGCGCTGACCCTGCTCGAGGGCGAGGCGGTCGACCTGCTCGTCAGCGACGTGGTGATGGAGGGTCTCGGCGGGCCCGAGCTGGCCCGCCGGATCCAAGGGCTGCATCCCCAGGTCGTCATCGTGATGGTCTCAGGCACCCACGGTCCTGAGGTCCTCGAGGGCCTGACGCCCGGCTCCGCCGCCTTCGTGGCCAAGCCCTTCAAGCCCAGCGCCCTGATCGACCAGGCGCACGAGCTGCTGGCGCGCCGCGCCGACTACTCCGGCTCGAAGCGGTAGCCGACGCCACGGACCGTGGTGATCCAGTGGGGTCTGTCGGGGTCGGCCTCGATCTTGGACCGCAGTCGACGCACGTGCTCGGTCACGGTGGCCTCGTTCTGCCACTCCGGCGAGGAGTCCCAGACGTGGTTGAGCAGCTGCTCGCGGCTGAAGACCTGGCGCGGCGAGTGGGCGAGGAAGGCCAGCAGCGCGAACTCCTTGGAGGTGAGCTCGATGAGCTGGCCCTTCACGCGCACCTCGTGGGTGTTCTCGTTGACCGTCAGATCACCGAAGCGCAAGGTCGGCGCCTCGATCTGATGGGTCGCGAGGTTGGCCCCCGCCCGGCGCAGGACCGTCTCGATCCGTGCGGCCACCTCGGGCAAGGAGAAGGGCTTGACGATGTAGTCATCGGCCCCGAGCTTCAGGCCGGCGATGCGCTCACTCTCGAGGCCCCGGCCGGTCAGGAAGATCACGGGCACGTCCGAGAGCAGGCGGATCTCGGCGAGCACGTCCCGCCCGTCCTCGTCGCCCAACACGATGTCGAGCAGGACCAGCTCGGGCTCCTCGGCGGCGATCGCCGACAGGGCCCGGTTGCCGTCGTCGACCACCTGGACACGGAAGCCCTCCCCCTCGAGGAAGGTCTCGAGGAGGCGCGTGACCTCCGGGTCGTCGTCGACGACGAGGATCTTGGTCACCTAGTGAGACCTTCGAGCAAGGGAAAACTCCGTCACAAACCTGGGACAAAGGTAGCCCACGGCGCACCGCGCGCCACGGTGGACGTGACCCGAGGGCCCGCGAGGGGCTTCCCTATACTCAGGGTCTCTCCCCGGAGGATGACGCTGAAGGCCCTACTCACGCTCACGCTCGCCCTCGCCCTCCTCGGCGCGGCCCTCGGGCCGGCCGGGGCCGCCTCGACCTGGACGAGGGCCTCCACCTTGGCCCTACCCTCGGGCGCCACCTCCCTGCCCCAGGGCTACCTGCCCGCACTGGCCTGTCCCCGTGCGGGCGAGTGCGTGGCGGTCGGCCAGTTCGTCGACTCGCGTGCCAACACCTACGGACTGGTC
Organism: uncultured Ferrimicrobium sp.; assembly: GCA_964449735.1. Classification (GTDB taxonomy): domain Bacteria; phylum Actinomycetota; class Acidimicrobiia; order Acidimicrobiales; family RAAP-2; genus RAAP-2. The sequence goes on from CAYUZO010000011.1 coordinate 10,879, forward strand.
GCCACCGAGACCAAGGGCCACTGGGGCGCCGCCCGCCACCTGATCGCGCCGAGCGGCGCCGCCACCGGGTCGGGCCTGCTGCCGGTGGCGGTCGCCTGCTCGGCGGTCGGCGCCTGTGTGGTGGTGGGCAGCTACCTCGACCAGGCCGGCAACCAGCGCGCCTTCTACGACGTCGAGGTGAAGGGCGTGTGGCGCAGTGCCGCGGCGCTGCCCCTGCCCGCCAACGCCGCCAGCGCGGGAACCCTCGCGAGCCTCCACGGCGTCGCCTGCTCGCCGGGGGGACCCTGCGTGGCCGCGGGCGAGTACCTCGGGCCGCACGGCACCTCCCTGGCCCTGCTCGCCACCTACGCCAAGGGGGCCTGGAGGGTGAGCGCCGGAGCCCCACCGGCCGGCGCCGGCGCCAACCCGTTCGTCCAGCTGACCCAGGTCGCCTGCGGCGCGGCCGGCCGCTGCACCGCGGCGGGCACCTACCTCGACACCGACAACGTCAGCCACCCCTTGGCCTACTCCCTGCGCGCCGGGGCCTGGGGCACGCCCGCGAGGCCCGCCCTACCGGCCAACGCCTCGGCCTACGCGACGGCCAGCGTCGGGGGGGAGGGCTGCTCGAGCGACGGCAGCTGCGTCGTGGTCGGGACCTACGAGACCCTCGACGGGCGACGCGGCGCCTACGCCGCCAGCCAGGTGGCCGGGGCCTGGCAACGGGCCCGCGCCCTCGTCCTGCCGACCAGCGCCAACCCCCTCGCCTTCTTCTACGGCTTCGCCGACGTCAGCTGCCCGGCCAGCGGCGGCTGCAGCGTCGGGGGGCAGTTCCGCAGCGCCACCGGTGCCTATCAGGGCTTCCTCGTCAACGAGGTCGGGGGCAACTGGCGGGTGGCGACCACTCTGCCCCTGCCCGGTGGGGCCACCTCGACGGGAGCCAACGGCGGCGTGGTGGCGCTGAGCTGCACGGCCGTCGGCAGCTGCGCCGCCGGGGCGGCCTACCTCGACGGGGCCGGCAACTACCAGGGGCTCCTCATCAACGAGACCGGTGGCACCTGGGGGGCGCCGGTCCCGGTCGCCCTGCCGGGCTCGGCCGCCTCAGTCGGGGTCGACGGCGGGGTCTACGCGCTGTCCTGTCACGTCCAGGGCTGCTCAGCGGTGGGCAGCTACCTCGACGGCACCGGCTCCTACCAGGGCTTCACCCTCGCTGGTCACTAGAGCATCGTCGGGCGACCCAGGTGGTAGCCCTGGGCGTAGCCCACGCCGATCTCCTCGAGCGCGGCGAGCTCCTCGGCGGTCTCGACGCCCTCGGAGATGACCCGGGCGCCGACCTCACCGGCGAAGTAGACGAGCGAGGCCGCCAGGGCCCGACGCGCCGGGTCCTCGTCGACGCCCCGAGTCAGCTCGATGTCGAGCTTGATCCACTCCGGGCTGATCTTCAAGATGTGGTGCAGGCTGGCGAACCCCGCCCCCGCGTCGTCGACCGCGAAGGTGTAGCCGCGAGCGCGCAAGGTCGCCATCTGCTCGACGAGGGCGCGGTAGTCGTCGATGCGGGTGTGCTCGGTGAACTCGATGACCGTCCGCTCGCCGCTGCGCCCGTGGGTGAAGTCGGCGAAGGCGCCGCTGGCGACCCACTGGGGGGAGAGGTTCATCGTCAAGAACTGGTCCGACTCGATCCGCTCGAGGCCGCTCATCGCCTCCGAGATGGCCATGAACTCGAGCTCGCGACCGAGCTCGAGCGCCCGGGCCTCGGCGAACCACAGGTCCGGTGAGCGCACCGGCTCCTGGGTGAAGCGCGAGAGCGCCTCGTAGCCCACGGTGCGGCCCGTGGCCAGCTCGACGATCGGCTGGTAGACGATGCGCACCGAGTGGCGGTCCACGATGTCGAGGATCGTGCGCGTGGCCGCCGCGATGCGCTCGCGCTCGGCCCGGTCGGCCTCCTCGACGACCTCGAGCCGCTGGGCCAGGTCGGCTCGGTTGCGCTGGACCACCAGGTGGAGCTCTCTGGTGCGCAGCAGGTTGGTCACCCGCAGGGCCACCTCGGTCGGATCGAGGGGCTTGACGAGGAAGTCGTGGGCCCCCGCGCGCAGCACGGCCTCGCGGCTCTCGCGCGAGACGTCGGCCGTCAGCACCATCACCGGCACGAAGTCGTCGGGGTCGGTGAGGGCCTGGAGCCGCTCCATCACCTCGACGCCGTCCATGCCCGGCAGGTGCAGGTCGAGCAGCACCAGGTCGGGCCGGTTCTCGCGGTAGAGGGCTTCCACCTCGAAGGGCGAGGTGGTCGCGACCGTGCGCAGGCCCGGCACCCCGCGCAGGGCGGCCTCGAGGAGCTTGAGGTTGATGGGCTCGTCGTCGACCATCAGCACGCAGCTCACCGCGGGCAGAGGGCCGAGCTGCTGTCCGGGGTCGCTCACGGCGTCCCCACCAGCGCGGGCGCTTCCGACATGTCCCCCTCCAACGGGCCCGAGGGGCCCTTGGCCTCAGGCTATAACCCGGTGCGCCCGCGTCAAGGGGTGAGCCGCTGGGTAGCCTGCCCTCAAGGGGGTGGCCATGAGCGACCAGTGGACCGCGGCGGTCTTCGAGAGGTTCTTCCTGGCGAGCCCGGACCTGATGTGCCTCTTCGACGGCGAGGGTTACTTCCGACTGGTCAATCCGGCCTTCAGCGAGAGCCTGGGCTGGAGCGCGGAGGAGCTCATCGGCACCCACTTCTCCGACTACGTCCACCCCGAGGACCTCGAGGAGTCGATGGCCGCCTTCTCCCGCCAGCTCGAGGGTGAGCGACTCCTCGACGTCGAGAGCCGCCATCGCGCGAAGGACGGCTCCTACCGTCGCCTGCAGTGGCGCGAGTCGGGGGTCGAGGAGGGCGTCATCTACTCGGTGGCCCGCGACGTCACCGAGCGGCGCGCGGCCGAGGCCGCCCTGCTCGAGAGCGAGGCGAAGGCCCGCAGCGTCCTCCAGACCGCGCTGTCGGGCATCCTCACCCTCGACGAGCGCGGCCACCTCGAGGAGATGAACCCCGCCGCCGAGCGGCTCTTCGGCTGGCGGGCGGACGAGGTCGTGGGCCAGCACGTCCGACTACTACTGCCCAGCATGTTCGCGCCCACCCTCGGCGTCGCGCCCGGACCGCGCCCCCAGGTGGAGACGGCGGGCGGGGCGGTGGTGGGCACGGTGCGCGAGACCGAAGGCCGGCGCAAGGACGGCAGCACCTTCCCGCTCGAGCTGGCCATGAGCGACTTCCAGGTCGGTCGACGCCGCCTCATCACGGGGATCGTGCGCGACCTCAGCCAGCGCCAGGAGGTCCTCCACCAGATTCGCGAGGCCCGCGCAGCCGCCGAGACGGCCAACGCCGAGAAGAGTGCCTTCCTGTCGCGCATGAGCCACGAGCTGCGCACGCCGCTCAACGCCGTGCTGGGCTTCGCCCAGCTCCTCGAGCTCGAGCTCGAGGACTCCGAGCAGCGCGAGTCGGTGTCGATGATCATGACGGCCGGCCGTCACCTGCTCGAGCTCATCAACGAGGTGCTCGACATCAGCCGGATCGAGGCCGGACACCTCACGCTCTCGCTCGAGCCCACGCGACTGGCGGACGTGGTGAGCGAGGCGGCCTCCCTCCTCGGCCCCCTGGCCCGCGACCGCTCGGTCGACCTGGTGATCGACGTCGACCCCGAGCACGAGGTGCGCGCCGACGCGCGACGGCTCCTCCAGGTGCTGATCAACCTGATGACCAACGCGGTCAAGTACGGCGGCGCCGGCGGCGAGGTCCGGGTGAGCTCGAGTGCCAGCCGGGCGCGGGTGCGCGTCGCGGTCTCCGACCGCGGACCGGGCATCGCCCCCGAGGCCCAACACCGCCTCTTCACCCCCTTCGAGCGACTGGGGGCCGGTGGAGGTGAGATCGAGGGGACCGGCCTCGGCCTCGCCCTCTCCAAGCGCCTGGTCGAGGCGATGGAGGGCGAGATCGGGGTCGAGAGCGAGCCGGGTGTGGGTGCCACCTTCTACGTGGAGCTGGCACGCGCCGAGGCCTCCGGTCGCACGGGGGGATCCTCGGGCGGATCGGAGAGGCTCGAGCGGGTGGCCCCGGAGCTCACCGGAACCGTCCTCTACATCGAGGACCAGCTCTCCAACCAGGTGCTCGTGGGCCGGATCCTCCAGCGTCGACCGGGACTGCGCCTGCTGAGCGCCACTGAGGGGCAGATGGGGCTGGCGCTCGCACTGGAGCACCGACCGGACGTGATCCTGCTCGATCGGCACCTGCCCGACCTCTCGGGCGATCAGGTGATCGACCGCCTTCGCGCCCAGGGCGAGACTCGCGACATCCCGGTGGTGCTGGTGACCGCCGACGTCAGCGCCCGCGAGTCGGACGAGCTGCGCGACCGCGGGGCCGACGCGATCATCCTCAAGCCCGTCGACGTGGGCGACCTGCTCGGCACCATCGACCGTCTCCTGCGCCGGTCCTCGGCCTCGCTAGGGTGAGCCCATCGGTCCCGACACGGTGAGCGAGGGGGTGGACCCAGCGCGCGCGGCCCTGCCCCGTGACGTCCAAGAACTGCTCACGGCCGACTTCCAAGACTCCCTCGCGACGGCGATGCTCCTCCAGGACGGTCAGGGGCGCTTCGTCCAGATGAACCGGGCGGCCGCCTCGATGCTCGGCGGAGAGATCGACGAGCTGATCGGGCACAGCTTCGCCGAGGCCCGCTGGAACGCGGTCCGCGAGGACGGCACCCCCGTGCCCGACGCGGAGAAGCCCTCCTTGCACACCCTGTTCACCGGTGAGCCCTGCTACGACGTCGTGCTGGGCATCGACAACCCCGGCCGTCCGCGGCGCTGGCTGTCGGTCTCGACCTACCCCGTGGCCCCGCGCGGCGAGGTCGTCGGCGTCCTCTCCTCCTTCGTCGACGTCTCGGCGCTCGTGAGCCGGGAGCACATGCTGCGGATCCTGCTCGAGGTGAGTCGGGTCGTGCTCGCCGCCGAGGACGAGGCCGACTCACTGCAGCGGCTCTGCGACGTGCTGGTCGAGCACGGCCACTACGAGCTCGCCTGGGTCGGCGTGGTCGACCTGGAGGCGGAGGACAGGGTGGAGATCGTCGCGAGCGCCGGGGCCGTCGACTACCTCTTCGAGGGAATGGTCACCTGGCGCGGCACCCAGGCCTCGGGCCGCGGGCCTTTTGGCAAGGCCCTGCGCAGCGGGCGGGTCGAGGTCTCCAACGACCTGCTGACCTTCGGCGGCTTCGAGCCGTGGCGGGAGCGGGCGCGCGAGTTCGGCTTCAACTCCTCGGCCGCGATCCCCTTCCGCCCCGGCGGTCGTGACGCCGTCATCTCGGTCTACGACCGCCACCAGCGGGCCTTCGACGAGGTCGAGGTCCGGGGCTTCGAGGAGATCGCTCGGGAGGTGGAGTTCCTCATCGCCTCGCTGGCCACGCGGGGCCGCGTCGCCGCGGTCGAGCAGGCCAACGCCGCCAAGAGCTACTTCCTGTCGCGCATGAGTCACGAACTGCGGACCCCGCTCAACGCGATCCTGGGCTTCGCCCAGCTGCTCAGCTCACGCGAGGAGTCCGAGGTCCGCGAGATGGCCGGCATCATCGCGACGGCCGGCCGCCACCTTCTGGACCTGGTGAATGACGTGCTCGATGTCTCGCGTGTCGAGAGCGGCCAGATGGCGATTTCCCTCCAACCGGTGGAGCTCGCCGCGGTGGCCCACGAGGCCGTGCTCTTGACCCAGCCTCACGCCGGGGACCGCGCGATCGAGGTGCGCGAGGGCGCCACGGGGTCGCTGTGGGCCCACGCCGACCCCCAGCGCCTGCGCCAGGTCCTCGTGAACCTGCTCTCCAACGCCCTCAAGTTCTCCCCCGCCGACCAGCCGGTCCAGGTCGAGCTGAGCCGTCGCGACGACACGGTGCGCGTGGCGGTCATCGACCACGGTCCGGGGATCGACCCCCAGCTGCAGACCCGTCTCTTCCAGCCCTTCGACCGTCTCGACGCCGACGAGCGCGGCATCGAGGGGACCGGGCTCGGCCTGGTGCTCTGCGCTGCGCTGGTCGAGGCGATGGGTGGCAGCATCGAGGTCGCCAGTGCCCTCGGCGTCGGCTCCAGCTTCACGGTGGTGCTCACCGCGGGCCGCGAAGCCCCCGGGCCCGCCGACCTCCCACCGGCTCCGGTGGCCGAAGGTCAGGCCGTGGGCCTCGTCCTGCACGTCGAGGACGACCCCTCTAACCGGCGCCTGGTCGAGCGCATCCTCGCGCGACGTCCGGGGATCGAGCTCATGAGCGCCCCCGACGGCGCGAGCGCGCTGGCCCGCGCAGCGCTGCGCCCACCCGATCTGGTGCTGCTCGACCTCCACCTGCCCGACATGGCGGGCGGCGAGGTCCTGGCCCGCCTGCGCGCCGGGCCGAGCACCCGTGAGGTGCCCGTGGTGGTCCTGTCGGCCGACGCCTCGACCACGACCTCCTCGCGACTGTTGCGCGCGGGCGCGGCCGAGTACCTGGCCAAGCCGGTCGACGTGAACCGGCTCCTCGCCCTGCTCGACGCGACGCTCGCGCCCGGCCGCTAGAGGGCGAAGGGCGCCGGCGTCGCGGCCAGCTTGGGCACCCGCATGCGGGCGATGACGCTGCCCGGACAGGGGTGGCAGTACTGGGCGATGCCGAGGTCACCCGCGACCGAGAGGAACATGAAGGCGTCCTCGGGGCTGAAGCCCCACTCGTCGACCAGCAGCTTGGAGGCCTCCTCGCAGGCGGCCTGCAGGGCGTCGGTCAAGGAGGCCTCGGCGGTGCCGTGGGTGTAGAAGGCGTCGGCCGTCTCGGTCACCGGCCAGCCGGCGGACTTGCCCTTGATCAGGTCGACCTTGATGATGCCGACACCGCCGATCTCCACGCCGGTGCCCGAGATCTCACCGTCGCCCATCGACGCGTGCATGTCGCCGATCGCGAGCTGGGCGCCGCTCTGGAAGACCGGCAGGTGGACCGTCGCGCCGATCCCGTTCACGTGGTCGTCCATGTTGCCGCCGTGACGGTCGGCGAGGAAGGTGGAGATGTCCCCGCTCGCCGGCGCCACCCCGATGACCCCGAACATGGGACGCACCGGGAACGAGACGCGGTCGTTCATGTGGATGACGCCGTCGCGCACCTCGAAGATGCGAGTGGTGGGCGAGGCCACCTGGTCGATCAGCTGTCCCCACCCCGGGATGCACATGGCGGCCCCGCGCGCGCCGGGACGGATGTCGAGGAGGGTGACCGACAGGGTGTCGCCCGGCTCGGCGCCGCGCACCTCGATCGGTCCGGTGGCGCTGTTGACGCGGGTGATGTCGAGCGAGTCGAGGGTGTCCGCCTCGCTCTGGACCTGCCCCGTGAAGCAGTCCCACGTCTCGATCTCGATGACGGTCCCCGGGTCGACGCTCAGCACCGGCTCGGCGTCGGCGGAGAAGGACCAGACGTGCTGGTCGCGCTCGAGGCGGACAGTGGGCTCCATGACTCCTCCTTGTGGCCGCCCACACGATAGCCACGGCCCAAGGATTCATCTCCCCACTACCCCCAGATAGCCCGACTTTCACCTTCCGGTTACCCGGGTTCCCTACCCTCCCCCTCGTGGCCTACCGGACTCGTGACCCGCTCCCCGGGGTGCAGCGGTGGGCCGCCCCACGCCCAGGGTCGCGCCGGTGACTGCCGTCGAGACCCGCACCATCGTGCTAGTGGTCGAGGACGAGGACAGCTACCTCGACGCGCTGAGCGTCGGCCTGTCGGCCGAGGGCTTCTCCGTGGTGGGCGCCCGCACCCTGGGGGAGGCCCGCGAGGTCCTCACTCAGGCGACCCCCGATCTAGTGCTGCTCGACGTCATGCTGCCCGACGGCTCGGGGATCGACTTCTGCCGGGAGCTGCGCGCCCTCGCGGTGCCGGTGATCATGGTGACGGCTCGCACCAGCGAGGTCGACGTGGTCCTCGGCCTGGAGATCGGCGCGGCCGACTACGTCACCAAGCCCTACCGCCTGCGCGAGTTGGTGGCGCGGATGCGCGCCGTGCTGCGCCGGCCGGTCGCCGGGGTGGAGGGCACGGTCGTGGCCTTCGGTGACGTGCGCCTCGACACCGCGCGGCGCCAGGTGACCAAGGGTGCCGCCGTGGTCGAGCTCTCGCGCAAGGAGTTCGACCTGCTCGCGCTGCTGGCCTCGCGCCTCGGCCAGGTCGTGACCCGCGAGGTCTGCCTCGACACCCTGTGGTGGGGCCTCGACCTCACCGACACCCGCACGCTCGACACTCACGTCAAGCGGCTGCGCCAGAAGATCGAGGACGACCCGGCCCGGCCACGCCACCTGCTCACCATCCGCGGCGTCGGCTTCCGGCTCGACCCCTAGCCTGGGGTCGTGCAGACCGGCGACCTGGCCCCCGACTTCTCCCTGACCGACCAGCACGGCGTCACCCGCCGGCTCAGCGAGATGCTGGCGTCCGGACCGGTCGTGCTGTTCTTCTACCCCGCGGCGATGACCGCCGGCTGCACCAAGGAGAGCTGCCACTTCCGCGACCTCGGCGCGGAGTTCGCCGCCCTGGGCGCCCAGCGCGTCGGCATCTCGATGGACGAGGTGGCCAAGCAGGCCGCCTTCTCTGAGCAGCACGGCTTCGACTACCCGCTGCTCAGCGACGTCGGCGGCGAGGTGGCCCGGCTCTTCGGAGTCAAGCGCCCCCTGTCGATCCTCAAGGTCAAGCGCACCACCTTCGTCATCGGCACCGACCAGCGCGTCGTGGCGGTGATCGCCTCGGAGACCCGCATGGACGCTCACGCCGACGGCGCCCTGGCGGCGCTGCGCTCAGCCTCCTAGACGACTCGCCCGCCGTGACGGCGGGCGAACTCCGCCATCGCGGCGATCTCCTCGGGACGCATGTGGACGTCCTGGGCCCGCCACGCGGCCACCCCCGCCAGGTGGGCGCGGGCCCCGCGGCGCTGGGCGCCGACGAGGAAGAGGGCGGAGAAGACCGCCCGCAACGCCCGGGACCGGGCCCGGGCGACCCCACTCGCGGGCAGGTCCGCCGTCGCGAGGAGCATCCAGGCGACCGCCTCGTCCTGGCCCGCCTTGCCCGCGGCGGCGTTGGCCCAGTCGATGACGACCGGGCCGCGGGGACCGACCAGGACGTTGAGCGGGTGAAGGTCGAGGTGCACCACGCAGTCCCCGGCGCCGAGCGGGGAGGGCCCGAGGAACTCGGCGGCGGGCACCGCGTGCAGGCGACGATGCAGGTCGGCGAGGAGGCGGGCCGCGCGCGCGAGATGCCACGGGGAGCGAGTGGCGTAGGCGAGCAGGTCCGGTCCCTCGACTCGCTCGAGCGTGAGGTGACGGCCGTCCTCGCTCAGCCCGTGCACCGCCGGGACGGGGTAGCCGCGCTCGGCGAGGTAGGCGAGCAGCCGCGCCTCGCCCGCCTGGGAGCGCCCGTCACGCATCGTCCGGCGGACCAGGCCCGGCCCGGCCGCGAAGATGTCGGCGTCACGCCCGCGAGCGATCGGCTCCTCACCCACCGCTCGCGCCGGCCGCTCAGCCGACGATCAGCGACGGGGCGGGGTCCTCGAGGAAGTGCCCGATGTGGGCGAGCACCTGGCTCGCCAGCGCCCCGTCCACCTGGCGGTGGTCGAAGGACATGGCCAGCTCGGCCACGTTGCGCACGACGACCTGGTCGTCGACGACCCAGGGCATCTTGGCCATACGGCCCACGGCGAGGATCGCCCCGGTGCCCGGGGGCAGGATCGGCATCGCGGCGTCGACCCCGAAGGGGCCGACGTTGGTGATGGTGATCGTGGTGCGCGCCATGTCGGTCGGAGTGGTGGTCCCGGACCGGGCGGTGTCGACCAGCTGGTTCAAGGCGCGGGCCATCGACACCAGGTCGAGGCGGTCCGCCCCCTTGATGTTGGGCACGATCAGTCCACGGGGCGTGTCGGCGGCGATACCGAGGTTGACGACCCGGCGCACCACGACCTCCCCGGCCTCGGCGTCGAAGCTGGAGTTGATGCCCGGGAAGTGGCGCGCCGCGTCGCAGACCGCCATCGCGACCAGGGTGAGCGGGGTCACCCGCAGGCCCTCGAGGGACCGGTGGCGCTTGAGGCTGGCCACGAGCTCCATCGTCTTGGTGGCGTCAATGCGCATCCACACCGCCGCGTGCGGGGCGTTCTGGTAGCTCTGGGTCATCGCCTCGGACATCGAGCGCAGGACGCCGCGCACGGGGATGCGCTCCTCCTCGGGGCCCTCCCCCCACGGGGCGAGGTCGTGGCCGACGAAGCGGGTCACCCCGGGGGGCGAGCTCGGCGGGCGGGCGGCCGTGGCCGAGGGGCCCGCGAGGGCCCGCTCGACGTCGGCTCGCGTGATGAGCCCGTCCGGACCGGTGCCGGTGAGGGCCGCGATGTCCAGGCCGTGCTGCTTGGCGTAGAGGCGCACCGGCGGCGTCGAGCGCGGCGCCAGGCGTGGACCGCTCGACACCACGGGCGCCGCGACGGGCGGCGGCGTCGGCCGTCCCTGTCGGCGGTGGCGTCGGGTCGGCGTCCCCTCGTCCTCGGCGACTCCGTAGCCGATCAGCACGGCCCGGCGGCCGCTGCCCTCGGCCGGCGGGGCCTCAGCGGGCGCCTCGGCGGGCGCAGCGGCGGGAGCCGCGGGCGCGGGGTCCTCGACGGCGCCCTCCACCTCGAACTCGATGAGGGGCTTGCCCACCTCCATCATGTCCCCGGGGTTGCCGTGCAGCGCGGTGACCTTCCCCGCGAAGGGGCTGGGCAGCTCAACGGTGGCCTTGGCGGTCTCGATGTCGACGAGCGGCTGGTTCAGGGCCACCTCGTCGCCGACGGCGACCTTCCACGTGACGATCTCGGCCTCCACGAGGCCCTCGCCGACGTCGGGCAGGAGAAAGGTGCGCTGGCTCACTCGTCGTATCCCATGACTCGGTCGATCCCGTCGAGGACGCGGTCGACGCTCGGCCGGTACTCCTCCTCGATGCGGGTGGGCGGATAGGGGATGTGGTAGCCCGCGACGCGCACCCCCGGCGCGCGCAGCGAGTAGAAGCAGCGCTCGCTCAGCGCGGCCACGAGCTCCGAGCCGATCGAGGCGGTCTTGGGGGCCTCCTGGATGGTCACCAGTCGACCGGTCTTCTCCACCGAGGCCGCCATCGTGTCGAGGTCGAGCGGGTTGAGGCTGCGCGCGTCGATCACCTCGACGCTCGTGCCCTCGGCCTCGGCGGCCTCGGCCGCGCGCAGCGCGGTCTTGACCTGGGCCCCGTAGGCGATCACCGTGACGTCACGGCCCTCGCGGCGCACCTCGGCCTCGAACAGGCCGCGCCCGGGCGAGTCGAGGTCGACCTCGCCCTTCTCCCAGTAGCGCGACTTGGGCTCGCAGAAGATGACCGGGTCGTCGTGCTCGACCGACTGCTGGATCATCCAGTAGGCGTCGTGGGGGGTGGAGCAGGAGACCACCCGCAGCCCGCCGGTGTGGGCGAAGTAGGCCTCGGGACTCTCGGAGTGGTGCTCGATCGCGCCGATGCCGCCCTGGAAGGGCAGGCGGATCACCAGACCCATCGTGTAGACGCCGTCGGTGCGCTTGTGCAGCTTGGCGACCTGGGAGACGATCTGGTCGAAGGCCGGGTAGACGAAGCCGTCGAACTGCATCTCGACGACGGTGCGGTAGCCGCGCACCGCCAGGCCCACCGCCGTGCCGACGATCGCCGACTCCGCGAGTGGCGCGTCGATGACCCGCTCCTCGCCGAAGTCCTTCTGCAGGCCGTCGGTGATGCGAAAGACGCCGCCGAGCTTGCCGATGTCCTCACCCATCAGCAGGACGCGGGGGTTCTTCTCCATCGCGCGGCGCAACCCCTCGTTGAGGGCCTTGGCCATGGTCATGGTCTGGGTCGCCATCAGTGGGCACCTCCGGAGATCCCCAGCTCGACCATCTCGCGCCGGCCCTCTTCGACCAGCGGGTGGAAGTCGGCGTAGGCGTGGTCGAACATCGTGAGCGGGTCGGGCGCGTCCATCGCCAACACGTCGGCGCGCAGCTGGAGCGCGATGGCCTCGGCCTCGGCCGCGACCTCGTCGAAGGCCTCTTGCTTGTAGGAGTACTCGTGCACCAGGAGCGACTTCACGCGCTCGATCGGATCGCGGTGCTTCCAGACCTCGACCTCGGCGTCGACCCGGTAGCGGGTCGGGTCGTCGGAGGTCGTGTGGGCCCCCATGCGGTAGGTGTAGGCCTCGATGAGCGTCGGCCCGCCCCCCTCGCGCGCGCTGGCCAGCGCCGCGCGGGTCACCTCGTACATCGCCAGCACGTCGTTGCCGTCGACGCGCACCCCTGGGAAGCCGAAGCCCGCCGCACGGTGGTAGAGGGGGATCTTGGTCTGGAGCGAGGCCGGCTCGGAGATCGCCCACTGGTTGTTCTGGCACAAGAAGACGACCGGCGCGTTGAAGGAGGCCGCCCAGACGAAGGACTCGAGCACGTCGCCCTGACTCGAGGCGCCGTCGCCGAAGAAGGTCATGACCGCCTCCTCCGCACCGTCGCGCTGGACCCCCATGGCGTAGCCGACCGCGTGCAGGGCCTGGTTGCCCAGGACGATCGTGGGCACCGAGTGGCGGTACTTCTGGGGATCCCAGCCCCCGTTGGAGACCGCGCGAAAGAGCTTGAGCATGTCCGCCGGGGGGACCCCTCGGCACCAGGCGATTCCGTGCTCGCGGTAGGTCGGGAAGGTGAAGTCGCTCGGCGCCAGCGCCCTCCCGGGCCCGATCTGGCAGGCCTCTTGACCCTGAATCGGCGCCCACAGGGCGAGCTGGCCCTGGCGCTGCAGGGAGGTCGACTCGGTGCAGATCCGCCGCACGATCGCCATGTCGCGGTAGAGCCCGAAGATCTCCTCGCCACCCAGGGTGGACTCGTACTCGGGGTGGGAGACCCTCTCTCCCTCCGGCGAGAGGAGTTGAACCAGCTGCTCGTCGGACATCGTCGTTCCTTCCACGAACCCCCGGAAGACCTTACCCCCCTACTATCGGAAGGTGCCAAGGCTGCTCGTCGACGTCGGGCCCCTTCGCACCAATCGCGACTTCCGCAATCTCTTCCTCGGCCAGTTCGTCTCACTACTCGGCAGTAACCTCACGATCGTCGCGGTGCCCTTCCAGGTCTACCGACAGACCCACTCGAGTCTGTGGGTCGGGCTCGCCAGCGTCCTGCAGCTGCCGCCACTCGTGGTGGGATCGCTCTGGGGCGGCGCGCTCGGCGACCGGCGCGACCGTCGTCCGCTCCTGGCACTCTCCTCGGTCGTGCTCGCGCTGCTCTCGGCCGCCCTGGCCGCCAACGCGCTCCTCACCCACCCCAGCTTCCCCGCCCTGATCGTGTTGGCGGCGCTGTCGGCGGGAGCCGGCGGCTTCTCGGGCTCGGTGCGCTCGGCGGTCATCCCGGTCGTCGTGGGCCAGGAGCAGCTGGTCGCGGCCTACTCGCTCAACCAGGTCATCTACAACGTCGCCATGGCCGCGGGCCCGGCGCTGGCGGGCGTGCTGCTGGCGAGCGTCGGGCTGACCTCCTGCTACGGCATCGACGCCGGGACCTACCTGGTCCTCGCCCTCTCCTCGTGGATCCTGCCGCCCCTGCGGCCGGCCGTCGAGGGCGAGGCGAAGCGGCTGTGGCACGCCATCACCGACGGCTTCGCCTACGTGCGCTCCCACGCCATCGCTCAGGCCGTCTACCTGGCCGACCTCAACGCCATGGTCTTCGGCCTGCCCCGCGCCCTCTTCCCCGCGGTGGCCCTGACCGTGTACCACGGAGGGCCGCGCCTACTCGGCCTGCTCTACGCGGCGCCCGGCGTGGGCGCCTTCCTCATGGCCCTGGTGACCGGCTGGATCGAGCGGGTCCGCCGACAGGGCCGCCTCGTGGTGATCGTCATCTGCCTCTGGGGGCTGTCGATGACCCTGTTCGGACTGGTCCACGTGGTGGTCGTGGGCCTCGCCTGCCTGGCGGTCGCCGGGGCCAGCGACGTGGTCTCGACGGTGCTGCGCAACACGATCATCCAGCGGGCCATCACCGACGAGTACCGGGGCCGGATCTCGGCGATCTACATGATCGTCGTCACCGGTGGCCCGCGCATCGGCGACCTCGAGAGCGGGGCCGTGGCGAGCCTGGTCTCGACGGAGTTCTCCATCGTCTCGGGCGGGCTGGCCTGCATCGCGGGCGTGCTCGGCCTGGCGCGCTGGCGAGCCGACTTCTGGCGCCGCGACGAGCTCAGCGAGTCGACAGCCTGATCGGGCGGCGACGCCCGCCCTCGACCCGGGCCAGCTGACCGCAGGCCGCGTCGATCGACCGGCCTCGGTTCTGGCGCACGGTCGCGTTGACCCCCTGGCCGACGAGGGCGTCGCGGAACTCGCGCACCCGCGTGGGTGAGCTGCCCCGCACCGGGTAGCCCGGCGTCGGGTTGAGCGGGATGAGGTTGACGTGGGCGTGCAGGGGTCGCGCGAAGCGGGCCAGCTCCGCGGCGGCGCGCTCGGTGTCGTTCACCCCGTCGATGAGGGCCCACTCGAGGGAGACCCGCCGCCCGGTCCGGTCCGTCCAGTCCTGGGCGGCCTCGGCCAGGCGCTCGAGCGGGTAGCGCCGATTGAGCGGCACCAGCGCGTCGCGGTCGGCGTCGTTGGCCGCGTGCAGGCTGATGGCCAGCGTCACCGGGAGGCCCTCGCGGGCCAGGTGGGCGATGCCCGGCACCACCCCGACCGTCGAGACCGTCAGGTGGCGGGCGCCGAGGCCCCGGTCCCCCGAGAGCCGGCGCAGGGCGGCGACCGTGACGTCGTAGTTCGCCAGAGGCTCACCCATCCCCATGAAGACGACGTTGGACAGCCGACGCGGGGCGGCGGCCCGAGAGGCCACCATCACCTGCTCGAGGACCTCGCCGAGGGTGAGGTGTCGGGTGAAGCCGGCCTGCCCGGTCGCGCAGAAGCTGCACCCCATGGCGCAGCCGGCCTGGGAGGAGACGCACACGGTCACCCGGTCCTCGTAGGCCATCAGGACGGTCTCGATGGTCGCCCCGTCGGCCAGGGCGAAGGCCCACTTGCGCGTGGCGCCGTGATCAGACGACACGTCGGCCACCGCGCTCAGCGCGTCGGGGTAGCGCTCGGCCAGTCGACGACGCAACGCGGCCGGCACCGTCGTCACCTCCGCGAGGGCGGCGCCCTCGCGCCACAGCCCCCGCCAGAGTTGCTCGAGGCGGAAGGCCGGCTCGCCCGCCAACTCGGCGGCGAGCTCCTCGCGGCTCACGCCGTAGATCGATCCCACGGGTCCACGCTAGGGGCCCGGCGAACGCGCGCCCGACCCCACTTTCTTAGGCCCCGTCGCCACGAACCTCCCGCTCCTCTCATCTTCGCCCGCGAGCCTGTGAGGACTCCGAGAGCACCTCGGAGCGATCCCCCAGGAAGGAGCCCCATGACCCACCTCACCCTCTCCACCCTCCTCGTCAGCGCGGCGCTGGCGATCGCCGTCGGCCTGCCCACCGCCACGACCCGTCTCGAGGCCGCCCACCAGCGCGCACTGGCGACGGCGGCCCGCGCGCCCCGGCGCGCCAGCGGGTCCTCGCGGTCTGCTTGACTTCCCTTGGAGACAAGCGAGGACCCATGGAACTGAACAACACGTCAGCAGTCGTCACCGGAGGGGCCTCGGGCCTCGGCGAGGCCACCGCTCGAGCCCTGGCCGCCCGTGGGGTCAAGGTGGTCGTGGCCGACCTGAACGACGAGCGCGGAGCCGCCGTGGCCGGTGAGATCGGTGGGTCCTACGCCCACTGCGACGTCACCGACACCGACCAGGTCATCGCCGCCATCGAGGCGGCCAGCGCCATGGCCCCGCTGTGGAGCGCGGTGAACTGCGCCGGCATCGGTTGGGCCACCCGCACCGTGGGCAAGGACGGCGAGTACGCCAGCGCCCACGACCTCGACCTCTACCGCAAGGTGATCGAGATCAACCTGATCGGCACCTTCAACGTCTGCCGACTGGCCGCGACCAAGATGAGCCACAACGCCCCCGACGACGACGGCCAGCGCGGCGCGATCGTCAACACCGCCTCGGTCGCGGCCGAGGACGGCCAGATCGGCCAGGTCGCCTACTCCTCCTCCAAGGGGGGCGTGGTCGGCCTGACCCTGCCGCTGGCGCGCGACCTCTCGGTGATCGGCGTGCGCGCCAACTGCATCCTGCCCGGGCTCATCGACACCCCCATCTACGGCACCGGCCCCCAGAGCGACGAGTTCAAGGCCCGTCTCGGCGCCGGAGTCCTCTTCCCCAAGCGCCTCGGTCGCTCCGAGGAGTTCGCCTCGCTGGCCGTCGAGTTGCTGGCCAACAGCTACATGAACGCCGAGTCGATCCGCATCGACGCCGGCATCCGCATGCAACCCAAGTAGGCCAGACCTCAGGTCCCCAGGTCGCGCCGGGCGAAGCCCGCCAGGGCGACGACGGTCCCCGCGGCCCCGATCGCCCCGAAGGCCACCTGGGCCACCCAGTTGGGCCCCACCGCGGGCACCGCGGCCAGGTGGTGGAAGGGTGAGACCGTCACCAGGGCGTCGGGCCAGTGCAGCACCGGCCCGAGCAGGGCCGCCAGGTAGGCGAGCAGGGTGAGGGCCGCGAGCGCGGCGTAGGCGTGTCGGCGCATCGCCACCACCGCCACGGCGGCGATCCCCAGGGCGGCGACGGCCGGCCCGGCCGCGTTGGCCATCGCCGCGAGCGCCCCGGCGAGGCTGAGCGAGGCTCCCCCGGCGAGCACCCCGACCCAGGTGGCCACGCCGCAGACCACCACCACGACGGCGAGGGCGACGACCGTCGCCAGGGCCGCCGCCGCCAGCCAGCGCACCCGCGCGACCCCGGTCGCCAGGGGCAGGTCGAGACGCCCGGCCCCCTCGTCGGTGCCCACCACCACCACGAGGGTCACCGCGAAGAAGCACAGGGCCACCGAGAGCTCCGCCGCCATCTCGCCGACGAAGCCGCCAGTGGTGACCAGCTGGGAGAGGCCCCAGTGGTCGAGCAGCGCCACGTAGGCGGGGTCGGAGGAGGCGAAGGCCACGAGGGCGTGGGTCAGGTAGCCGATCGCCAGTCCCAGGAGGGCCAGTCCCGCGGCCCAGGTGAGCAGGGTCCCGCGCCGCTCGCGCCACGCGAAGCGTCCCGGCCCGGCCAGCGAGCCGGTGCGCGCCTTGGCCCGGTCCGAGCGCACCAGCAGGGCCGCCCCGACGTCGCGGCGGGTCGAGGCGACCAGGGCCGCGCCCACCAGGGCGAGACCGACCAGACCGGTGAGCACGAGCCAGCCACCGCGAACCCGCTGGAAGGCGCCGAGGTCCTCGGCCCACCCGAAGCAACTGAGGCCGCGCAGCCACGAGAGGCCCGACCCGGCGTCGGCCACCATGCGCGCGAGGAAGAACAGGCCCACCGCGCCAAGGGCCCACTGGCTGGCGGCCCGACGGGGCGCCGCCAGCTGGCCGGCGATCATCCCGAGCCCCCCGGCCCACCAGGCGAGGCCCGCCATCTCGGCGCCGAAGAGGAGGCTGTCGACCCGAGCCTGTCCACCGGCGAGCAGGACCGCTGCGGCGACCGCACCGACGACCGTCCCCGCCTCCACGAGGACCGCGCCGGTCATCCAGGCGGCCCGCCGTCCCGGGCGCAGCGCCACCACCACGTCCCAGCTCCCCTCCTCCTCGGCGAGGCGCGTGAGGCGCGTCCCCATGAGCGCCGCCCCGCCGGCGACGGCCAGCAAGAGGGTCTGGCCCATCTTCCACTGCATGAAGGCCCCGGCGCTCGCCAGCGTCCCGGCCCGGCCGTAGAGGGCCTGGA
Organism: uncultured Ferrimicrobium sp.; assembly: GCA_964449735.1. Taxonomy (GTDB): domain Bacteria; phylum Actinomycetota; class Acidimicrobiia; order Acidimicrobiales; family RAAP-2; genus RAAP-2. The sequence continues at coordinate 28,619 of CAYUZO010000011.1, forward strand.
CACCGGGGTTGCGGGTCAGCGCCTCGAGGCCGCGCATCCCGGCGGCGCCCCCGCTCGATCCGTAGGCGGCCACCCCGGTGTCGACGATCGTCGCCACCAACAGGGCCGCCACCGCCGTGGGCGCACGCACCTGGCGCCACGCCAGCGAGTGGACCCGGCGCGGGCCGCGCCTCACGGCGGGCCGTCTCGGTAGAGCCCCATGAAGATCTCCTCGAGGGAGGCCTCGCGCGTGCGCAGTGAGGTGACCGGCTGGGTCGCCAGCGCCGCCAGGAGCGGTCCGGGCGGGCCGCTCAGTTGCAGGCGGACGCCGTCCTCGGTGGGCGTGGCGCCGAGCACGCCCGGCACCGCGCTCAGGTCGCCGATCTCGCCGACCACCTCGACCTCGAGGCCGACCCGGGCGCGCAGTTCGGTCATCGTGGCCGTCGTCACGAGGTGACCCTCACGGACCATGGCCACGCGCTCGCACAGGTGCTCCACCTCGCTCAGGATGTGGCTGGAGAGCAGCACCGCCGCCCCGCGCTCGCGGGCCTCGACCATGCAGCGGCGGAACTGCAGCTCCATCAACGGGTCGAGCCCCGAGGTCGGCTCGTCGAGCAGCAGCACGGGGGCCCGCGTGGCGAAGGCCGCCACCAGGGCCACCTTCTGGCGGTTGCCCTTGGAGAGGGCGCGCACGCGCCGATCGGGGTCCAGCTCGAAGCGCCGAAAGAGCTCGTCGCGGTAGGCCTCGTCGAGGCTCCCGTGGAAGGCCCCGAGCATGGCCACCGTCTCGGCGCCGGTGAGCTGGGGCCAGAGGTTCACGTCGCCGGGCACGTAGGCGACCGAGGCCCGCGCGCCGGCCGAGCCGGCCCGGTGGCCGAGGACCCGGGCCTGACCCCTGGTGGGCTCGAGCAGGCCGAGCAGCAGGCGCAAGGTGGTGGTCTTGCCGGCGCCGTTGGGGCCGAGGAAGCCGAGCACCTCGCCCGGAGCCACCTCGAGGTCGAGGCCCTCCAGGGCGACGACCGACCCGAAGTGCTTGGTCAGGTCGGTCGCGACCAGGGCGGTGTCCACGTCGCGAACCTACCGCCCCACTCCCTTCCCGCCCCGGGGCCGGAGGTCCCTAGGGGATCGGCCGGTCCCGGTTCCGTTCGGCCTCGGCGCGCTCCTCGGGGGTCAGGTCGGCCTCACGCACCGGGGCCGCTAGGGCCCAGTGCTGGCCCACCGGGCAGCGCTGGAAGCGGTACCAGCCCAGCCGCACCGCCTTCAAGGAGGCGCCCGGCACGTAGAGCGTGGTGAAGAGGTGCCCGGCCCGACAGCGCACGATGGTCCAGCCCCCCACGCCGTAGCCGCGACGGCGCGCGCCGGCGGTGAAGGTGAGCAGCAGCGCGACGACGACCACGACGGCGCCGAGTCCGAGCGAGAGGGCCACCCTCATCGCCGGCACCTCGCCAGCGCCCGCGAGAGGTCGGCGACGAGGTCGCGCGCCGACTCGATGCCCACCGAGAGCCGGACGAGCCGGCCCGGGACCTCCAGGGTCGAGCCCTGGGTCGACAGGTGGGTCATGCGGGCCGGCACCTCGATCAGGCTCTCGACGCCACCGAGCGACTCGGCCAGCGTGAAGACCTCGCACGCCTCGACCATCGCCACCGGGTCCCAGCCGTCGGCCAACTCGATCGAGACCATCCCCCCGAAGCCCCGCATCTGGCGCGCCGCCAGGGCGTGCCCGGGGTGGGAGGCGAGCCCGGGATACCAGACCCGCTCGACACCCTCGTGGCCCTCGAGGAACTCCGCGACCACCTGAGCGTTCTCCTGGTGGCGGTCCATGCGCACCGCCAGGGTGCGCAGCCCGCGCAGCACCAGGTAGCAGTCGAGGGGCCCGGGCACCGCACCCACCGCGTACTGGGTGAAGCGCAGCTCCTCGGCGAGCGCCGCGTCGCTCGTGAGGGCGGCCCCGCCGATGACGTCGCTGTGGCCGCCCAGGTACTTGGTCGTCGAGTGGACGACGGCGTCGGCCCCCAGGGCCAGGGGGTTCTGCAGGTAGGGGGTCGCGAAGGTGTTGTCCACCACCAGTCGGGCGCCGTGGCCGTGGGCGAGGGACGCCAGCGCCTCGACGTCGGCCACCCGCAGCAGGGGGTTGGAGGGGGTCTCGGCCCAGACCATCGTCGTGCCCTCCACGAGCCCGGCGCGGGCGAGGGCGAGGTCGGTGAGGTCGGCCACGTCGGTCGCGATCCCGTAGCGGCTGAGCACCCGGGTCAACAGCCGGTAGGTGCCCCCGTAGGCATCGTTGGAGAGCAGGACCCGCTCCCCCGGGCGAAGGGTCCGCGTCAGCGCGTCCACCGCCGCGAGGCCCGAGGCGAAGGCCACCGCGTGAGTGGCCCCCTCGAGGTCGGCCAGGGCGTCTTCGAGGGCGTGGCGGGTCGGGTTGTCCCCGCGGGCGTAGTCGGCGAAGCGCACCTCGCCCACGTGCAGCTGCTGGTAGGTCGAGGTCAGGTAGACCGGGACGTTGACGGCCCCGGTCGCGGGGTCGGGCTCCTGACCGGCGTGGACGGCGCGCGTCGAGAGGTCCATCACGGCTCCAGGGGGGCTCGGGCCGACAGGTAGGTCAGGACGTCGCTCGCGCTCAACACGCCCCGCGGGCGCCCGTTCTCCAGCACGATCAGGGCCGGCGCGTCGCCGAGCCGGTCGATCAGGGAGTCGACCGGCTCGCTCACCCCCACCAGGGGCAGGACCGGGTCCATCACCTCCTCGACCCGCCGCTCCAGGCTGGCCCGGTCGAGGTGGGCCATCTGCAGCAGGTGCAGTTCGCTCACGGTGCCCACCACCTCCTTGGCCGCCAGGGGCAGCTCGTCGGTCACGCTCACCAGCAGCTGGGAGACGCCGCGCTCGCGCATCGTCGCGATCGCCTCGCGCACGGGACGGTCCTTCACGACGAGAACCAGGCTCCCCGACTCGCCGCTGGCCGCCTCCTTGGCGGCCAGCACGTCGCGCGCGCTCGGGCCGCGCGGCTCGAGGAAGCCGTAGTCGCGCATCCACTCGTCGTTGTAGAGCTTGGAGAGGTAGCCCCGGCCCGAGTCGGGCACGACGACGACGACCCGCGACCCGGCCGGCGCGTCGACGGCCACCCGCAGGGCGGCGGCCACCGCCGTGCCGCCCGACCCGCCGATCAGCATCCCCTCCTCGCGAGTCACCCGGCGCGCCATCGCGAAGGCGTCGGCGTCCGAGACCGCCACCACCTCGTCCACCACCGAGGGGTCGTAGTTCGACGGCCAGAAGTCCTCGCCCACCCCCTCGGTGAGATACGGCCGCCCCGCGCCGCCGGAGTAGACCGAGCCCTCGGGGTCGGCGGCGATGACCCGCACGGAGGGGTTGCGCTCCTTCAAGAACCGGCCAGCGCCGCAGAGGGTCCCTCCGGTGCCGGCCCCGGCCACGTAGTGGGTGACGGTGCCGTCGGTGTCGCGCCAGATCTCCGGGCCGGTCGTCGCGTAGTGGGACTCGGGGTTGTGGGGGTTGGAGTACTGGTCGGGGCGAAAGGCGTTCGGGGTCTCGCGCGTCAGGCGCTCCGCCGTCGAGTAGTAGGAGTCGGGGTGCTCGGGCGGCACGGCGGTCGGGCAGACCACGACCTCGGCCCCGTAAGCCCGCAGGAGGTCGACCTTCTCGTGGGACATCTTGTCGCTCATGACGAAGATGCACCGGTAGCCACGCTGGGCCGCGACGATGGCCAGCCCCACTCCGGTGTTGCCACTCGTCGGCTCGACGATCGTGCCCCCCGGCACCAATAGTCCGTCGCGCTCAGCGGCCTCGACCATGTAGAGGGCCGGCCGGTCCTTGGAGCTGCCACCCGGGTTCATCGACTCGAGCTTGACGAGGACCTCGGCGGCGCCCGCGGGGACCACCGCGTTGAGCCGGACGAGCGGCGTCTCCCCGATCAGGTCGAGCAGCGAGGCGGCAACGCGCATGTGTCCCCTTTGACGTGGCGAACCTACCATCGCCCCCGCCGACCCGACCGGGCCTACAGGGCGTCGCGGGCCTCGGCCAGGTTGTCGAAGCGAGCGAACTCCCCGACCCAGGTCAGGTGGACCGTCTTGGTGGGGCCGTTGCGGTTCTTGCCCACGATGATCTCGGCGTCGGCGCGCAGGTCGTTGGGCACCTCTCCGTACTGCTCGGGACGGAAGAGGAAGAGCACCACGTCGGCGTCCTGCTCGAGGGAGCCCGACTCGCGCAGGTCCGACATGATCGGACGCTTGTCGGCGCGCTCCTCGAGCTTCCTCGACAGCTGCGAGAGCGCGATCACCGGGGTCTGGAGCTCGCGGGCCAGGACCTTGAGCGACCGGCTCATCTCGGCCACCTCCACCTGGCGGTTCTCCGCGCGCCCGCGCGAGCTCATCAGCTGGAGGTAGTCCACGATGACCACGCCGAGGTCACCGTTCTGCTGCTTGATGCGCCGAGCGCGGGCCCGCACGTCCATCACCGTCAGGCTGGGGTTGTCGTCGATGAAGATCTTGGCCGACTGCAGGTAGCCGAAGGCCTCGTGGGCCCGGTTCCAGTCGGCGTCGGCCAGGTCGCCGGTGCGCAGCTTGGAGGAGTCGATGCGCGCGGTCGAGGCGAGGATACGCTCGGCGAGCTCCTGGCGACTCATCTCGAGTGAGAAGTAGAGGGCCGGGCGGCGCACCACCGCGCCCACGTGGACCAGCATTCCCAGAGCGAAGGCCGTCTTACCGGTTCCCGGGCGGGCGCCCACGATCGACAGCGAGTTGGGCTGGAGCCCCTGCAGCACGCGGTCGAGGGCCCGGTAGCCGGTCTCGAGTCCGTTGAACTGCCCGCGGCTCTCGCCACGCTGCTCGAGGATGTCGGCCTCCTCGAGCAGAAGTTGGTGCAGGGGCGAGACGGTGTCGATGCGCCGGTCGTCACCGATGAGGTTGATGCGCCGCTCGGCGTCGTCGATCAGACCCCCCACGTCGTCGGTGGCCTGGTAGGCCTCGTCGACAATCTCGCCCGCCACCGCGATGAGGCGCCTCTGCTGGGCCTTGTCGCGCACCAGCTCGGCGTAGTGACGCGCGTTGGAGGGCGAGGGCGTGTTCAGCTGCAGCGACGAGAGCAGTCCGAGCTCCACGCTGAACGCCCCGCGCTCTTGGAGCTTGGCCTGCACGGTCACGTAGTCCACCGGCTCGCCGGCGTTGGCGAGGGCCACGATGGCCGAGAAGATCTGACCGTGCAGCGGCCGGTAGAAGTCCTCAGCCGAGACCGTCTCGTAGGCGACCGAGACCGCCTCGGCCGACAGCAGCATCGCCCCGATCAAGGACTCCTCGGCCTCGATGGCGCTGGGCGGCACCCGCCCGCCCGGCGCGGCGCGCCCTCGGTCAGTGTCGAGCTGGGTCATAGGCCTTCAACGGTCGCCGGTGGGCCCTGTTGAGCACAAGAACAACAACGTGTGTCTTTCTCTGTGGGCAACCGACACGTCCCTGAGCATGGACCCGGGGTGTCACACCAGGCCCCCAACGCAGACGAGCCGGGGCCCTCGGGCCCCGGCTCGCCTGGCGACAGGTGGGACTACTTCGCCACGACCTCCACGCGCAGGGTCGCCACGACCCCGCCGAAGAGGGTGGCGGTCGCCTGGTGGCTGCCGAGCTCCTTGAGGTGCTCGTCGAGGTGGATGGCGTGCCGGTCGACCTCGACCCCGGTGGCCGCGCGCAGCGCGGTGGCCACGTCGGCCTCGGTCACCGAGCCGAACAGCCGGCCGTTGGCGCCCGCGCGAGCGGCGACCTTGACGGTGGCCGCCTCGATCACCTGACGCTGGGCCTCGGCCGCCTCTCGGCTCTTGGCGTCCTTCAGGTCGCGCGAGCGGCGCATCGAGGCCGCCTGGGCCTCGATGGTGTCGCTGGCCACGAGGGCCGCCCCGGTGGGCAGGAGGTAGTTGCGGGCGTAGCCGTCACGGACCTCGACGATGTCGCCGCGCCGGCCGACGCCCTTGACGTCCTCTCTCAGCAGGACCTTCACTCGGAGACCTCCTCGCTGGCGCCCTCGAAGACCTCGGCCGCCGTCGAGGCGTCCTCGGTGGCCTCCACGGCCTCACTGGACTCGCTGGCCTCGTTCTCGACGGCCGTCGACTCCTCACGCGGGCGGCGGCCCCGGTCGTCACGACCACGGCCGCGCCGCTCGGTGACGGTGCGCTGGGTGTAGGGCAGCAGCGCGAGCTCGCGCGCGGTCTTGATCGCCGCGGTCACGTCACGCTGGTGCTGCTGGCAGTTGCCCGACACCCGGCGGCCGCGAATCTTGCCGCGGTCCGAGATGTACTTGCGCAACTGGTTGAGGTCCTTGTAGTCGACGCTCACCACGCCGTGCTGGCAGAAGGCGCAGGGCTTCTTCTTGACCCGGCGGGGGTCGACCTTGGGGGCGCGCTTGGGGGGCTTGGGGTTGTTGATGCGGGGCATTAGAAGGGCTCCTCGTCGAAGGCGTAGGTGGCGGGCTCGTTGGCGCGCGGCGTGCCCGAGCGCTCGCTCGAGAAGCCGCTATCAGGACGCGGGGTCTTGGTGACCTGGGCGGTGGCGTAGCGCAGCGAGGGCGCGATCTCGTCCGCGTTGATCTCGACGATCGAGCGCTTCTCGCCGTTCTCGGTCTCCCAGCTGCGCTGCTCCAGGCGACCCGTGACGATCACCCGGGTCCCCTTGGTCAGGGAGTGGGCGGCGTTCTCGGCGAGCTGACCGTAGCCGGCCACCTCGAAGTAGGAGGTTCGCTCCTCCCACTCCTGGGTCTGGCGGTTCTGCCAGCGGCGGTTCACCGCCACCGACAGACGCACGGCCGCCTGGCCGCTGTTGAGGAACTTGAGCTCCGGGTCGCGGGTGATGTTGCCCACGACGGTGATGGTGTTGTCAGGCACGGGTCCTCCTTAGGCCTCGACGGCCACGCGGCCGGCGCCCTCGGGCCGGCGCAGGACCTTGAAGCGCAGGACCTCGTCTGCCAGCGTCAGGACGCGGTCGAGTTCGGTGACGGTCTCGGGCTCGCCGGTGAACTCGACGAGCACGTAGTACCCCTCCTTGCGCTTCTTGATCTCGTAGGCGAGCGGACGCTTCCCCCAACGGTCGATTGCGCCGGGGTGGCCGCCGTGGGTGCGGCTCGTCTCGAGGAACCGGTCGAGCGCGCCCTGGATGGACTGCGCGTCGACGGACGTGTCGAACACGATCATGGTCTCATAAGGCCTCATGGCCGTTTGTCCTTTCCCTCTGGTCCGGCGGGGCCGGGCCCCGTGGACACGGGGCAGGGTCTGTGTCCCCACACCGTGGGGAGCAACGAGTCTACACCGGGCGGCCCGCGGGCTCCTAGGCCTCCAGGCCCTCGGGATTCGGGTAGGTCTCCTCGGCCGAGGGGAAGGCGCCCGAGCGCACGTCGGCGCAGAAACGGCCCAGGGCCTCGGCAATCGTGGCGTTGAGGTCGGCGTAGGCCCGCACGAAGCGCGCCGGGGGCCGGGCGCCGAGACCGAGCAGGTCGTGAAAGACCAGGACCTGCCCGTCGGTCGCCCCTCCGGCGCCGATGCCGATCGTCGGGATCTCGAGGGCCTCGGTGAGCCGCTCGCCCACCACCGGCGGCACGCCCTCGACGACCAGGGCGTAGATCCCCTCGTCCTGGAGCAGGGCGGCGTCCTTCATCAGCCGCTCGAGCGCGTCGCGCGACCGGCCCTGGACCTTGAAGCCCCCCATGGCCAGCACGCTCTGGGGGGTGAGGCCGAGGTGGCCCATGACCGGAATCTCGGCGTCGAGCAGGGCTCGCACCACCTCGAGGCGGTTGCGACCGCCCTCGAGCTTGACGGACTGGGCGCCCGCGCGCACCAGGACGGCGGCGCTGCGCACGGCCTCGACCGGTCCCTGGTGATAGGTCAGCCAGGGCAGGTCGGCCACCACGTGGGCGTCGGGATGGGCCGTCGCCACCGCCGCGGTGAAGCGCGCCATGTCCTCGAGGGTCACGTGCAGGGTGTCGGACTGGCCCAGCACGACGTTGGCCCCCGAGTCGCCCACGAGCAGGATGTCGGCCCCCGCCGCGCTGGCCAGGCGGGCCGAGGGCTCGTCGTAGGCGGTGATCATCACCAGGGCGGCCTCACCGTGGCGGCGCTTGCGCCGGCGGATCTGGGGGGCCGAGAGGCTCACCGGCCACTCTCCTCGCGCCGCGGGGCCCGCGCCCGCCGTCCACCGGCCGACCACCGCCGAGCCAGGTGGTGGAAGGAGCAGGCGGTGCAGCACTCGACGGCGTAGCAGTGCACCGGCTCCTCGCGGCGCTCGAGCTTCAAGAGCTCGGCCCGGCTGGTCGGGCAGGCGCCGCCGGGCGGCAGGCGCGAGCCGAAGACGTAGGTGACCTCCACGAGCTCGGTCTCGTCGCACACCGGGCAGGTCTCGCCCGTCGCGCGTCCCAGGTGGCGGGCGGCGCGCAGCAGTTCGGGGTGGGCGTCGCAGACCTCGTCGCGCGAGATCGCCCCCTCAGCCAGTCGGGCGAGCAGGGCCCGGCGCACGAGGCCGAACTCGACCACCGCCCCGTCGGCGCTCGATCTGCCGAGGCCCCTGTCCATAGGCCAGGAGACTACCGGGCCACCCCTCGCGGTCGAGGGCGCCCGGCTCCCTCCCCATTTGGTCACGTCGATATATCGAGCAGATATAATGGACCGCGTGTTGGACATCGCCGTCCTCGGCCTGCTCATGGACCGTGACCACCACGGCTACGAGATTCGCGCCCAGTTGCGCGACCGGCTCGGGCTGGGCGCCAACGTCTCCTTCGGCTCGATCTACCCCGCCCTCGCCCGACTCGAACGGCAGGGATTCGTCGAGGCGGTCGGGGCCGAGACCCGGGCGCTCAGCGCTCTGTCGACCGGCTCGCTCTCGGGCGAGCGGGCCACGCTGCGCTCGCGGCGGGCCGGGTCCGGACTCGGACGACGCGGCCGCAAGGTCTACTCGATCACCGAGCGCGGCCGCCAGGAGTTCCTCGCCCTGATCGCCAACCCGGCGACCGTCGACGACTCCAAGACCTTCTCCTTGCGCATGGCGCTGGCCCGCTACCTCACGCCGAGCCTGCGCGTCGCCCTGCTGGAGCGGCGCCGGGCCGACCTGCTCGAGCGCCTCGCCGAGCTGCGCTCGGGGGCCGAGAACGCCGAGCTGGACACCTACGCTCGCTCGGTCATGAGCCACGCCGCCACCGGCGTCGAGCTCGACCTCGCGTGGATCGACGAACTGTTGAACGCCGAACGCACCAACGAGGGTCTCGCCCGAGACCCCCACTAACCAACCAGGAGACCCAAGATGTCAAAGATCCGTGTGGCCATCGCCGGGGTGGGCAACTGCGCCAGCTCGCTCATCCAGGGCGTGACCTACTACCGCGACGCCAAGGCTGGTGACACCGTTCCCGGGCTGATGCACGTCGTGCTGGGCGGCTACCACGTCGCGGACCTGGAGTTCGTGGCGGCCTTCGACGTCGACGCCACCAAGGTGGGCGAGGACCTGGGCAAGGCCATCGACGGCGGTCAGAACAACACGATCAAGTTCGCCACCGTCCCCTCCCTCGGCGTCACGGTCCAGCGCGGCCCGACCCTCGACGGCCTGAACCTCTACTACCGCGCCTCCATCGAGGAGTCCCCGGCCGAGCCGGTCGACGTCGCCCAGGCGCTGCGCGACGCGGGCGCCGAGGTGCTGGTCTCCTACCTGCCCGTCGGCTCCGAGGAGGCCCAGCGCTACTACGCCCAGGCGGCCCTCGACGCCGGGGTGGCCTTCGTGAACGCGATCCCGGTCTTCATCGCCTCGGACCCGGAGTGGGCGGAGAAGTTCCGCGCCGCCGGCGTGCCGATCATTGGCGACGACATCAAGAGCCAGGTCGGCGCGACCATCGTCCACCGGGTTCTGGCCCGCCTGTTCGAGGACCGGGGCCTGTCGTTGGACCGCACCTACCAACTGAACGTGGGCGGCAACATGGACTTCAAGAACATGCTCGACCGCGAGCGCCTGCAGTCGAAGAAGGTCTCCAAGACCCAGGCCGTCACCTCCCAGATCGAGCTGAGCCACCTCGACGACGACGACGTGCACATCGGGCCCAGCGACCACGTGCCGTGGCTCCAGGACCGCAAGTGGGCCTACATCCGCCTCGAGGGGCGCAATTTCGGCGACGTCCCGCTCAACGTCGAGCTCAAGCTCGAGGTCTGGGACTCCCCCAACTCGGCCGGGGTCATCATCGACGCCGTGCGCTGCGCGAAGGTCGCCCTGGACCGCGGGATCGGCGGGCCGATCCTCGCGCCCAGCGCCTACTTCATGAAGTCCCCGCCGGTCCAGTACCACGACGACGTGGCCCACGACATGGTCGAGGCCTTCGCCAACGAAGGGGCCGCCAACCCGGATTGGCCGACCTGAGCGGGGCCTACGACGACGCAAAGACCCCGGGGGCCTTCCGGCCCCCGGGGTCTTTGCCGTAAGAGGCTCGCCCCAGCGGGGCGAGTCCCGCTCTCCTAGTTGTCGCCGAGGGAGGCTCCCGAGGAGCCGGCGGCACCCCCGTCCTCGCCCACCGATCCGCTGGCGATCGACCCGGAGCCGCTGGCGCCCACCGACACCGACACCCCTCCGTCGTCGGAGGTCCCGTCCTCACCGCAGCCCACCGAGGCCGAGCCGCTGCCGATGACCGAAGTGCCGCCCGTCGAGGTCCCCAACGGGGCCCCCACGGCGCCCGCACCATCGTCACCGCTCATGTCGTCAGAGCCCGCACAGCCCGAGGCGCCGATCGAGACGGTCGTGCAGGGAGTCGCCGGAGTCGGCGTGCAGGACGGCGTGGTCGGCGTGGTGGTCGGGGTGGTGGTGGTCGAGCCCGAGCCGGACGCGCCGGTCGAGCCGGTCGTCGTCGCCGTCGTCGTGGTGGTCGTCGGGTCGCTCGAGGTCGTGGTCGAGCTGGGTGGCGTCGTGGTGGTCGAGCCCGCCACCGTCGTGGTGGTCGAGTCGTGGGCCGACAGCCCCACCGATCCGCCGCCGGGTCCGGTGGCGGCGAAGGCGGTGCCCGCCGCGGCCAGCGTCATGCCAGCGATGATGGGCGCGACGCCCTTGAGGGGAAAGCGCATGTCAGGGTCCTCCTGGTTGGGTTCTTCCTTGCACCCCCTCCATCGCGCCGGGTCGGCGCGTGTCACGCGGTGCCGGTCACTCGCCCGAGGAGCCCTCCGAGGTGTCGCCACCCACGGGCAGGGTGACCGTGACGTGGACGCCACCCGAGAGGACGCCCCCGCCGCTCGTCGAGCTCGAGTCCGATCCGCCCTCGGAACCCGAGGACTGGCCTGACCCCTCGCCGCCCGACGGTGTCGTGCTCTCCCCGCCCGAGGTGGGGACCGTGGTCTCGCTCGGTGTGGTCGTCGAGGTCGGCGCGACGGTGGTGGTCGCGCCCGCGTCACCTTCGAGGCCGGCGGCCGAGAGGAGTGCCGAGGCCTCCGACTCGATGCTGCGCCGGTCCTGGGGGTCGAGCGTGGTCAGCTGCTGCTGAAGCTGGGTCGCGAGGGTGTGGGCCTCGGCACGGTGGTGGGCCTGCAGAGTCGCCTGGAGACCGGCGGCCAGCCCCTCGGCCCGGTGCAGACCGGGGGAGGTCACGGGCAGGCCCAGTCGGTAGGCGACGTTGCGCAGGGGCCCGGGCAAGGTGTCGGTCGCGACCGCCGCGGCGGCGGCGCCGCCCACCAGCAGGACCGAGGCCAGGGACATGACCGCGATCGAGGTCGGCCGACGCACCGAGGGCCGTGGCCGGCGCAGGTGAGCGCCCGCCGCCAGCTCCTCGAGCGCCTCATCCAGGCGGGTGAGAGCGGCATCGTCGGGCAGGACCGCCTCGTCGCGCAGCGCCTCCCTCAGTTGGACGCTCAGCTCATCGGGTGAGCCCATCGTCATCTCGGCTCCTCCTTCATCAACTCCCTCAGGCGACCCAGCGCCCGAGCGTGGGCCATGCGGACGGCCCCCGGCTTCATCTCCAAGGCCACGGCGGCCTCCTCACTCGACAGACCGATCACGGTGCGCAGCTCGAGGACCTCGCGGTCCTTGTCCGACAGCGCGTCGAAGGCCCGTCGCACGGCGTCGTGCTCGTCACGGGTCTCCGCCCAGTCCTCGGCGGCCCGGGCCTCGCGCGGCACCGCCAGCGCCCGGCGCGACTCGCTGCGGCGCCGGCGCTGCAGGTCGATCACCACGTGGCGCAAGATCCCGAAGGCCCACGCGTCAGGGGTCGCTCCCGACTCCTCCATCCGTCGCACGGAGGTGACGGTGCGAGCCAGGGCCTCCGAAGCCGCGTCCCGAGCCGGCTCCAGTCCCCCGAGTCGCCGTCGGGCGTAGGCGACCATCAACGGGTAGAGCCGGTCGTAGACGGCGCGCCAGGCGACGGGGTCCCCCAGGCGCAGCAGCACCGCCTCGTCGTTGGTCTCCACCACAGAACTCATCCCACCGCTCCTATCGCAGCGGGGCGCCCCGTGTCACACCGGGTCGACGGCCGGGCCCGTCGACCCGTCCTGGTCGGCCCACCAGCGCCGCAGCCGCTCGAGCGCCAGGGCGGGGTCGATCTCCCCCTCGTCGAGGCGGATCTCCATCAAGAAGGCCAGCGCCTGGCCGACCGCCCGCCCCGGCCCGATGCCCAGCGCCTCCATCACCTGGTTGCCGTCCAGGGCCGGCCGCAGGGACTCCAGGTCCTCGAGCTCGGCCAATTCGCCGATGCGCACCTCGAGCTCGTCCATGCGCGCCGAGAGCTCGGCGGCCTTGCGGGCGTTGCGGGTCGTGCAGTCGCAGCGGGTCAGCTCGTTGAGGTCCTCGAGCAGCTCGCCGGCGTCGCGCACGTAGCGACGCACCGCCCGGTCGCTCCAGCCCAGCTTGTAGGTGTGAAAGCGCAGGTGCATCTCGACCAGGGCCGTGACCTCCTCGACCACCTCGCTCGGGTAGCGCAGGGCCACCAGGCGCTTGCGCGTCATCCGCGCACCGACCACCTCGTGGAAGCGGAAGGTGACGCCCTCCGGCGAGATTGCCCGAGTGGCCGGCTTGCCCACGTCGTGGAAGAGGGCGGCCAGGCGCAGCACGAGGCGGGGCGAGGCCTTGTCCACGACGGCCCAGGTGTGGCGCAACACGTCCTTGTGACGGTGGATCGGGTCCTGCTCGAGCTGCAGGGCCGGCAACTCGGGCAGGAAGTGGTCGGCCACGCCGGTGCGCACCAGGAAGTCCAGTCCGATCGAGGGTCGGGCGGTGACCATCAGCAGGTCCAGCTCGTGACGCAGCCGCTCGGGCGCCACCTTGGTCAGCTCGCCGGCCACCGCCCGCGCGGCCGCTTCGACCGCCGGGTCGATGCGCAGATCGAAGCGGGCCGCGAAGCGGGCGGCCCGCAGCATCCGCAGTGGGTCGTCACGAAAGAGGCCCTCGGGCTCGGCCGGCGTGCGCAGGACCCGCTCGGCGAGGTCGGCGAATCCCCCGAAGAAGTCGAACAGTGTCTGGACGCCGTCGCGCCCGAGGCCGAGGGCCACCACGTCCAGGGCGAGGGCGTTGATCGTGAAGTCCCGTCGGGAGAGGTCGACCTCCAGCGAGTCGCCGAAGGTGACGGCGGGCTTGCGCGAGTGGTCGACGTACTCCTCGGAGCGGAAGGTCGTCACCTCGCAGGCCAGCCCCCCGTCGCGCAAGGTCCCCCCGATGGTCCCAAAGGCCCGACCCTGCTCCCACAGCGCGCTGCACAGCGGCGCCATCAGAGCGGCCACCTCGTCGGGACGGGCGTCGGTCGTGAAGTCGATCTCGGCCGGGGGACCCGGCTCGCCGAGCACCGCGTCGCGCACCGCACCGCCCACCGCGTAGAGGGAGTGCCCCGCCGCGGCGAAGGCCTCGGCGAGGGGCCGGGCGCGCTCGGCCAGGTCGGCCAGGCGCTCGGGGAGGGACAACTGCTCGGACACGACCGACCACGGTAGTGGGGACCCGGCGCGGAGCCCGTGCGCCGGTAGCCTGGGCGAGGATGTTCCACCGCTCTACGACCTGGTGGCGGGCTCTGGGCGCACTCCTCCTCGGACTCGGCCTCACCGGAGGCGCCTGGCCCTCCCCCGCCGGGGCGGCCTCGGGGCCCTCCTTCGTGCTGAGCGCCCAGTCGAGCACCGTGCCCCTCGGACGCGGGGGCGCGGGCACGCTGCAACTGGGACTACGTCTCACCCAGGCCCGCGCCGGCGCCACGGCTCAAGTCTCGCTGTACCCGAGGGTGAGCACCCGCTCCGAGCTGGCCCCGCTGCTCGCGGGCTCGGGTCTTGCGACCGCGCCCAGCGCCACCACCGGGAACTTCACGTTGACCTGTGACCCGGCCAAGGTCCAGAGCCTCTCGGTGACCCTCTTCACCCGCGCCACCCACAGCCACTCGCCTTGCGCCTCCCGGGCGCCGCGCCTGCACCTGCCCTGCGTGCGCGCGGCCTGCGATGGGGTCTACCCGTTGAGCATCTCGGTCACCAGCGCGGGCGCCTCCACCACCCAGTGGTCCCTCGTGGCCGTGCGCGTCGCCGCCGTCGCGGCGCCGCTGCACCTCAGCCTGGTCATCGGCCTCGACCCGAGCGCCTGGAGCCAACGCTCGCGGGCGATCGCCGTCCTGGAGGTGCTCGCCCACCATCCCGACGCCCCGCTCGCCCTGGGAGCCGACTACCGGACCCTGGCCCAAGTGTCCCTCTCCTCGAGCCACGCCGCGGCCCGCTGGCGCCGCGCCCTCTCGGGCGCCCTGGCCAGCCCCCTGCACCGCGTCGACGTGACGCCGCCCAGTTACGCCGACCTGGCGGGCCTCGCCCGCCACGGGCTGGCCGGTCAGGTGAACGCCCAGCTGGACCTCGCGAGTTCGCTGATGCGCGAGCTGAGCGGGCGCTACCCCGACGCCCCGGTCATCCTCAGCGGCCACCCCTCAGCCGCGACCGTGGCGGCCCTTGGCCACGTCGGCGTGCGCGACGTCGTCGTGCCCGAGACGAGCCTCGTCACCCCACCCTCGACCACCCTCACGTGGGGGGCACCCTTCCACGTCAGCGGGGCCGGCTCCCCACTGGTGCTGGCGACCGACGACCCCCTCGACCAGCTGCTCGCCAACCGGTCCCTCGACCCCGCCCGGCGTGCCGCCTTGGTCCTGGGCACGCTGGCGCTCTTGCACTACGAGGCCCCCTCGGTCAGCGCCACCCGCTCGGTCGTGCTCGACGTGAGCGCCGCGGCGATGGGGCCCCAGACGGCAACCGACCTCCTCGACGGGTTGAGCCGTGATCCCTACGCGACCCCCTCCAGCCTCACTCCGTCCTTCGACCCCGCCTCGGTGGGGGCCTTCGGCTCCCCGACGCTCCAGCCCCTCGTCGCCACGGCCGCGTCGAGCTGGTCGGCGCACAACGTCTCCTCCTTGAGCGCCCTGATCGCCGACGAGTCCTCCTTCACCCAGGCCATCACCGACCCCGCGGTGCTCACCCCCTTGAAGGTGGCGCTCGCCGAGGCGGAGGGTGTCGGGGGGCCCGCGGCCCGCCAGAGCGCCATCGCGGCGGCGGCGGCCCACCTGGCCCGCCAGACCGACCAGTTCTCGGTCGACGACGGCCCGATCACGCTCGCCGGTCCCGCGACCGCGCTGCCGGTGACGATCCTCTCGCGGGCCCACTACACGGTCACGGTGCTTGTCCACCTAGTCACCGACCGCCTCCGCTTCCCCAAGGGCGCCCGGGTCCCCGTCGCCCTCTCCTCGCCCACCACCAGCCTGCGGGTGCTCACGGCCAGCACGAGCGGCTCGAGCCTGACCCTGCAGATCGTGGTGACCACCCCCGACGGGCGCCTGACCCTGGCGCGCGCCGCCATCCAGGTGCGCGTGGCCGGGACCTCGATCGTCGGCTACCTGCTCACCGGGGCTTCCCTGCTCGTGCTGGCCTGGTGGTGGTGGCGCACCTACCGGCGCCGCTCGCGCGGACGGCACGCCTCGTGAGCTCCCACGGGCGCCGAGTGCTGTCCCTCGCGGGGGGCACGCTCGCCTCGCGCCTCACCGGTCTGGTCCGCGTGCTGGTGCTGGCCTGGGTGCTCGGCTTCACCCCGCTCGCCGACTCCTTCAACTTGGCCAACACGGTGCCGAACATGCTCTTCGACCTCGTGCTCGGCGGGGTGATGAGCGCGACCTTCATCCCGGTCTTCGTCGAGCGCCTGGCCCGCGACGGCGAGCGCCGGGCGTGGCGCTCGATCTCGAGCGTGCTCACCCTGGCCGTGCTCGTGCTGGTCGGCGCGTCGGCCCTGTCGTGGTGGGCGGCCCCTTGGATCATCCAGGGCTTCACCGCCCTCAGCCACGCCCCCGCCGCCGACCAGGCCCACCTCGCCCTCCAGCGCCAGGTGGCGACCAGCCTCCTGCGCTGGTTCGTGCCCCAGGTCCTCTTCTACGGGCTCATCGGGGTGGCCACCGCGCTGCTCAACGTGCGCCAGCGCTTCGGCGCGCCCGCGTGGGTGCCGGTGGCGAACAACCTCGTGTGCATCCTCGTCCTCGTCTGGTTCCACCTGGCCGACCCCTCCCCCAGCCTCGCCACCGTCCACGGCACGAGCCACCTGGCCCTGCTCGGACTGGGCACCACGGTGGGCGTGGTCGTCCAGTTCCTCCTCCTCACCCCCAGCCTCGCCCGGGCCGACCTGTGGCGCCTGCGCGTGCGCCTCGACCTCGCCGATCCGGCGGTGCGCGCGGTCAGTCGGCTCGGGGCTTGGACCTTGGCGATGGTGGTGACCAATCAGGCCTCCCTCTACGTCGTGCTGGCCCTGGCCTTTGGCATCGGGGGCTCGGGGCCGGTGTCGGCCTACACCTACGGGTGGTCCTTCATGCAGATGCCCTACGCCGTCGTCGTGGTGTCGGTGCTCGCCGCCCTGACCCCCCAACTGGCGGCCCTGGCGACGGCCGAGGACTGGGGGGCGCTGGGTGAGCGCCTGCGTTTCGGGCTGCGCCAGTCCCTGGTGATCATCGTCCCGTGCACCCTTGGGCTGCTCGTCCTGGCCCAGCCCACGGTGGCGATCCTGCTCAACCACGCCGACGGGAGCCACGTCCTGGCGGCGGGCACGGTGCTCGCCGTCCTCGCCGCCGGGCTGCCCGGCTTCACCGTCTTCCAGCTGGCGGTGCGTGGCCTGCAGGCGATGCAGCGGGCCCGCGAGGTCTTCTACCTCTACGTCGTCGAGAACGGCGCGACGATCGCCCTGGCCTGGCTCCTCGGACGCCACTCGCTGGCCGGACTCACCGCCAGCGTCTCGATCGCCTACAGCGCCACCGCGGTGGCCGCACTGGCCCTGCTCGGGGCCCACCGGGTCTCGGTCGGGCCGGCGCTCTGGAGCCGCCACGTGCGCCGCAGCCTGGCGATCTCACTGGCCAGCGCGCTCGTGATGGCCCTGGTCTACGCGGCCACCGGCGCCACCCACGGCCTCGGACTGGTGGTGCGCTGGGGGGAGTCGCTGGGCGCCGGCGCGGTGAGCTTCGTGGCGCTGGTCGCGCTGGGCGCCGGCCGCGTGGCGCGTGGCGCCACCCGCGTGAAAGGCTGAGGGAGAAAGGGGGCACCGTGGCCCGCATCAAGGTGGTCGCCGACAGCGCCTGCGACCTGCCCGAGGAGATCGTCCAGCGTCTCGACGTGGCCATCGTCTCGCTGACGATCCGCTTCGGCGAGGAGGAGTTCGTCGACCGCGTCGACCTCGACCCGACCCAGTTCTGGACCCGCTGCAAGGCATCCAAGGTCCTGCCCGAGACGGCGGCGCCCTCCCCCGGCGCCTTCCAGGCGACCTTCGAGAGAGCCGCCGAGGAGGGCTACGACGGCGTCGTCGTGCTGACCCTCTCGGCTGCGCTCTCGGCCACCCACCAGTCCGCCAGCCTGGCCGCAGAGGCCGTGGCCGGCCGGATCCCCGTCTCGGTGGTCGACACCCAGGCGGTCTCGGGCGCTGAGGGACTGCTCGTGATCGAGGTGGCCGAGCGCGCCCAGGGCGGGGCCGACCTCGACGACCTGGTGGCCTACGCCGAGTCGCTGAAGTCCCGCCTCGGGATCGTGGCCATGCTCGACACCCTCGAGCACCTGATCAAGGGGGGACGGGTCGGCGGTGCGCGGGCCCTGCTCGGCCAGGTCCTGTCGATCAAGCCGATCGTCGCGCTGAAGGACGGGGTGGTGGCCGAGGCCGGTCGCCAGCGAACCCGCGCCCGGGCCCTCGCCTCGATCGCCGAGACCGCGCGGCGCGAGGCCCCCCTCGCACGCCTCGCCGTCGTCCACGGCGACGTGGCCGACGTGGCCGACTTCGCGCGCAGCGTCGCCGACATCGAGGTCGCCCACCCGCTCGTGGTGTCCGACATCGGGCCGGTGGTGGGCACCCACGCCGGACCGGGCGTGATCGGGCTGTGCTGGCTGAAGGCCTGAGGCCCCCGCGGCGCTCGGGTCGAGACGTGAGTGCGGAGAGCCGAACGGACCCCGTCGACCAGGTGCTGGGCCGCCTGGCCCACACCGTCGACCTGGTCCACGACAAGGTCGTGCGACCCCTCGTGCTGGCGGC
>CAYUZO010000012.1:0-4011 GCA_964449735.1 uncultured Ferrimicrobium sp.
GGTGCCCGAGCCGTCGGCCGCGGTGTTCCAGCCGGCGAAGCTGTAGCCCGAGCGAGTGAAGAGGTTGGCGCTGAGGGACGACGGGGTGGTCGAGACCTGGTTCGCCATCGTCCCCGAGCCGCCGTTGGCGTCGAAGGTGACCGTCGGGTCGAAGAAGTCGACGACCGGCTCTTGAGTGATGGCGGTGGCCTGGGTGACGTCGTTCGCCTGCAGCGTGACCGATTCGGGCGCCGAATCGGTCACCGTGAAGGTCGCGACCCCGCTCGTGGCGGTGACGCTGGCGCTCGTGCCGCTGCCGTTGATGGAGGCCGTGGTGCTGGCCCCTACGACACTCAGGCTCACCACGTCGGAGGTGGCACCGCCACTGAGGGTCACGGTCACCGTCGACTGAGAGCTCCCGTCGGCGACGACCGAGGTCGGCGAGGCGACCACGGTGGAGTTGGCGACCCCCACGGTGGCACCGGCCGGAAGGCCCGAGCTGAGGGACCCGCCGAGGAGGGCGGTGGCGGCCAGAAGGGTCCAGACCCCCACTCGACCGCGACGATGGCCTTTCACTCCAGCAGCCCAATTCATCGCTGTGTTCCCCCAACAAAAAATGTATTCAACTCCTGACGAGTTGACGGGTCCGACAGTAGTGCACCTGTGTCCGAGCGCCCTCGGGAGTTCCCTCTGCCGCGCTTACAAGGCATTCCAGGCGGAATGCTCGCGACTCAGCGACGCGGGCAGAAGAACTCGAGGGGAAGCCCGTCGGGCATCCGGGCGGTCACCGCCCAGCCGTAGGACTCGACTTCGACCGGACCGTGCTCGACACCGAGCTCCTCGAGCCGCGCGGCCCACTCGTAGACCTCTTCGGAGGAGGCACAGGTCAACCCCAGGTGGTCGAGGCCGACGCGGCGATGGTCGAACAGTCCGTTCTCTCCGCCCTCGTGGACCGTGACGCCGATCACCAGCCCGTCAGGCCAGGCCATCCGCACGCGGCGCCATCCCGGTCCGCTGCGCTCGACCTCGTCGGCGGGGCCCAACACCGCCCGCAGCCACTGGGCGCTCTGCTCGAGGTCCCCCACGCTCAGGGTCAGATGGTGGATGAGGGGCACTCCCCTAGCGTAGGTCGTCTCACGCCGGATGGACCGACCTCAGTAGATCCAGACCTTGGCCCCGATCGGCAGCTGGTTCGTCGCCCAGATCCAGTCCATCGCCTCGAGGGAGAGCCGCACGCAACCGTGGGAGACCGGCGTGGGCGGAACCGACCAGGAGCCGTGGATCGCGAAGCCACCACTGAAGTACTTCGGTCGCCACATCGCCCCGAGGGGTCCGGTGTCGAGCCCGTTCACTTGGCGGTAGACGAGGAAGTGGCCCCGCGGGGTGATGGCGACACCGCTCGAGCCGCCGACCGAGTAGCTGTACCCCCCTCCCGTCGAGGTGTTGAGCGTGGCGACGAGCGCGCCGTCGCGCGCGATCATCACGAGGTCCCGCGCGAGGCTCACCTGGACCGTGCGACTAGCCGCCGCGCGAGGTCGCGGCTTCACCCCGCGCACGAGCGCCGCGCGCGTGGAGGCCCCGACGACCCCATCGGGCCGCAGTCCCGCGACCTTCTGGATCGCGTAGACCGCTTGCTGGGTGGCGTCGGAGAAGACGCCCGTCACGCCACCGATCCAGTAGTGCAGCGCAGCGAGGCGGGACTGGACCACGCGCACTGCCTCGCCACGACTCCCCAGCCGCAGCACGGGACCGCGAGCGACCGCCATCGTCGTGGTCGTCGTCGATCGGACCGTGCTGGTGGTGGTGCTCGTGGTGGTGCTCACGCCGCCACCCGCTAGGGACGTGGTCGTCGCACTGTCAGCTCCCGCGCCCGCCGTGACCACCGTGAGCGAGGCGGCCACTAGCACGACCGGAAGGACCCGACGGGCGAGAACACACCTCATGGACCCACGGTACGGCGGGGAGGCTCCCCCGGGCCAGGGGCCTAGGTCACGAGGTGCTCAGGGATGACCGAGGTGATAACGCCCGCAGCGCGGGTCGCCGCAGCGATAGGGCACCAGCGACTCGCCGCCCCGTCGGGACTGGCTCAAAGCCGCGGCCTCGGCGGCCGCGCGGGTCGGGTAGGCCACCTTGGGTCGACCGTCGATGGTGACGTGACTGGCGGCGCCCCGGTAGATCGACCGACCCTTCGGGCGGGGCCGGGACTCGGCCCGCCGGGCCAGTCGCCAGACCCCCGCGAGGAGGCCGATGGCGGCCAGCAGGACGAGGGCCTCTGCCACCCTCCCAGCCTACGGGCGCCCTCTCAGAGCCCCGACATCGTGATGAAGTCGCGTGAGTAGGCCGGCTGGAAGAAGCGGGCCGGCGTCTGGATCATCGTGGGGGTGAGGACGCGCCCGTTGCCGGCGCTCGCGAAGCCGGTGGGGCTGGCGGGGGTGTAGTAGGCGTAGACGGGCCAGAGGGGATTCATGTCGAGCACCATCGCGCGCACCGCGCCCGCCCGCACCATGGTGCGCGCCAGGTCCACGATGTTCATCTCACCCTCGGCGTAGACGAGGGCGCCGTCGGCCGTGACGCCGAGCGCCGATCGTGGGGTGTCGATCTGGTTGTTGAGCGAGTAGCCCCACTTGTTGATGTCCGTGCTCACCAGTCCTGGCGCCGGCACCCCGTTGTCGACGAGCAGTGTGAGGTTCTGGCGGACCGCCGCTACTTGCGCGCTCATCGAGACGTCCCGGCCCCACGCGCCCACCGTTGCTCGCCCGTCCTTGTAGATGACGAGGGAGGCCGCCCCGGCGACGAGCGGCGCCACGAGGCGGCCTTCGGAGTAGTAGCCACCGTGGGAGTCCTTCAACAAGAAGCCGCCGTTGAAGGCGGCGACGAGGGTCTTGGCGGCCGGACGAGGGATCGGCGCGGTGCGGTGCCAGGAATAGCCACCGGGACTGAGCGATCCCGAATACAGCTCGGCGTGCAACAGGTTGGTGTCCATCCAGGCGACTCCCGCCACGGTCTGGGGGTTGTCGAGGGGGCGCAGGGAGGTGACGTAGACGGCGGCGTGGCCGTCGATCGGGCGCCCCACGGGTCGAAAGACGCCCTCGCCAGCCATAGAGGGCGCGACGAAGGGGGTGAGGTTCGTCGGCGTCGCCAGCGGGGGCAGGTTGGCGGCGGCGAGGGTCGCCCCCGCACCGCCGACCGGGAGGGTCGCCGCGAGTGCCAGCGCGCCGACAGCGAGAGATCCGGGGAGCTTCAACCTCGTCATCTCGCACCACCACTTCGTCGCGTCGTTGGGACCGACTATCTCTAGGTGGACGCTCTAAGGCGAACGTAAGCGCAGCGTCACCGCCCTCTAAGAGGTGGGGCCTCACGGGCTGCAGCTGGTGGGGGCTCGGCCGCGGTCGCCGGCCGCCGAGCCAGTGTGTTTGCAAGGGAGGCGGCGTTCGGATTCGAACCGGAGTACGGAGCTTTCCAGGCCCCGGCAGCGTGTGCCAGGGAGCGCATCGCAGTGCCATGAGTCAGCGAAACACTGGTCCTTGTCCCGAGGCCCCGATGCCAATCGAGACCCACACTCGGACGAAGCTGGTGGTGTGCTCTGCCAAGCCATCACTCAGCGCGCCGCCGGCACCACTGGGCCCTGAGGTTGGCCCCAGCGCCAGCCTTGTAGTGCGTGTTCACATCGTCGCCGCGATCCACGTCGCGGACAGCCGCTATGCGGTGACCGTCAGCGTTGCACCGCCACTGGTCACGCTGACCTGAACGCCGGCGCTGTCGGTGACGATCACACGGTAGATATCGCCGTTGTTCCCGGCAATCGTAAGTGAGCCGGTCGTGTAGGTCGCCGACGTGCCGCCAGTGCCCGTCGTGACGTCCACGAACGTGCTGATGCCCTGCGAATTCACCTGCCACTGATAGGTGTAGGGGGCGGTGCCGTTGCTCGCGACGGTGCTGAAGGTCGCTGTGTTGCTGACGCTGAGGCTAATCGTCTGGTTCGACGGCGTCGAGGTGGAGAGCGCGGCGTTGACGGTGAGGGTGGCCGCACCG
>CAYUZO010000012.1:4111-45738 GCA_964449735.1 uncultured Ferrimicrobium sp.
GTTCGACGGCGTCGAGGTGGAGAGCGCGGCGTTGACGGTGAGGGTGGCCGCACCGCTCGTCACCGAGGCCGGGACACCGGCGCTGTCGGTGACGATCACGCGATAGGTGTTGCCGTTGTCGCCGGTCGTGAGCGACGGGGTCGTGTAGGTCGCCGTGGTGCCGCCAGTGCCCGCCGAGACGTTGGAGTAGGCGCCGCCGGTGGAGACCTGCCACTGGTAGCTGTAGGGGGCGGTGCCCCCACCCGCGAAAGTGCTGAAGGTTGCGGTGTTGCTGACGCTGAGGTTGATCGTCTGGCTCAAGGGAGTCGAGGTGGAGAGCGCGGGGGTCGGGGGCGGCGAAACGGGCGGCGCGGCGTTGACGGTGAGGGTGGCCGCACCGCTCGTCACCGAGGCCGGGACACCGGCGCTGTCGGTGACGATCACGCGATAGGTGTTGCCGTTGTCGCCGGTCGTGAGCGACGGGGTCGTGTAGGTCGCCGTGGTGCCGCCAGTGCCCGCCGAGACGTTGGAGTAGGCGCCGCCGGTGGAGACCTGCCACTGGTAGCTGTAGGGGGCGGTGCCGTTGCTCGCGGTCGTCGAGAACGTCGCGGTCTGGCCGGCGTCGACCGTGGCGTTCGACGGCGTCGAGGTGGAGAGCGCGGCGTTGACGGTGAGCACGCTCAAGGTCGCAGCACGACTGGTGACACTCGAAATGGCGTTGGTGAACACCGCCTCAAACTCGAAGCCGTCATTCATCGACGAGGCCATGACCGAAAAGGTTCTCGCCGTGGCGCCCGGAATGACCGACCACGACGCTCCGTGGTCACCCGACTCCCTCCAGACAACAGAAGGGGTCGGACTGCCTTTGGCGGTGGCTCTGAATGTTGCCCGTGTTCCGATGACGACGCTCACGTCGGAAGGCTGTGAGGAAATCCTTGGCGCTCTCGCAGGAGCGACGATGTACCTCCCGGCGATCTCTCGCCGAGAGGCAGCCGTTGCCCGGCCGATGATGACGAATCTGCCACCAACGTTGAGATAGACGTCCGTCTTGTTGTAGCCAGATCTGAACAGCGTCGCCAACGTGCGAGCGTTGGGTACGCCCAGGAAGTACGTTCCAGCCCTCGGACCAGGCGCCACTCGGGTCGGATGGAATCTCACACCATCAACCGAGATCGATGGCCTGGTCTTGGCCATTGCGGACATCATCGCCGGGGCTGCGATTGAGACCGGCGACGACGAAACGGTGGAGCCACTCGCCCCTTGCTCCTGACAGAGGTTCGTGGTGAGGGCCACTAGTCCGGGCCCAGTGAGCCCAATGAGGGCCATCCGTAGCGCCTTCGAGAGCACCGCGCCTCTCATGGAGTCCAATTCGAAGCTCGGCTCACGATCATTTCGATGGCCCCGTCTCCAGTTGCTCACGACGCGATAGCGCGTCAATCGGTCGAAACACAGTGAGAGGCTTCCGACATGGGATCCTCGCGAAGGACGATACTCGGCTCGCCACTTCGAACCGTGCCTTTGCGCAATGAACTCAGCGAACTGAGGAGGGCCGTGTGGCGTCGCTGGCGATCGCAGGGCGCCTCGACGTGGTTGAACTAGGTGTCGGCGAGTTCCACCCGTGGGCGAGGCTGCGAGCGGGGAACTCCTCGAGCACCTCGCGCACTTCGTCGCCAGACCTCGCGACCATCACCATTGCCAACTCCGTCGTCGCCATGGTTCCCGGCAAAGTCGAGCAACTGCTTCAGTTGTTCCAACGAGTGAGGACTGAGCGTGTTGGCAACACGAGCGGACACGGTTTCGGACTCTCCATCGCCGGCGCCATCGCACAAGCCCACCACGCCGGTGTCAATGAGTAACCCGCGTGAATGGCGGCGCCACACTGTTCACGGCTTTCGAGGCCGCAGGAGGACACGCATGATGCTGAGCCGCGGGCCAGCCGAACTTCAAACCAATTGCCGCGGCAGGGCCTGCGGCAAGTAGACCACGGACCGGTCTTCGCATGACTCTTGGCTCACAAGTATGCGGGCTGCGGGGTCCCGTATTCGTGGGCCAGTCGGCCCATGCATCGCCATCGCCGAGCACCTCAGAGGGAGCTTCGTCAGGGAGAACACTTCACCAGATAGCGGGACATCTCTTCTGGTGCGCACGAGAATGCCGTGGCAACAAGCGAGACAGCACTTGCTCGATCCTGGAGGCGGCGTCCGGATTCGAACCGGAGTACGGGGCTTTGCAGGCCCCTGCCTAACCACTCGGCCACGCCGCCAGGAAGGTCCATCCTAGTTGGGGGTCCGCGGCACTACCGCCGCCGGCGCAGCCACCACCACACGAGGGCGCCCAGGGCCACCAGGACAACGACCTCGCCGAGCAGGTAGATCACCGAAGCGATGACGTGCACCACGAAGAGAATGAGGGCCAGGGCGATCAGCGCGACCACCACCACCCCCGCCAGCTTCACCAGGTCCATGCGCCCCTCCTCCATCTCACCCTAAGCCCTCTTTCCGCACCCCGCTCGTAGACTGGGCCCGTGAGGAGTCCCCTGCGCCTCGGAGTCTGGTTGGCGGCCGCCCTCGGGGTCGCGGGTCTCGCTTCCCCGGCCGGCGCCACGGCGTCTGCTCGCCAGCTGGGGGTCCACGCCGAGGTCGCTCCGGCCATCACGACCGCGATGCCGGTGCTGCGCCTCACCTTCTCGGCCCCGGTCCGCGCGGCCCATCTGCCGGCGTTGCGCGTCACCCCTCACCTCGCGACCCGCTGGCAGCAGATCGGACCTCGCCAGGTCCAGGCCGTGGTCCAGGGCTCCTTGGCCCCCGCGACCAACTACGTGGTCGCGGTGCCGCTGGGCGCGCGCTGCTCGGCGCGGTGCTCCTTCACCTCCACCAGGGCCACGACGGCCGCCGCGCCGGTCGACGTGACCCTCGAGGACCAGATGCTGGCGGTGCTGGGCTACCTGCCGGTGACCTTCACGCCAGTCACGCCCTCGGCGGACCTGACCCAGCCCACGCCCGGGACCTACGACTGGGCCTACCCGGATCTGCCGAGCACGTTGCGCACCCAGTGGAGCGTCGGGGCTGACAACGTCATCCTGCGCGGCGCCCTCATGGCCTTCCAGGACGTCCACCACCTGCCCACCAGCGGGGTTGCTGACGCACCCACCTGGCGCGCCTTGAGCGGAGCCGTGGCCGCCAACGAGGTCGATCCACGCCCCTACGACTACGTCGACGTGAGCGAGGCGAGCCCGGAGACCCTCACCCTCTACGTGCGCGGCAAGCCGGCCTTCCACGCCACCGTCAACACCGGCATCTCGGTCTCCCCGACCCAGCTGGGCACCAATCCGGTGTACCTGCGCTATCAGAACCAGATCATGCGCGGCACCAACCCCGATGGCACCCCCTACGCGGACCCGGTCTCGTGGGTCTCCTACTTCTACGGCGGCGACGCGTTGCACCAGTTCTACCGCTCCACCTACGGCTGGCCCCAGAGCCTCGGATGCGTGGAGATGACGATGAGCGACGCGGCCCACGTGTGGCCCTACACGCCCATCGGGACCCTCGTGACGGTGCGCGCCGCCTAGAGCGGCCCGAAGGCCGAGCGTCCCCGTTGGCCCCCCGGGGCGAGACCCTCCTCGGTCAGTTCGGCCACGCTGCCCACGGCCGCGCGCCCGAAGCGCCCCCTGATCTCGTCAAGGGCGTCGCGCAGGGCGGCTCGCTCGGCCTGGGCGGCCCGGCCCCGCTCGGCCGCCGCCGGGGAGCCGCTCTCCTCGCCCAGTCGGAAGGCCAGCTGCAGCTCGGCACCGGCGCGCGCGCTGAGGTTGCCCACGTGCAGGCCCAGCAGGCGCACCGCCGGCGCCAGGTCGATCACCTCGAGCAGGGCCCGACCGACCTCGTAGAGGGCGTTCTCGTCGTCCACGCCAAAGGGCAGCGTCTGGCGGCGCGTCACGCCGGTCAGGTCGTCGTAGCGCACCACCACCGACACGGTGCGCGCCAGCAGGTCGCGCTCTCGCAGCGTGCGCGCCACCACGCCGGCCTGGCGCCGGAGCTCGACCTCCACCTCGGCCGGCCCGCGACGGCTGCGCGCGAAGGTCTCCTCGTGGCCAAGGGACTTCGCCTTGCGATCGGCCTGGACCTCGCGCGGGTCCTCCCCACGCGCGAAGCCCTCCAGGGTCTCGGCGAGGGAGGCTCCGAGATGGTCGGCGAGCGCGCCGGGCGGCAGCGCCGCCAGGTCCCTCACGTGGCGCAGGCCGAGCCCGTGGAGTCGGCGCGTCGTCGCCGGCCCGACGCCCCACAGGGCCTCGACGGGCATCTCGCGAAGCCAGTCGCGCTCGATCGAGGGCGAGACCCACAAGACCCCGGGTCCCTCGACCAGGCGACCCTCGACGACGCGGGGCTTGGCCCTGCGGGACCCGAGCTTCGCGAAGAGCTTGTTGCGGGCCACGCCGATCCCGCAGCGCAGCGCCAGGCGGTCCTCTAGGCGCTCGCGCAGCTCGCGCGCCGCCGACACCGGCCTCACTGAGCGGCGCGGCAGGCTCGACAGGTCGCAGAAGACCTCGTCGAGCCCCAGGGGCTCGTAGATGGGAGTGAGTTCGCCGACGAGCTCGTGGAAGCGGCTCGAGTACTCCTCGTAGCGGTCGAAGCGCCCCGGCAGGATGACCAGTGAGGGGCAGAGCCGACGGGCCATCACGCTGGGCATCGCGCTCCTCACCCCGTGGCGGCGGGCCTCGTAGCTGGCACTGGCGATGACTCCGCGATCGCCCGCTCCCCCCACGGCGATGGGCTGGCCGGCGAGCGAGGGGTCGTCGAGGATCTCCACCGACGCGAAGAAGGCGTCGAGGTCGACGTGCAGGATCGGCGCCTCCTCGAGGGCCGGCTCCTCAGAGGGCGAGCTCAATGTGGCGGAAGGCCTCGCCGTAGGGTGCCCCCACGGCGCGACCGGCGATCTCGGCCCGCTGGTAGACGAGGCGACGGATGGAGTCCTCGTCTCCCCCGAGCTGGGAGCCGTGCGCGAGCACGGCCGCCACCTTGGCGTCGATCGTCACCGAGACGTCGACGATCACGTCGGGCTCGTGAGTCCCCGAGAGGAGCAGCTCACTCACCTGGTGCGGTGGTCCCGCGTCGGGGAAGTAGAGAGGCATCGCGGCGGCGGGCGCCACCGCGTCGAGCAGGGCCCAACCTGTCTCTCGATGGTCGCGGTGGTTGATGTAGACGCCGTCGAAGAAGGTGGCCGTCGGATCGGGGCCGAGAACCAGTTCGGGCTGCAGCGAGCGCACCAGGGCCACCAGCTCGCCGCGCAGCACGGTGTCATTGGCGACCTCCCCGTCGGGATGTCCGAGGCTGCGCCAGCTACTCACCCCCAACTGCTCGGCGGCCAGGGCCAGCTCCTCGCCACGGGCCTCGCGTAGTCGGGTCGGGTTCGTGGAGATGGCGTGCGAGCCCTTGGAGCCGTCACACACGACCGCCAGGTGGACCTCACAACCCTCACGGGCGAGCAGGGCTAGCAGGCCGCCAGCGGCGACGTCGGCGTCGTCGGGATGGGCGTAGACCGCGAGGGCCCGCGCGGCACGGGGGCGCAGGGCGCGCACTAGCCGCGGAGTTTGGGCGCGGTCGTCTTGACGAGCATGCCCAGCTCCCGGGCGAAGTCCTCCGTCCCCTCGAAGCCCTTGTAGACCGAGGCGAAGCGCACGTAGGCCACCTCGTCGACATCGCGCAGGGCCTCCAGGGTCGCCATGCCCACCTCTTCGCTGGTCACGTCGCGTCCGAGGAGGCGCATCGCCTCCTCCACCCGGGCGGCCAGGGCCTCGAGCTGCTCCTCGGTGACTGGTCGGTTCTTCGCGGCCGCCCGCACTCCGGTGAGCACTTTGGCCGCGTCGAAGGGCTCGCGCTGGCCCGAGCGCTTGACCACGACGAGCCCGACCTCCTCGATCCGCTCGAAGGTGGTGAAGCGCTGGCGACAGCCCGCGCACTCTCGCCGTCGGCGGATCGCCACACCGTCTTCAGCCAGGCGCGAGTCGACGACACGGTCGTCGTCGGCCCCGCAGTAAGGGCAGCGCATGGACTCACGATACACCCCGAAATCCCTGGAAATTACGGGATGACGAGGTGCTCGCCGGGCACCACCACGCTCGAGCCCAGCTCGGCCACGAGCGCGGCGCGAGCTCGCGCAGGGTCCAGGGGATTGATGGCCACCGCCAGGCTCGCGACCGTGTCGCCCGGCTGGACGACGTAGCCCTCGCCGGAGGCCAGCGCGCTGCCGGTCGCGAGGTCACTCGGCAGTCCCGCCCCGGTCTGGCCGCCGAAGGCGTGTCCCGGCCAGGCGAGGATCGTCAACGCACTGACGAGCGTCACGACCGCCAGGGTCCGCCGACGACGGCGCAGCATGCGCGCCCGCGCGGCGCGGCGCTGGGCCAAGGTCCTCACCCGCAGCTGGGGCGTGCTCACCAGCCGCAGGATCGGCTCGTCCTGCCCGATGCTCTCTTCCTGCCAGATCTCTACTGCGGCCATCCCGACACCCCCGGCTCTAGCGAACGTCTGTTCGTAGTGTAGACCGAACAGACGTTCGATGCAACGGGGAAAAGGTAGGCAGCCCCTGTCACATTCCCTGGATTGCGGCGAGGCGCCGGCCGACCCGGCCAAAGGTCCAAGTCCGTGACTCGCCGACCCCTGGGGATCTCCGGAGGGCCCGCGGGACCTCCTCAACCGTTCTGATCAGGGTGATCCGGTGTTTCAACACGAGCTGGGCGCAGCGATCGGTCAGGTCCGGGTCCGGGTGGTCGTTCGAGTCGGTCACCTGCCCATCGGTCACCCACAGGACGGGCTCACCCGCCCGGCGCCGCGCGAGCGCCCACTCGAGAGCCGGTCCGTCCACCCCGTTGCCGACCTGACCGCTCGGCCACCCTGTCGCCACTCGTCCCCGATCGGCCACGACCCAAAGGTTGGGCGCTCCTCCGAGGTCGCCGGGACGGTGGCTGTAGGCCACCACGAGACATCCGGGGGCGGAGTGGACCATCGCCGTGAGGGCCTCGGGGTCGGGGTCCATGGACCCCGACAGGTCAACGACGACGATCCCGCCGGGGCCACGGCCGGCGCGTGTGAAGGCCCGGCGCTGGGGATCGGTGAGAAGTCGTCCTGGTCGGGACATCACGGTACCCGTCGCCGCCGGACGTCGTCGTCGTGAGACCGGCCGCACCGGTGCGACGTCGAGGTCCCAGGAACCGACGACGACCTCCGCAAACCGGCCGGACGGAGGACGCCGCCCGCCCGGACGCAGGGCGGCCCGAAAGCGCCTCGTCTCGGCCGCATCGCGAGGTGGGCGCGCTCCCGCCGCGAGGCTCACCAGGCGCGCCAGAGGGATGGTCGTGGCCAGGTAGCCGCGCGGCCCGCCGGGAACCTCTGCGGTGTCGGCCAACAGCTCGGTGCTCCACTCCTTCGCCATCTCCGCAGCCCGCACGACCAGGGCCTTCACTGCTCCGACCCAGGGCACCTTGGCGGCCCGCAGGCCCGCTAGGAACGGCCTCTCCGCGCCCGTGCCCGCGACCGCCAGCGCGAAGAAGAGGGCGTCGGCGAAGGCCCCGTGCTCCCCGAGCTGTCGCCCTCCGGCGCGCTCGCTGCCATCGCACAGGGCTCCGACGGGGAAGCCCTGGCGAGCGAGGAGAAGGTTCACCCGATACTCCTCGGCACACTCGAGAGCCCTCGTGCTGACCGCCTCGACCACGACCGGACGCGCGGGACTCACCCGGGCGTGCATGAGCTCGTGCGCGCGCACAACCCGCTCCGCCTCCCCAGCGCCGAGCGGCACCTCGATCACGGCCCGGCCGAGGTCGCAACTGGCCTCGCCCCGTCTCGCGCCCCCCACGTCGACCCGCCAACGCCGAAGGGGCAGCTCGGAACGGCTCGCGACCGCCACTTCGGGGTAGACGGTCACGGCAGTGACGCCACCCGCAGAGCGTCAAGGACGTCCAGTGCGCGCTCACTGCCGAAGACCAGTTGCGCGGCCCGCTCACTGCCCAACCTGGCCCTCAGCCCATCGAAAGCGAGGAAGGACCGCAAGGAGATCCGGCGACCCTCCTCGGCGAGGCCGGCCGCCAAGGCGGGCGCTCGCAGATCGGCTGACAGACGGGCCACCGCCAGAGGGTGGGGACGATCGATGTAGAGCGCGACGGGAAAGCGGTCGCGCAACGAGGCGGGCAGCCCACCGGGACTCTCGAGGTTCGAGGTCGCGACGACACTGAAGTGCGGCCCCGGTTGGAACCATTCACCGCTCTCGGGATGGCGCCAGCGGGCCGACTCGGTCGAGTCCACCACCGCTAGGAGAGCCGAGAGCGCGTCGCTCGAGGCCCGATCCACCTCGTCGACGACCAGACGACCGCCCCGTCCGCCTCCGGCGCGCCAGGCCCGGATCGCCGGACCGTCGAGCCACTGCCAGCGGCCCTCCCCGCAGGGCATCCAGGTCCCGGTCACCTCGCCTGACGTGAGGTCCTCGGTGCACACCAGGCGCTCGGCGACTGGCTCGCCCTCTCCGGTCGCGAGGCCCGCGAAAGTCTTACCCGTTCCGGGTGGGCCATACAGAAGGAGGCGGGTCACTCCGGCGGCCAAAGCATCTGCAACATCGCGCCAACACGGCGCGTCCTCGGTCATCTCCATCTCCACCTCCGCGACCCAACGGTCGCATCAGGCAGCGGAGCCGGTGTCCTCTCCGAGGTACGCCGCCCTCACCCGAGGGTCGTGCAAGAGCGTCGATGCGGCATCGGCAAGGATGATGACGCCGTTCTCCATCACGTATCCCCGATCGGCGAGGCGAAGGGCCTGTGCCGCGTTCTGCTCGACCACGAAGACCGTAGTGCCCTGCTCGCGGATCTCGCCGATGATCCTGAAGATCGTCTCCACGATCATGGGAGCCAAGCCCATCGAAGGTTCATCGAGAAGTAGCAACCGTGGCTGACTCATCAGGGCTCGGGCGATCGCCAGCATCTGCTGCTCGCCACCTGAGAGATTCGAGCCCAACTGCTTGCGACGGTCCTTCAGAATCGGGAACGTGGCGTACATGCGCTCGATGTCATCGTGGTGACCACCCCGACGGCGAAAGGCCCCCATCTCAAGGTTCTCCTCCACCGTCATCTGGGGGAAGATTCGCCGCCCCTCAGGGACGTGAGAGATCCCCAGTGACGAGAACTCGTGGGCCTTCGTGTTGGTGATGTCGCGCCCTTCGAAGTGGATCGTCCCACTCGCCGGGGCGTGAAGTCCGGACAGCATCCGCAGAGTCGTCGTCTTCCCGGCGCCATTCGCGCCAAGCAGCGTGACGATCTCGCCTTGGTTGACCTCGAAGCTCACGCCGTGCAGCGCGGTGATGGCGCCGTACCTCACGACCGCTTCGGACACTTCAAGCATCAGCTGGCCTCCTGATCGTGCGTGGAGCCCAGGTAGGCCTCGATGACGGCCGGGTTCGCGCGGATCTGCGCGGGGGTGCCTTCGGCGATCACACCACCGAAGTTCAAGACGTAGAGCCTCTCCACCAGTGACATCACCATCTTCATGTCGTGCTCGATCAGCAAGATGGCGACACCCAGCTCGTCTCGCACCTTGCGGATGAGGTCGGCCAGCTGAATCTTCTCAGCGGGGTTGGTACCCGCCGCGGGTTCGTCGAGGAGTAGGACCTTGGGACCAGTGGCCAGCCCTCGCGCGATCTCCAAGCGGCGCCGATCACCGTATGAGAGCGAGGCGGAGATCACATTCGCCTTGTCGCGCAGACCAACGAAATCCAGCAACTTCACCGTTTGCGCGTCGCTCTCGCGCTCGTCACGTCGAGTCAGCGGGCCTCGCAGCATCGCCCCGATGGCCCCGATACCCCGGTGGGACTCTGCGCCGATCTTCACGTTCTCAAAGGCGGTGAGAGCCGAGAACATCCGGCTCGCCTGAAAGGTGCGCGCGACCCCCGCCGAGGCCACACGATGCGCCTTCTTTCCGATCACCGACATCGGATGATCCCCGCGCCCGTAGAAGGTGATCTCACCTTCTTGTGGGGTGTAGACCCCCGTGAGCGAGTTGAACAGGGAGGTCTTTCCGGCACCATTCGGTCCAATGACCGCGAGGATCTCCCCCGAGCGGTGCTCGAGGGTCACATCGTTGAGCGAGACGACTCCGCCAAAGCGCAATGTCACGTTCTTGACATCAAAGACCAAGTCGCTCACGGCTGGTCTCCTCTCAGGACTTCGTCCATGTGCCCCTCGCCCGCCTCGGCCAGTCCGATTTCGCGTCGGCGACGACGCGAGGGCACCAGGCCGACCGGGCGGAAGATCATCATGACGACGAGCAGAGCACCGAGGTAGATGTAGAGGTCCTGGGGCTGGTAGCCCGATGGCGGCGTGTGCAGCAAGTAGGAGGTCACTGTCTGGATCAACACTGCGCCAATGACCGTTCCCAGGATCGAACCCATCCCTCCGAAAATCACGAGGACCAGGACGTTGATCGAGAAGAAGAGGGTGAATGTCGAGGGGAAGATTTGGTTCACCTGGCTGGCCGTCACCACACCGGCAAATCCGGCCGTCGACGCTCCGATCGCGAAGGCCATCACCTTGTACTTGAGTGGGTTGATCCCGACGGACTCTGCCGCGACCTCGTCCTCGCGAATTGCGGTCCAGGCTCGACCGACTCGGGAGTGCTCCAACAGCCTGAATGCGACAAGGAAGATAACGATGAAGATGATGGCTAGGTAGTAGTAGGGAATCGGGCCGAGGTTCCAGACGATGTGCACGGGGCCGACGTGCAGGGCCGGATGCGGAATGGGGTTGGTGCCTTGGCTCCCGCCCGTGATCCCGTAGAGGTTGTTGGCGAAGATCGTGATGATCTCTCCGAAGCCGAGAGTCACGATGGCGAGATAGTCGCCTCGAAGGCGCAGGGTCGGAGCTCCCAGAATCACTCCAGCCAGCATCGCCAGCACAATCGCCACTGGGATGGCCACAAAGGGACTCCAGTGAATGTGAAAGGGCGGCGGAGTCGGGAGTGAACCGGTGACCCAGGCCGTTGTGTATGCCCCGATGGCGTAGAAGGCGACGTACCCGAGATCGAGAAGGCCCGCGAATCCGACGACCACGTTGAGCCCCACCGCGAGGAGGACGTAGACACCAATCTGTTCTGTCATCGCCTGTTGCCAGAAGGCGTCGTGCACGATGTGCGGCAGTAGTAGGGCGACGACCAGGATCGCCCAGAGTGAAGCCCCTCGCAAGTGGTACCGACCCACCACCGGCATCATCCGATCACGGGCCCTGAGGCGACTCGCCGAGACCGTTGATCCCCACCTCTGCCACGCAGTCCAAAGAGCGAAGCCGACCAACGCGAGAAAGAAGAAGACCACCCAGCGTTGGGTCTGAAAGAGTCCGAAGAAGGGAGAGGACTGTGCGAAAGAACCCGAGAAGCCCGCCAAGGGAGCCTCGTTCGACCCGGGCGGCCCTGTGATGACCGCCAAGATCGCCGCTGCGATGACGCACACCCTCAGGCGGCGCACAATCGGATTGCGCCACCACGCGCTCACGCCGCCCTCCCCAACCGCTCACCCAGGATGCCCGTGGGTCGAAAGAGGAGGACCGCCACGAGAATGCCAAAAGCGACTACGTCGATGTAGGCACTCTGCACGAAGGCCACCGACAGGCTCTCCACAATCCCCAAGAGGAGCCCACCAAGCATGGCGCCGCGAAGATTGCCGATGCCACCCAGGACTGCCGCCGTGAAGGCCTTGAGGGCGGGCGTGAAGCCCATGGTGTTGACGACTCCGAAGTTGAGCCCGAAGAGGAAGCCCGCCGCGCCACCAAGGGCTCCGCCCACCAAGAAGGTCAAGGCGATGGTCTGGTCGATGTTGACACCCATCAACGATGCGGTCTCTGCGTCCTGCGCGACCGCACGGATCGATCGTCCCAGCCTCGTGGTCGCCACCACCCGATCGAGCGCAATCAGCATTACGACGCTCGCGATGAAGATGACGACCACGTAGAGGCTCACCGGTGCCCGGAAGATCGTGAAGAC
Source organism: uncultured Ferrimicrobium sp. (assembly GCA_964449735.1). Classification (GTDB taxonomy): domain Bacteria; phylum Actinomycetota; class Acidimicrobiia; order Acidimicrobiales; family RAAP-2; genus RAAP-2. The sequence continues at coordinate 16,093 of CAYUZO010000012.1, forward strand.
GGTGTGGTTGACGTACGGCTGGGGAACGCTCTCGGGATAGCGACCAAATTCCTTGCCGGCGAGGTTCCACATGAAGTAGGAGGCCCCAATCGCACTGATCAGGTAGGCCAGTGCCGGGGCCTTCCTTCGTCGAAGGGGGCGGTAGGCGATCCGCTCGAGGCCGGTCGCAACGGTGGCACCCACCAGGCCACCGCCGAGGATTCCGACCACAATCAGCCCAATCGTCGCAATTCCGTTGGGCGGTGTCGACGGGACCAGTGCTTTCATCAAGAAGTAGCCTGCGTAGCCCCCCGACATGAAGATCTCGCTGTGGGCGAAGTTGATGAGGCGCAGAACGCCGTAGACCAAGGTGTAGCCCACCGCGACGAGTCCGTACAGAAACCCGTTAGCGACCCCGCCGACGAACAGGAACCAGAACTCGGTCCTCAGCGTTGAGAAGTGACTCGTCAGGTAGTGGCCGAAGGCGCCCACACATCCCCCTCGTTATTGCGTGTGAGTGTAACCAAACGCCGGACCGCCGGGGGCGAAAGGCCCCCGGCGGTCCATGGCGTGTGTTGCGGAAGTGCTACTCGAGGCCGAGCTGGACGATCTTCCCGTTCTCCACCTTGTTCACGAAGATGGCCGAGCCGGCGATGTTGCCGTCGCTCTGGAACTTGATCGTCTTGGTCATGCCCTTGTAGGACAGCTTGTGCAGGGCGGTCACCACGTTGGCTCGCGTGATCTTCTTCAGCGACTTCATCGCCGCGATGATCGCGTTGGTCGCGTCGTAGGACTCGGGCGCGTAGGTGGCGTTGGCCGCACTGAAGTGGGCGATCGCCTTGTACGCGGTGTTGAACTTCGAGTTGGTCGAGCTCGCGCAAGCGCAGGTGAGCAGGACGTTGTTCGCCGCCGAGGCGGGAGTCGTGCCCTGGATCAGCGCCGGCGACAGCGAGCCGTCACCCGACATCACGGTCCCGGTGTAGCCAGCGGAGTTAAGCGCGCCCAGGAACAGCCCGAGGTCGCAGTAGTACCCGCCGTAGAACATCGCCTTGGCGCCACTCGCCACCACCTGCGTGGCCGCAGCGGTGTACTCCGTCGCCGACGCGGTGCCGTTCTGGCACTGCGAGGTGCCGGGCACCGTCGCCGAGGTCACCGAGGCGCCGTCAGAGGTCGCCTGGGAAGCCACGGCCGAGGCCAGGCCAGCACCGTAGGAGGTGCCGTCGTTGACGACGTAGAGCGACTTGTCGCCGAGCTTCTTCACCAGGTAGTCGGCGTCGGCCGGACCCTGGACGCCGTCGTCAGCGACGACACGGAAGAAGTTCTTCCAGCCGCTGGTGGCCAGCGACACGCGAGTCGCCGAGGGGCTCACGGTGGCGATGTGAGCCGCGCTGTAGTAGGGCTCCGCCGCCGCCGTCGCACCCGAGAAGGCGGGGCCGACGATCGCGATCAGGTTCTTGGTGTGGACCGCGGACTGGGCCTGCGACGGGGAAATCGTCGGGTCGCCCTGGTCGTCGAAGGTCTTCAGCTTCAAGACGAAGGGAAGCTTGTGGCTGGCGTTGGCCTGGTTGATGGCCAGCTGCACGGCGAACACCATGTTCAGTCCGAGCTGCTGGTTACCACCCGAAAGGGGGCCCTCGTAGCCGATCGTGTAGGTGGGCTTAGCCGTCGCGCCAGACGCCGTAGCGAGCCCGACTGCGGGCACCGCCATCAGCAGCAGGGCGCTCGACGCGGCTGCCGCCACCGTCTTGCTCAAACGCAGCTTCATCAGCTCGTCCTCCTGGATTGCTCTAGTTGTTGCCCCCGAAAGCAACGAGCCGCCACGCACTCGTCACTCCTCGTTTCCCCCGGGAACACCCTTGCAGGCCTTGTGGCCGTTGCGGCAGCGTAGCAGCACCCCTTCGGAGATTTGATTCGGCCCCGTCCGAATCGGTCGACCCGAACAGGTGTTTGATTCTCGGGCCGCGAACCGGTAGCCTGCGAACATCCGTTCGTGAAGGAGTCGAGATGGCCGAAGTGCTCACCCCGATGCGCCGACAGATCCTCGAGTACATCGCCCAGTGCCAGCGCGAGCGCAACATCCCGCCGACCATCAGGGAGATCGGCGACCACGTCGGTCTGAAGTCCCCCGCCACGGTCGCCAACCACATCCAGGTCCTCAAGCAGGCCGGCTACATCGAGAAGAATCCCCTGCAGCCCCGCACTCTCACGGTGCGCCTACCCGGCGAGGTGCGGGCCCTGTCGGGGGCCATTCGCCAGGTACCCCTCGTGGGCGACGTGGCCGCCGGTGTCGGGGTCCTCGGCGTCGAGACCGAGCACGAGCTGATGGCCCTGCCCGAGCAGTTCGCGGGGCGCGAGGGCTCCTTCGTGCTGCGGGTCCGTGGCGAGTCGATGATCGAGGCGGGCATCCTGCCCGGCGACTACGTGGTGATCGAGCGACAGCAGAGCGCCGAGACCGGCGAGATCGTCGTGGCCGGGGTCCCCGGGGACGAGGCCACCATCAAGCGATTCTTCCCCCAGGGCTCGCGCGTGGTCTTGAAGCCCGAGAACTCCACGATGGAGCCGCTCGAGTTCGACGCGCGCGACGTCGTCATCTACGGCAAGGTCGTGTCGGTCCTTCGCGCCTACTAGGGGACCGACCCGCCCCCTAGACTCGTCCGCCGTGCTCGTCGCCCTCTTGGCCTGTGACGCCTATCTCGTCGGCCTCGCCGCCACCGTCGCCTTCGTCGTCTATCCCTCGTTCCACCTGGTCGGAGCGGGTCAATGGGACGGCTTCCACCGCGCCCACCAACTGCGGATCGCCTGGGCGGTGGGGCCCGTGTGGGCTCTGCAGGGAGTCCTCTCGCTGCTGTGGATCCTGCGTGGTCCCTCGCGGGCCTGGGCCCTCGCCCACGGCCTCGTCGCCCTCGGCGCGGTGCTGGTCACGCTGCTCGGCGCCATCCCCCGCCACTCACGCCTCGAGCGGCACCACGACAGTCAGGACATCGCCCAACTCCAGTGGTGGCACCACGTGCGCACCGCCCTGTGGGTGGGCTGTGCCCTCATCGCTCTCGCCCTCGCCTAGGACGGGGCTCCCGAGCCGAGCCAGGTGTCGAGGACCTCGGCGAAGCGGTCCAGCTCGGCCCCGGTCACGAACTCCCCCGCGGAATGGGCGAGTTCGGGATCGCCGGCGCCGAAGTTGGCTGCGGGAATGCCCCGCTCGAAGAAGGTCGCCACGTCGGTCCAACCCACTTTGGCCCGCGCTGTGGCCCCGGAGGCTTCTACCAGGCGCGCCAGCGACGGGTCGTCGAGGGCGGGTGGGCTCGGTGGGGCCCAGTCGAGCGTCGTGAGCGCGTCCCCCTCGTCGAGCAGCCCCGCGAGCAGGTCGCGAAGTGCCGCCTCCGCCTCGGCGCGCGTCCGGTCCGGTGCGACGCGGTGGTTGAGGGTCAGGCGGACCTGGTCGGGGACCACGTTGGCGGCGACTCCCCCCTCGACGAGGACGGCCTGGAGCTGCTCGGTGTAGGTGAGCCCGTCGACCACTGCGGCCCGTGGGGTGTAGCCCGCGACCCGCTCGAGCACCGGACCGAGGCGGTGCAGTGCGTTGCGCCCCTGGTAGGGACGGGCTGTGTGAGCCCGTGAGCCGCCAAGGGTGAGCTCCAGGCGCATCGAGCCCTGGCAGCCAGCCTCGACGACTCCCCCGGTCGGCTCGGCGACGACGGCGGCGTCGGCGGCGAGCAGGTCGGGACGCAGCTCCGCCAGCTCGACCAGGCCGGACTCGCGTCGGGCGATCTCCTCGCGGGCGTAGAAGACCCAGGTGACCTCGACTGGACGCGGGTTCGACGCGGCGGCCAGCTCGAGCATCACCGCGAGGGAGCCCTTCATGTCGCAGGCCCCGACCCCGACGACCCGGTCCCCCTCGATCCGGGCGGCCGAGGCGTCGCCGGGGACCGTGTCGAGGTGCCCGGCGACGAGGAGGCGCTGCGCGTGGTGGCCGGTGGTGCGCGCCACGACGTTGTCGCCGACCCGTTCGACCTCCAGGTGGTCCCAGGCGCGCAGGCGCTGCTCGACGAGGCTGGCGAGAGCGCCCTCCTCGCGACTGGGCGAGGCCAGGCGCACCAGCTCGAAGGCAGCCTCCAGGCGGCTCACGTGGCCACGCCGGCGTCGCGCAGCAGGGCGTTGAGGCGGGCCTTGTCGTGGCGCTCGCCCTCCTCGAGGCGCTTGAGCACGAGGACGCACGGCAGGAAGAACTCCCCGCCGGGGAACTCGCGACGCCGGCTCGCCGACACCGCCACGCAGTAGTCGGGCACGTGGCCCCGACTGATCTCGGCCCCGGTCTCGGCGTCGATCACCGGGATGGAGGGGTTGAGGATCGTCCCCGCCCCGAGCACCGATCCCCGCCCGACCCGCGCGCCTTCGACGACCATGCACCGACTGCCGATGAAGGCGTCGTCCTCGATCACCACCGGCACGGCGTTGGCCGGCTCCAGGACCCCACCGATTCCCACACCCCCCGCCAGGTGGACGTTGGCCCCGATCTGGGCGCAGCTACCCACCGTCGCCCAGGTGTCGACCATCGAGTTGGCCCCGACCCACGCCCCGATGTTGACGTAGCTGGGCATCAGGATGACCCCGGGGGCCAGGTAGGAGCCGCGCCGGGCCGAGGCGCCGGGCACCACGCGCACGCCCCGGCGGGCGTAGTCGCCCTTCAGCTCGAGCTTGTCGAGGAACTCGAAGGGCCCCGCCTCGACCCGCTCGAGACCGCGCAGGCGGAACAGCAGCAAGATGGCCTGGCGGACCCACTCGTGGACCACCACTTGGCCGCCGCCGTCCACCTCAGCGACCCGCAGCTGCCCGTCATCGAGCTTGGCGATCACTAGTTCCACGTCCCGGCGGGCCTCGACGTGCTCGGGGGTCATCTCCCCGATATCCGCGTACCAGTGGGCGATGCGCTGCTCGAGGCTCATCGACCCATCGTAACGAGGGCCCTAGCGACCCTCGAGCCGAGCGGCGACCCGCTCGACGGCCTCGTCGGGCTGGACCACCGCGACGCGCACGAAGGCCTCGGCCCCGCCGTAGAGCTCGCCGGGGCTGACGACGACGCCGGCCGTCTCGGCCAGGCGCGCCCCGAGCTCCCAGCCGCTCGCCTCGGGACCGCGACCCCAGAGGTAGAAGCCCCCGGCGGGCACCGGCGCCTCGACCCCCGCGGCACTAAGCGCCGCCGAGAGCCGCTCGAGGCGGGCCCGGTAGCGCTCGCGCTGGCGCGCCACGTGGGAGTCCTCGGCCCAGGCGGCCGCGGCCATGGCCTGGACCGGACCGGGCACCATCAGCCCGGCGTGCTGGCGCACCGAGCGCAGGTAGGCCACGATCTCGGGGTCCCCGGTGTAGAAGCCCTCGCGCGCACCGGCCAGGTTGGAGCGCTTGGAGAGCGAGTGCAGGGCCAGCAGGCCCTCGCGCCCGTGGCGCAGGATCGTGTCGGGCTCGCCCCGCCAGGTGAACTCGCAGTAGCACTCATCCGAGGCGACGAGCACCCCGTGGTCGCGACCCCAGGCGGCGACCGCCCCGAGGTCGTCGAGGGCACCGGTGGGATTGGAGGGCGAGTTCGACCACAGCACCAGGGCCCGCGCCGCGTCGGCGGGGTCGATCGAGGAGAGGTCCAGTCCGCCGGTGGCGCTCGGCGCGACCGGCACCGCCCTCAGCCCGGCCAGGGTCGCCCCCATCGCGTAGGTCGGGTAGGCGACCGCCGGGTGCAGGACGGTGTCGCGCGAGGGGTCGCGCAACTTCAGGTACTGGGCCAGCGAGGCGACGAACTCCTTGGTGCCCACGCAGGCGGCCAGCTCGTCCGGGCCGACCTCGAGGGCGAAGCGGCGGGCGAGCCAGCCGCTGGCCGCCTCGCGCAGGGCCCGCGTGCCGGCGCTCGGCGGATAGCCCCGTGCGCCCTCACCTCGGGCGAGCGCCTCGAGGGCCTCGGGCGGTGGCGGATCGCAGGGCGTGCCGATCGAGCAGTCGACGGCCCCGCCCTCGTGGCGGGCGGCCAGCTCGTGCAGCGCCGACAGGCGCTCGTAGGGGTAGGGCGGCGGGGCGAAGCTCATTCGACCCGCCAGGGCGCGAAGCGGGCCTCGCCCACCGCGTCGAGCGAGACGGTGATCGTCACGCCCGACTCGTCGGTGGCGCTGTCGAGCACCTGGCCCTCGCGGTGCACGGCGGCGAGCAGGTCCCCCCGGTCGAGGGGGAGGCGCAGGGTGACGCGCCGGTCCCGCTGGCGCAGCCTCGCCCCCACTGCGGCGACCGCGCCCTCGAGGCCCGTGCCGAGCAGCGCCGAGGCGACGACGGCGCCGGGGTGGCGCGTCGCCAGCTCCTCGGCGCGCTGGGGGTCGAGGTCGGCCTTGTTGATCACCATCAACTCGGGAACCTGGTCGGCCCCGATCTCGGCGAGGACCGCGTGGACCGCGTCGATCTGCTCCTCGGCGAAGGGGCTCGAGCCGTCGACCACGTGCACCAGCAGGTCGGCCAGTCGGACCGACTTGAGTGTCGACATGAAGGCCTCCACCAGCTCGTGGGGCAGGTTGGAGATGAATCCGACGGTGTCGGTCACGAGGACCGTCTCTCCCCCGGGCAGGGCCAGCTGGCGGGTCCGCGGGTCGAGGGTCGCGAAGAGCCGGTTCTCGGCGACGACCCCGGCGTGGGTGAGGGCGTTGAGCATGGAGGACTTGCCGGCGTTGGTGTAGCCCACCAGGGTCACCTCGCGGTGTCGCCCGCGGTCCCGCCCGGCGCGCTGGAGGTCGCGGGTGCGGTCGATGTCGCGCAGCTCGCGCCGGATGTGGTGGATGCGCTGGACCAGCCGTCGCCGGTCGACCTCGAGCTGGGTCTCGCCCGGTCCCCTCGTGCCGATCCCACCGGCCTGCTGGGACAGCGAGCCGCCGGCCCGGCGCAGGCGCGGCAGTCGGTACTCGAGCAGCGCCAGCTCGACCTGGGCCTTGCCCTCGGGGGTGCGGGCGTTCTGGGCGAAGATGTCGAGGATCACGGCCGTGCGGTCGATGGCGGTGCGCCCGAGGATCTTCTCGAGATTGCGCTGCTGGCCCGGGGAGAGGGCGTGCTCGAACACCACGGTGTCGGCGTCGACCTCCAGGCAGACCTCGCGCAGCTCGGCGACCTTGCCCGAGCCGAGGAAGGTCGCGGGGTCGGGGGCGTCGCGGCGCTGGACGATGCGGGCGACCACGTCGGCCCCGGCGGTGTCCACCAGCTGGGCCAGCTCGTCGAGCTGGTGCTCGAGGGCCTCGGGGCTCACCCCGGGGAACTGCACGCCCACCAGCACGATGCGCTCGCGGAAGGTGCGCTCGATGAGTGTGGAGGGCAGGTAGGTCACGCCCCGGCCCACTCCACCTCGCCCACCAGGGCCACCGGACCGCTGAGGCGCGCCGACCCGCCCTCGAGGCTCACCGCGAGGTCGCCACCGGGGTTGGCGACGACGACCGTGCTGAGCACCTCGCCTCGCTCGTGAAGCACCGCCGCCGCGGCGCAGGAGCCCGTCCCGCAGGCGAGCGTCCAGCCGACCCCCCGCTCGATCACCCTCATGCCGATCGTCCCGGGCGAGGCGACCCGGACGAACTCGACGTTGGCCCCGCCGACCGCGCCGGCGAGCCGCCCGGCCAGCGCCTCGCGCTCGGCGTCACTCCAGCTGGGGTCGTCGCGCACGACGACGTGGGGGTTGCCGACCCGAGCCGCCCCGAGGGCGCCCTCGGGGGCGCCGAGCAGCTCGACCGGTCCCATGTCGACCGATCCGTGACCGCGCTCGCCCACGAGCTCGATCTCCACTACGCGCTCTCCGGCCCCCGTCGCCAGGCGCACCGGCCCGGCCCCGCCGAGGCGGCGCCGCAGCGCCGCGGCGAGACAGCGCGCCCCGTTGCCCGACATCTCGGCGACCGATCCGTCGGCGTTGTAGAGGGTCATCGCCACCGGGTCGCCGAGGGCCCCGAGCAGCAGGCCGTCCGCCCCGACGCCGCGGTGGCGGTCGAGCAGGCGCACGGCCCGCTCGGGCGTCCACCAGGCAAGGGCCGGGCCCTCGCCGATCTCGACCAGGAAGTCGTTGCCGGCGCCCTCCCACTTCTCGAGCCGTCGCCTCATCGTGGCAGTCTCCCACGTCGCATCTCGTCGAGGAGGTCCGCCACTCGCGCCGCCGCGGCGCCCGGGTCCTCGAACCACTCGACCCGGGGATCGCGCTCGAACCAGCGGCGCTGGCGCCGGGCCAGGCGGCGGGTCGCCGCCACCGCGCGGGTGACGCAGTCCTCCAAGTCCGCGCCGCGCTCGACGTGCTCGAGCAGCTCGCGGTAGCCGACCGCCTGTCGGGCGGTGCGCGAGAGCGGACCGGCGGCGAGCCGGCGCACCTCGTCGACCAGGCCCTGGTCGAGCCAGTGGCGAAAGCGCCGCTCGATGCGCTCGTCGAGCACTCCCGCGTCGACACGCAGTCCCACCTCGATCACCGAGCCCTCGGGGTAGGTCGTCAGCCCGGGGCCGAAGGAGGAGAAGGGCCGTCCCGACCCGAGCGTCACCTCGAGGGCCCGCTCCACCCGGCGCCGGTTGGCCGGGGTCGTGCGCGAGGCAGCCAGCGGATCGCGGGCGGCGAGCTCGGCGTAGAGCTCCTCGGTGGGGCGCCCGGCCCACTCGGCCAGCGCCTCGGGGTAGCGGCCGGGGATCTCCAGGTCGTCGAGGACCGCGCGATGGTACAGGCCGGTGCCGCCCACGTAGATCGCCAGGTGGCCCCGCTCGGCGACCGCGGCCGCCGCCTCGCGGGCGTGGCGCTGGAACTGGGCGACGGTGAACTCCTCGGAGGGCTCGGCGAGGTCGAGGAGGTGGTAGGCCACCTCGGCGCGCTGGGCGGGGCTCGGCTTGGCGGTGGCGAGGTCCATGCCCCGGTAGACGCCCATCGCGTCCACGCTCAGCAGCTCCACGTCGCCGGCCGCGAGGGCCAGCTCGTGGGCCAGCGAGGACTTGCCCGTGGCCGTCGCGCCGACCACGGCGAGCCTGGTCACGAGATCGAGACCGGGATCCTCGTGCGGTGGCGCGGACCGCGCAGCTCGGCCTCGAGCTCGCCGACGAGGTAGTAGGGCGCGCCGTGGGTGACCCGCGCCGTCCACAGGCCCCCCGCGCGCAGCCCGGCGCGCGTCGGCACGTGGATGAGCTTGCCCTGACGGGTGCGGCCCGACCACATCTCCTCGTTGCGCTTGGAGGGACCCTCGAGCAGGACCTCCTCCACCAGCCCGACCCGAGCCTCGTGGTGGCGCACGCTCGAGCGGTCGAGCACCGCCTTCAGGCGGCTGAAGCGATCGGCGATCACCTCCTCGGGGACGAAGTCCTCGACCCGCTCGGCGGCTCGGGTGCCCTCGCGGGGCGAGAAGATGAAGGTGAAGGCCCCGTCGTAGTCGGCCTGCGCGACGACCTCGAGGGTCGCGGCGAAGTCCTCCTCGGTCTCGCCGGGGAAGCCGACGATGAGGTCGGTCGTGACTGCGAGGTCCTCGATGGCCTCGCGCGCCGCGGCCAGGCGCTCGAGGTAGCGCTCGGCCCGGTAGCCGCGTCGCATCGCGGCCAGCACCCGGTCCGAACCCGACTGCAGGGGCAGGTGCAGTTGGGGGCAGACCGCCTCGGTCTCGGCCATCGCGGCGATCGTCTCGGGACGCAGGTCCTTGGGGTGGGGGCTCGTGAAGCGCACCCGCTCGATCCCCTCGACCGAGCCCACGGCCCGCAGCAGGTCGGCGAAGAGGGGCCGGCGCCCGGTGAGGTCGCGGCCGTAGGAGTTGACGTTCTGGCCGAGCAGGGTCACCTCGGTCACCCCGCGCGACGCCAGGGTCTCGGCCTCAGCCACCAGGTCCTCGAAGGGCCGGCTGATCTCGGGTCCGCGCACGGCGGGCACGATGCAGTAGGCGCAGGTGTTGTCACAGCCCGTCTGGATGGTCATCCAGGCGGCGAAGTCCAGCTCGCGCACCGCGTAGAGCGCCGGCGCGGCGTCACGGGCGGCTTCGGGGTCGGGGGCGTCGAGCACCTCGACGAGGGGCCCCTCGCTCGCGGCGCGCGCGAGCAGGTGGGGCACCTCGATCAGGTTGTGGGTGCCCACGACGAGGTCCACCCAGGGGGCCCGCTCGAGGATGGCGCCACGGTCCTTTTGGGCCATGCAGCCCCCCACCACGATCTGCACCCCGGCCCGGCGGGCCTTGTGGCCCTTGAGGTGGCCGAGGGCGCTGTAGAGCTTCAGGTCGGCGTTCTCCCTGATGGTGCAGGTATTGAGGACGACCAGGTCGGCCTCGGCCTCCTGGGGGGCCGCGACGTAGCCCTCGGCCACGAGCCGTCCGGCGAGGCGCTCGGAGTCGTGCTCGTTCATCTGGCAGCCGAAGGTCTTGATGAGGAAGGTGCGCGCCTCGGCCACCGCGCCAGTCTAGAGAGCGATCCCCAGATCCCCGGTGGCCGCGTCGAGGGTCACCCCGACCCCGGCCACCACGACGCAGGCCAGACCCGCCAGGTCGTAGCCGGTGACCGCCTGGTGCAAGAAGAGCCCGCCGAACAAGAAGGCGACCGCCGGATCGAGCGCCAGCAGGACGCTGACGATCGAGGGCTTGAGCCGGCGCAGGGCCTGCAGCTCGGCGCCGAAGCCGAGCGCGACGGCCAGCACCGCCGCGGCGGCGACCCGGGCGAGGATTGAGGGATGGTGGAGGAGGGCCGCGGTGCGCGGGAGCGACATCGGCAGGGTCGCCACGGCCGCCACCCCCATCGAGACGGCCAGCCCCGAGAAGCCCGGGATCGCCCGCCCGACGCGGGCCGAGGCGAAGGCGTAGGCCGCCCAGCCGGCCCCCGAGCCGGCGGCGAAGAGGGCGCCCACGAGCGTCAGTCCTCCCCCGGGCCGGGCGAGGAAGACGACCCCGAGCCCGGCCAGACCCACCAGGGCCAGGTGGCGCAGACTGCGCCGCGAGAGGGCCGCCACGAGGAAGGGCCCGAGGTACTCGATGGCGACCGCCCCCCCGAGGGGGATCCGCGCGAAGGCCTGGTAGAAGCACTGGTTCATGAAGGCCGTGGCGAGGCCCATCACCACGGCGGCGCGCCACTGCGGGGCGCTCCAGCGCCACAGGGCCGGTCGGGTGGCCGCCAGCAGTACGGCCGCCCCCAGGAGGAAGCGCCAGGCGCTCGCCGCCGAGGGACCGATCGAGAGGAAGACCGGCGGCATCAGGGTCGCCGCCCACTGGATCAGCGCGGCGCCGGCGAGCACGAAGCCGGCCCCCGCCAGCGCCCGCTGGCGGCTCACGTGAGGGTCAGCCCGTCGTGGTCGCAGGCCAGCGCGAGAACGCGGCCAGGCCGCCCCGTCGCCTCGAGCCAGGACTCGGCCGCCGCGCGCACCTGGTCGACGAGCTCCTCGCGCACGAGCGCCAGCATCGTCGAGCCGGCGCCCGACCAGCAGGCGTCAGAGGCCCCCGACTCCACCAGCGTGGCGAGCAGGTCGCCCGCCCAGGGCAGCAGCGCCGCCCGGTAGGGCTGGTGGAGCCGGTCCGCCATCGAGCCGGCCGCGTAGGCGTCGGCGTCAGCGAGACCGGCGCCGAGCAGGGCCAGTGAGGTCAGGTTGGCGACCGCGTCGGCGAAGGGGACCTGGGCGGGCAGCACGGCTCGGGCGGCTGCGGTCGCCAGCTCCTCGTCGGGCACGACGACGACGAAGTGCCACCTCGGGTCGAGGGCCAGCGGGCGCGCGACCACCTCCCCGGCGCGCACGGTCGCCGCGACCAGCCCCCCGAGGGCGGAGGCGGCCGCGTTCTCGGCGTGGCCGTCCAGCGAGGCGGCCCGGGTCAGGGCGTCGGGGTCGCCGGCGGCCGCCGCGGCCGCGAGGGCCAGGCTCGCCGACGAGCCCAGCCCGCGCGAGACGGGGATCTCGGAGTGGACCGCGAGGGCGAAGCGGTCGTGACCGAGGACCTCGCGGGCCACCACGGCAGCCAGGTGCCGCTCGTCGTCGAAGCGACCGGCGCCCTCGCCGGTGGTGGTGAGGCTGAAGGAGTCGGCCGGGGTCACCTCGACGGTCACGTGCAGGGCGAGGGCCACCGCCAAGACGTCGAAACCCGGTCCGAGGTTGGCCGAGGAGGCCGGAACGCGCGCGCGCACCCGGTCAGCGTAGGCGCTCGAGAAGCGTGGGTCGGGAGAGCGAGCCCAGCGCGACGAGGGGGAGCCGGTGGGTGCGCAGCCCGCGCAGCACCAGCCATCCCACTCGCTGGCCCCGGTGCAGACCGTGCACGAGCCGCCCCACCTCGACCCGGACCCCGAGCCGTCCCCGCCAGGTCCACAGGGCTGCCGGGTGGGCGAGGCCGATGCCGACCTGGCCGCGGCCGAACCCGGCGGTCGCCCAGGCGATCCGCGCGGGCAGGAGCCGCTCGACGAGCGCGCGGTGACTCGCGCTCGCCAGACCGAGCGCCATCTCGCCGGCCGGGGTCAGCAGATCGCCCCCGCGGGCCCCGAGCACCACCGCGTACACCGTGCGGACCCGCCCGGCGAGACGGGCGTGCAGGGCCATCACCACACAGCCGCCCGCCGCGTCGGTGCGCCCCGACTTCACCCCGATGACCCCATCGACGCCGACATCGGGGGTGAAGGTGCTGAGAGTGCCCGCGACGGGCAGGGTCACGGTCGGTTGATCGACGATGGCGGCGATCGTCGGGTGGGCCATCAGGGCCTCGGCGAGGTGGGCCTGATCGGCGGCGGTGGAGACCGACCCGGCCGCGAAGCCCGAGGGTTCCACGTAGTGGGTGTGGTCGAGACCGAGCGCGGCCGCCTCGGCGTTCATGCGCGCGACGAAGGGCTCGACGCCGCCGGACACCAGGCGGGCCAGCAGGATGGCGAAGTTGTTGGCCGAGGGGACGAGCAGCCCCTCGAGCAGCTGGCGCTCGCAGAGCTGCTCGCCGACGGCGACGGCGGCGTAGGACTGGCCCTGGGCCCGGCGGGTGAGGTAGTCGGCGACGTCGGCGGGGCCCACGACGAGACAGGGCCCGTCCTGTCCGGGGCGCAGGGGCAGCGCGGTCACGCTCACCAGGGCGGTCATCATCTTCGTGAGGCTCGCCACCGGTCGGACCCGGTCGAGGTGGGTGGCCAGCACGCCGAGGGACGGCACGCCGAGTGCCGCACTCACCGACGCCGGCCAGGGGACCTCGGCCACCGGGCCGAGGCTGTGGGTGCTCACCTCGACGCGAGCGGGTCGCCCGAGCACCGGCAGGACCGTCGCGACGCAGAGCCCCGCCCCCACGGCGGCGCCGAGCAGGAGGCCGACGAGGCGGGTGAACAGTCCGCGCGAGGCTCTCGTCGGTCGGGCCACCTAGCGCAGCTGCTCGTACTGCTCGAGGGTCATCAGGACCTTGCGGGACTTGGCGCCGTCACCCGGGGCCACGATCCCCTCCTCCTCGAGCTGGTCCATCAGCCTTCCGGCGCGGGCGAAGCCCACGCGCAACTTCCTCTGGAGCATCGAGGTCGAGCCGGTCTGGGTGCGCAGCACGAGGTCGCGGGCCCGGGCCAGCACGGCGTCGTCGTCGTCCCCGCCGGCGCTCGCCGCCGCCGGAGCGCTCTCGTCGAAGGCCACCACGCTCTCGGTCCGCCCACCCTGGGCTCGCCAGTACTCGACCACGCGCTGGACCTCCTCTTCAGAGACCCACGGCGACTGCAGGCGCCGGGCCACGTTCGACGAGGCCGTCAGCAACAGCATGTCCCCCTTGCCGATCAGCCGCTCGGCGCCGGCCTGGTCGAGGATGACCCGGCTGTCGGCCAGGGAGGAGACGGCGAAGGCCATGCGCGAGGGGATGTTGGCCTTGATGACGCCGGTGATGACGTCGACGCTCGGCCGCTGAGTCGCCAGCACCAGGTGGATGCCCACCGCGCGCGCCATCTGGGCGATGCGCACCACCGAGTCCTCGACCTCGCGCGCGGCGACCATCATCAGGTCATTGAGCTCGTCGACCACGACGACGATGTAGGGCAGGCTCTCGGGCTCGAGGGCGGCCAGGTCGGCCGCGGGTCCCCCGCCGGCCTCGATGGCCTCGGCGACCAGCTCCTCGTCGGGGCGGCGCACCTCGACCTCGCCGCGCGCGACCATCTGCTGGTAGCTCGTGATGTCGCGGGCCCCGACCTCGGCGAGGATCCCGTAGCGGCGCTCCATCTCCTTCACGGCCCACGTCAGGGTCCCCGCCGCCCGGCGCGGATCGACGACCACCGGTCCCACCAGGTGGGGCAGGTCGTTGTACTGGCCCATCTCGACCCGCTTGGGGTCGATGAGGATCAGGCGCAGCTGGTCGGGCGTCGCGCGCATCACCAAGGAGGTGATCATCGAGTTGAGCCCCGAGCTCTTGCCAGCGCCGGTGGCGCCCGAGATGAGCACGTGGGGCATCTCGCCGAGGTTGGCCACCACCGCCCGGCCGGCGATGTCGCGCCCGAGCGGGACGTCGAGGGGGTGGGTGGCGACCCGGGCCTCCTCGCTCGAGAGCAGGTCGCCCAGGGAGACGAGGGCGCGCTGGCGATTGGGCACCTCGACGCCGATGGCCGAGCGGCCCGGGATCGGCGCGAGGATCCGCACGTCGGGCGCAGCCAGGGCGTAGGCGATGTCCTTGTTCAAGGAGGTCACCCGCGCGACCTTCACCCCGGGGCCCAGCTCGAGTTCGTAGCGCGTGACCGTCGGCCCGACCGTCGCGCCGACCAGCGTGGTCGCCACGCCGTGGGCCGCCAGCGCCTCGACCAGCTCGGCCCCGGCCTGCTCGACGGCGCGTCGGTCGTGGCGGTGCTCCTTCGAGCGGCTGAGCAGCGAGACCGGCGGCAGGCGCCAGTCGTGGGTCGCGGCCACCACCGGGACCGGGCGGGCGCCGGCGCCGACCTCGACCTCCTCCTCGTCGGGCTCCTCGTCGGGCTCGCCCTCGTAGAGCTCCTCGTCGTCGAGGTCCTCGTCGGTCGTCTCGTCGAGGTCGTCGGGCGGCTCCTCGTCCAGCTCGGGCGCGATCACCGGCGCGGGGGTCGCCGCACGCCGCCGCGAGGTCGGAGGCGGGGCCGGCTCCTCCTCGTCGGGTTCCACTTCGGACTCCGTCGCCTTCCAACCACGGGCCATCCAGTGGACGAGGGCGCGCGCCGCGCGCGCCAGGGCCCCCGCGAGGGTGCGCAGCCCGATCCCCGTCGCGAGGATGAGGGCCACCACCAGCACCGCCACGAGCAGAATGGCGGCCCCCACGGCGCCGAGGCCGGCCCGCAGCCCCCCGCCGATCGCGACCCCGAGCCAGCCCCCACCGTGGGCGAGAGCGCCGACGCCGGCGTGCCAGCCGGGGTGCCCGCCGGCGAGGTCGCCCAGTCCGCACACCCCCACGAGCCCGAGCGAGACCCCCCAGCCCAGGCGAGCCCGCTCGAGGTCGACCCGGCCCACCAGCATCGTGGCGGCCAGTCCTAAGAGCATCACCGGCAGCGCGACCCTTCCGACGCCGAGGGCGCGGGCCAGGGCGCCGTTCACGGCGCGCCCCACCGGGCCGAGGGCGCCCGCCTCCGCCAGGGCGACCGACATCCCGGCCACCGCGAGGATCACCACCCACAGGTCCCGCTCGTGTCGACGCCACAGGGACTCTCGAGCCGGGGTGCTCGAGCGCGCCGGGGCCTTCTTGTGTCGCGGAGCAGCCACCACATCCAAGTTACCGAACGGGGGTTCGCCACTCGAACCACCTCTAGTCTGCTTCGGTGACCTACACCCCCCAGCCCTCCACCGCCGACCTGGCCCACCGCCTGGGCGCCAACGCCCACGCCTGCGCGGTCGTGGCGAGCCGGGCACTCAGCGCCAACCTCCACGAGGTGGTCCTCGCCGGCAACGCGAGGGAACTGGCCGGAGCACCCGGTCAGGACGTGATGGTGCGCGTCGAGGGGGCCGACGGGCGCTTCGTGCGCCGGCGCTACAGCGTGCGCCACCTCGACGACGCCGCCGACCAGTTGAGCATTTGGATCAGCACCAATCACGACGGCCCGGGCGCCGAGTGGGCCCGACGAGTCATCGCTGGCGATCACGTCGACGTGATCGGCCCGCGCGGCAAGATCCTGCTCGACCCGGTGGCCGACTGGCACCTCTTCCTCGGCGACCTCTCCTCGATGGCCGAGTCCTTCCGCCTCGCCGACGCCATCGAGCCGCCCGGCCAGGCCCTCTTCCTCTTCGAGGTCGATGACCCCTCCGACGCCCAGACCCCCACGATGGCCGAGGGGCTCGGGGTCACCGGGGTCTTCGTCGAGCGCGCCGGGCGCCGGGGCGACGACGCCACCGGGCTGCTGCGGGCGCTCGCCGCCCTCGACCTGCCCGAGGGGCTGGGCCACGCCTACGTGCTCGGGGAGTTCCACGTCGTGCGCGATCTCCAGGTGGCCCTGGCCGACCGGGGCCTCGCCCCCGAGCAGGTCAGCGCCAAGAGCTTCTGGCGCGCGGGGCGGGCCAACGCCGATCACGGCGAGCCCGAGAAGGGCGAGTAGCTAGAGCACCGCCACGGCCGCCAGCAGCACGGGCTGGCGGCGGAAGCGCTGACCCACCAGTCGCCCGGCAGCGCGCTGGGCCACCTTGGACAGGACCGCGTCGTCGCGCTCCCCCTCGGCGAGGGCCTCCTCGAGGGCCTCGCGCACCTCCTCGCACACGGCCGCCAGGAGGGCCCGGTCGCTCTCCCCGTCGAACCACCCGCGCGCCACGGCCCGCACCGGCTGGGCCAGCGCGCCGCGCGTCGCGTCCACGGCCGCCGAGACCTGTAGCACGCCCCATTCGGCCAGCATCCGCCGCTCCTCGAGGGGCCGCTCGTCGAGGTCGCCGGCCGAGCCGTCGATGTAGTGGAAGCCCGCCGGCACCCGACCGGCCCGGCGAATCCCCTCGGCGGTCACCTCGACCTGGTCGCCGTCCTCGCAGATGAGCACGTGACGCGCCGACATGCCCATCGAGCGGGCCAGCTCGGCGTGGTGCACGAGGTGGCGGTACTCGCCGTGGACCGGGATGAAGCTGCGCGGGCGCACCAGCTGGTGGTAGGTGCGCAGCTCGCCCTGGCGCGCGTGCCCGGAGGCGTGCACCGGCTCGACGCCCGAATGGATGACCTCGGCGCCGGCGCGGTGCAGGTCGTCGATGACCCGCCCCACCGTCCACTCGTTGCCCGGGATCGGGTGTGAGGAGAGGATGACGGTGTCCGACTCGCCGACCTCGAGATGGCGCATGTCCCCGCGCGAGAGCTTGGCCAGCACGGCCAGCGGCTCGCCCTGGCTGCCGGTGCACACGACGCAGACCTCGCCCGGGCTGAGTCGCGCCAGGTCGGTCTCGTCGGCCAGCACGGCCGGGTCGATCTTCAACAGGTGCAGCTTGCGCGCCAGCTTGACGTTGGCCTCCATCGAGCGGCCCATCAGCACCACCCGCCGGCCCTGGGCCGCCGCGACGTCGACGATCTGCTGGATGCGGTGGATGTGGCTGGCGAAGCAGGCCACCACCATCCGCCGGTCGGGACGCTCGAGGAAGAGCCGGCGCAGCGCCACCCCCACCTGTCGCTCCGAGGCGGTGTGGCCGGGCTCTTCGGCGTTAGTCGAGTCGGCGAGCAGGAGGGCCACCCCCTCGTCGCCCAGGGCGGCCAGGCGGGCGAGGTCGGTGCGCCGACCGTCGATCGGGGTGGTGTCGAGCTTGAAGTCCCCCGAGTGCACGATGACCCCGACGGCGGTGTGGAAGGCCAAGGCGTGGGCGCTGGGGACCGAGTGGGTCACCGGCAGGAACTCCACCTCGAAGGGCCCAATCCGGCGGCGCTCGTGGTCGGCCACCTCGACGAAGGTGAGGTCCCGGCTCAGGCGGGCCTCGTTGAGGCGGTGGCGGGCGAAGCCGACGGTCAGCGGCGAGCCGTAGATGGGGACGTTGACCTGGGCCACCAGGTAGCGCAGGGCGCCGGTGTGGTCCTCGTGGCCGTGGGTCAGGACGATCCCGTCGACCCGGTCCCGGCGCTCGACGAGCCACCGGAAGTCCGGCAGGATCAGGTCGACGCCGTACATCGTGGGCTCGGGGAACATCAGACCGGCGTCGACGACCACGATGCGCCCGTCCTGCTCGAGGGCCAGGCAGTTGCGACCGATCTCACCGAGTCCCCCGAGGAAGGTGACCCGCACGTGGGGCTTAGCCACGGAGCTCCTTCAAGGAGGAGACCACCTGGGCGGCGCGCGCGTCGAGCTCGGGGTCGCTCGGGCCGAGCGGCCAGCGGCACTGGCCCACGGCCAGCCCGAGGGCCCGCAGGGCGGCCTTGGCCGGCAGGGGGTTGGGGTGGGCCTCGCTACTCTCGAAGGCGCAGCTCTCGGCGAGCACCTCGTTGAGGGCGCGGGCGCGGTCCCACTCCCCCGCCGCGGCCGCTCCGACCAGCGCGGCGAACTCCGGTCCGGCCCAGTGGGCGGCGACCGAAACGATGCCGAGCGCCCCCACCGCGAGGAAGGGAAGCAGCAGGGCGTCGTCGCCGCTGTAGAGGTCGAGCCGGTCCCCGAGCACGGCCTTGGTGTGGGCGGCGCCGGGCAGGTCCCCCGAGGCGTCCTTCAGGGCGACCACGTTGGCGTGGGACTCCACGAGGGCGATCGTGGTGGCCGAGGCGATCTTGCGCCCGGTGCGAGAGGGGATGTCGTAGAGCATCACCGGCAGGTCGGTCGCCTCGGCGACGGCCCCCAGGTGGCCGGCGATCCCGCGCTGGCTCGGACGGGCGTAGGCCGGGGTGGTGGCGAGCACGCCGGCAGCGCCGGTCGCCGCCACCTGGGCGGTGAGGGCGACCGAGCGAGCGGTGTCCGAGGAGGTGGAGCCGGCCAGCACCGGCACGGTGACCGCCTCGGCGACGGCGGCGAACAGGTCCAGCTTCTCCGCGTCGCTGAGGGCTGAGCCCTCACCGGTGGAGCCCGCCAGCACCAGGCCATCCGAGCCCTCGGCGACGAGGAAGCGCGCGGTGGCGACGGCCACCTCGAGGTCGAGGGCGCCCTCTGGGTCAAAGGGGGTGACCATCGCGGTGAGGACCCGCCCGAGGTTCGCGCCGGACATGGGCGAAGGCTACCAGGGGGTCCCCTCAGCCCAGGACCGAGAGGGTCAGTCGAGCAGCGAGGCGATGCCCTCGATCAGACCGGAGTCCTCGCGCACCCTGTCGAGCGCCAGGGCCACGCCGGCCACGAAGCTCGACCGGTCGTAGGAGTCGTGGCGGATGGTCAGTCCCTCGCCGGGCCCGCCGAAGATGACCTCCTGGTGGGCGACGAGTCCCGCGAGGCGCACCGAGTGGATCCGCACTCCGCCCGGGCCCCGGGCCCCGCGCGCGCTCTCGAGGGTGAAGCGGGTCGTCGGGTCGTCCAGCTCCGGTCGCCCGGCCGCCGCGCGCGCCGCGGCCAGCGCCTCGGCGGTCGCCAGCGAGGTCCCCGAGGGGGCGTCGACCTTGTGGTCGTGGTGCAGCTCGACGATCTCGGCCCGGTCGAAGTAGGGCGCCGCCAGCGAGGCGAAGCGCTCGGCCAGCACCGCGCCGATCGAGAAGTTCGCGGCGACGACGACGCCGGTCACTCCGGCGCAGCGCGCCAGGGCCGAGCGCTCGGCCTCGGTGAGCCCGGTGGTGCCCACGACGAGGGGCACGCGCTGCTCGCGGCACCAGTGCGCCGAGTCGCGCACCCCCGCAGGGGTCGAGAAGTCGACGACCGCGTCGACCTCGCCCGCCTCGAGCTGGGCGAGCGAGGTGACCCAGCGCGCCCCGTGGAGCCGTTCGGGCTCGGAGGGGCTCACCAGGGCCGCGACCCGCAACCCCTCGCGCTCGCCCAGACCGGCGGCCATGGCCTGGCCCATCCGACCGGCCCCGCCGACGATGGCCAGTGACCTCATGGGCGCATCGTAGCCCTGCGCCGTCGCCGGTCCCGGGCGAGGAGGCCCACCGCGGCGAGCCACCCGGCACTCGCGACCGCGCTGCCCGCCAATGCCAGCTCGATGTGGGGCGCGTGATAGTGCAGATGGATCGTCCAGGTGCCCGCCGGGACCGCCACCGCGAGGATCAGGCCGTGGCGGGTGACCGTGAGCTCTCGGGTCCCTCCGGTGGCCGACACCGCGCTCGCTCGCCAGCCCGGCAGGTAGGCGCTCGAGCGCAGCACCGTCGTGGCCCGGGTCGACGTGACGCTCACCCAGGAGTCTCCCCAGGGGGCCACCCGCACGTGGGTGACCCGCCCGCTGGCCCCGCGAGCGATCCAGGCTGGCCCCTTCACGTGGCGCTGTTGCACGATGGCGAAGTCCCCCGGCGTCGACGTCAGGTGCCAGCCCCGTCCCGCCAGCGCGTACTCGAAGGGGGTGTCGAGCTGCAGCCGCTCGCCCGAGGTCGTCGTGACGACGGTGTCGGCGAGGTCGAGGTGCGAGCCGTGGATCCGCAGCGCCGCGACCTCGCCGGTGAGGGCCAGGGTGAGCGCGTGATGCGCCCCGGGGACCTCGTGGGCCGGGCCGAGGGGACGCCCGGTGGCGCCGAGGGCGGTGACGCGCAGCGGACCGCGCGCGAGGGCCGGGCCACTGGCGCGCAGGCTCACCGAAGCGAGGTGGAGAACCTGGCCGAAGTAGCGCTGGGTGGTCGGGCCCTTCGGGGGCGCCGCGCACCAGGCCGGTGCGCCGATGACCCCGCCCACCGGGGTGGTGAGCTGGTCGTTGGCCACCGCGATGGCCCCCAGGCGCAGCTGGGTGAAGGTCCCGCGCCGCAGCGAACAGGGGTTGAGCAGGTTCATCTGATGGGTGCCGGTGGCGGTGTCGTAGATCGTCGAGATCAACGAGCCGTACCCTTGGACGCTCGGGATCTCGGTGAAGACGTTGGTGTTGGGAGCGCCGAGGTCGATGAACTCGCGGTAGTGCCCGCCGGCGCGGTCCACGACGGCGGTGCGGCCCACGCCCCCAAAGGCCGCGAGTGCCTGGGCGCGCGAGGGCTCGGTCGTAAAGCCCGAGGAGGTGAGCCCGGTGGCGCAGGTGAGGACGAAGAGCGCCACGTCGAGGGCCACGAGGCCGACGGCCCAACGGGCCGCGTGACGGAGCCGGCGCGCCCCGAGCACCAGGGCGACGAGGGCGAGGGCGAGCAGCGCGCGCGGCGTGAGGGCGCCCGCCAGGTGGCGGGCCGATGCGGCCTCGGGCGCCGTGAGGCCCATCGCCTCGACGAGTCGCACCCCCCACAGCGCCAGGGCCCCGCTCGCCAGAAGGACGAGAGCCGGCCCGGCCACGGTCGCCGCGCGCCGCGCTCCGGTGAGTGAGGCGCCGCGCCAGTCCCTCGCCGCCAGGCGATCGATCCACCAGGCGCTCAACAGCGCGCCCACCAGGTCCACCAGCACGACGTTGCGGCTCTGCAGGCGGGTGGAGCCGAAGAAGGGCAGCAGTCGGAAGAGGTGGCCGGTCACCAGGTAGTCACCCCAGGTGGCGAAGAGCCCGACGACGCCGACGGCGAGGTAGGGCGAGAGGTCCCGCGTCTCCTCACCCCAGCCCCGGCGCGTCAGCCGGGCGAGGAAGGCGCCGGTCGCCGCCAGCGCCACGAGGCCCACGTAGCCGGTGACCTCGGGCAGGTTGTAGGAGGAGAAGTAGTCCGGTCCGAGCACGCCGTTGCCGCCGAAGAGGTTGGGCAGGGCGAGCAGCCCGGTCCACTTCCACGACAGCGACCCCGAGCCGAAGAACCAGTAGCTGATCGACGAGCGCTGGGAGAAGCCGATGAAGGACCAGCCCGGCAGCAGCTGAGCGAGCGCCACCGCGGCGCCCCAGAGGACCCCGAGGCCGGTGGCGAGCAGCACCACGACCCGACCACGCCAGGTGCGCGGGCGCGCCGGCGTCGCGACGAGGAGCAGCATCGGGACCAGCACCACGGTGAGCAGCTCGAACTCCGCGTAGGCCCGCGGCTCACCGGTGAGGAAGTTCAGCGCCCACAACGCGCTGAGGGCGAGCAGGGGTGCTCGGGCCGCCCGCCAGGGCCAGCCGCGCCCCTCGGCGCCGGCCACCCGCTCGCCCAGCCAGGTCATCGCCAGGGCCGCCCACGGCAACAGGGCGAAGCCTTGGACGACGCCCAGGTGGACGATCTGACCGAGCATCGCCCCGAGGTAGGTGTAGACGAGCGCCCCCGCGAGGGCCCCGAGCGAGCCGATCCGATGATGACGGGCCAGCGCGTACAGCCCCACGGAGGCGACCACGTAGACGGCGATCAGGTTGAGCACCCAGGCCGCCAGGGCCGGCAGCACCACGAACAGCAAGGTCCCGGGGAAGAGCGCTCCCGCGTTCAGCCCGCCGAGCAGCGGTGTGCCTGAGTTCGCGTAGGGGTTGAGCAGCGGGAGGTGACCCGAGCGGATCTGGCGACCCGCCAGGGCGCGCAGTGGGAAGTTCTGGATCAGGTTGTCAGCCTGGAGCGCCGGATGGCCCACCAGGGCCGGCAGCGCGAACAGCGCCACCGGCACCGCGACGAGCCAGATCAGCGCCCGACGGTCGGCCGACTCGATCCGGCGCCACCACGGCGCGGTCGGGTCGTGCCGTGCCGCGCCGGGAACCACCCCGCGCGACACGGCTCCGCTCTAGCGCCGGCGAGACCGGGGGCGCCGGCCGCCGTCACCCTCACCCAGGCTCGAGCCCGGGCCGAGGTCGCCGATCTCGGCGGCCAGTTCGGCCTCGAAGGCGTCCTCGAAGGAGCTGCCACCACCACGGCGACCGGACTCACGAGGCTCACGAGGCTCGCGGTCACGGTGCTCGCGCGGCTCGCGGTCACGGCGCTCACGCGGCTCGCGACGGGGGGCCTCCGCCGACTCCTCGACGTCGGGGAAGTCGCCCACCAGGGCCAAGGAGACCTTGCCC
Source organism: uncultured Ferrimicrobium sp. (assembly GCA_964449735.1). Taxonomy (GTDB): domain Bacteria; phylum Actinomycetota; class Acidimicrobiia; order Acidimicrobiales; family RAAP-2; genus RAAP-2. The sequence continues at coordinate 38,861 of CAYUZO010000012.1, forward strand.
TGGGGGTCGATGTCCTCGACGCGCACCTCGATGGGCTGGCCGAGGGTGAGGACGTCCTCCACCTGACCGACCCGCTTGCCGCCGTTGAGGGCCGCCAGCTTGGAGATGTGCAGCAGTCCGTCACGACCCGGCAGGATCGACACGAAGGCGCCGAACTTGGCCAGGTTGACGACCCGTCCGGAGTAGACGACGCCGACCTCGGCGCTGGGCGGGTCGAGGATCAAGGCGATGCGACGGCGCGCCTCCTCGACCGCTCGGCCATCCTTGGCGCCGATGGTCACGGTGCCCACCACGCCGTCGTCGTCGACGGCGATGTCGGCCCCGGTCTCCTGCTGGAGGGTGTTGATGACCTTGCCCTTGGGCCCGATGACCTCGCCGATCTTGTCGATGGGGATCTCCATCGTGACGATCTTCGGCGCCACGGCCGAGACCTCCGCGCGCGGCTCGGCGATCGCCCCGGTGAGGACGTCGAGGATGGCCAGACGGGCCTCCTTGGCCTGGTGCAGCGCCCGAGCCAGGACGTCGGCCGGCAGGCCGTCGATCTTGGTGTCCAGCTGCAGGGCGGTCACCGCGTCGACGGTGCCGGCGACCTTGAAGTCCATGTCGCCGAAGGCGTCCTCGGCACCGAGGATGTCGGTAAGGGTGACGTAGGCGTCACCCTCGTGCACGAGTCCCATCGCGATGCCGGCGACCGGCGCCTTGATCGGCACACCGGCCGCCATCAGCGAGAGGGTCGAGCCGCAGACCGAGGCCATCGAGGTCGAGCCGTTGGACTGCAGGACGTCGCTCACCACGCGGATCGTGTAGGCGAAGTCCTCCTCGCTCGGCAGGACCGGGATGAGGGCCCGCTCGGCGAGCATGCCGTGGCCAATCTCGCGGCGCTTGGGCATCCCCACCCGACCGGTCTCGCCCGTGGAGTAGGGCGGGAAGTTGTAGTGGTGGATGTAGCGACGCCACTCGTCGGGGGTGATCGTGTCGAGCTGCTGGCGCATTCGGGGCATGCCCAGGGTGGTCACGTTGACGACCTGGGTCTCGCCGCGCTGGAAGAGCGCCGAGCCGTGGGTCATCGGGAAGAGGTCCACCGCGGCGCTCAGGGGCCGGATGTCGGTGGTGGTACGGCCGTCGATGCGCTGGCCCGCGGAGATGATCCGCTCGCGCACCAGCTTCTTGTTGAGCGACTTCACGGCCGCTTTGATCTCGCCGGTGCGCTCGGGGAACTCGCCCGCCAGCGTCTCGACGATCTGCGCGGTCGCCGCGTCGAGGGCCGCCTGGCGCTCGGCCTTGGCGGTGAGGGCGTTGGCCGCGGCGAGGGCCTCACGACCGACCTGCTCCACGCGCTCGAGGACCTCGGGCTGGTAGTCCACCATCAGCTGGTAGGGGATGGTCACGATCGGGCCGTGGGCCGCCTCGTACTCGCGCACCAGCTCACGCTGGAGGTTGATCGCCTCGCGGATCCACAGCTTGGAGGCCTCGAGGCCCTCGGCGAGGACGTCCTCGGAGACCTTGGGAGCGCCGTCGGCGTAGTGCTCGAAGGAGCCCGCGGTTCCGCCGGCCTCGACCATCATGATCGCCACGTCGGACTCGACCGACTCGCTGAGCGCCCGTCCCGCCACCACCAGCTCGAAGACCGAGGCGTCGCCCTCGGCGTAGGTGGGGTGGGGACGCCACTCACCCTCGGTGGTGTAGGCCATGCGCACCGCGCCGATCGGCCCGTCGAAGGGGATGCCCGAGATCATCAGGGCCGCCGAGGCCGCGTTGATCGCGAGGATGTCGTGGGGGTTCTCCTGGTCGGCGGAGAAGATCGTGCCCACCACCTGGACCTCGTTGCGGAAGCCCTTGGGGAAGGAGGGGCGCAGCGGGCGGTCGATGAGCCGGCAGATCAGCACGGCCTGGTCCGAGGGCTTGCCCTCACGACGGAAGAAGGCACCGGGGATCTTGCCGGCCGCGTAGGCCCGCTCCTCGATGTCGACGGTCAGGGGGAAGAAGTCGACGCCCTCGCGCACCGAGCGCGAGGCGGTGACGGTGGCGAGGAGCATCGTGTCGCCGAGGCGCGCCAGGACGGCGCCGTCGGCCAACTGGGCCAGACGACCGGCCTCGAAGCTCAGGGTCTTGTCGGTGCCCGTGACGGGGCTGCTAACGCGGATCGCGTCAGACATGGGGTCTCCTTAGAGTCGTGGCACCCCGCCCGGATCCCAGTGGGCAACCTCCGCGGCGCGGGGGTTCTCCACTGGCCTCCGAGAGACCGGGTGTGCCGTCCGTCGGATCTCGACGGACTTCGGCTAGCGACGAATGCCGAGACGCCCGATCAAGGCCCGATACCGCTCGACGTCGCCGCGCTGGACGTAGTCGAGGAGTCGACGGCGCTGGCCGATGAGCTTCATCAGTCCCCGGCGGGTGTGGTGATCACCCTTGTGAACCTTGAGGTGCTCGGTCAGGTGCGAGATCCGGTCGGTCAGGAGCGCGATCTGGACCTCCGGCGAGCCGGTGTCCGTCGCGTGCGCCTGGTAGTCCTTGATGATCTCGGTCTTGTCAGCCATATGCGTCGTGTGTGCCTTGGTTGGGTCGGGTGGTCCCGGAGCGAGCCGTCCACCTGACGACCCACGTGGCCAGCGTCGCTGACCGAGTGCTTAGCCTAGCAGGACTGAGCCCTCGGGAGCGAACCCCTGGAAGGCGGTCCGGGTGGCCTCGACGTCCCGGTCCATTTGGGCGATCAGGGCCTCGAGGGAGTCGAAGCGCTCCTGGGCCCGCAGGCGGGCGAGGAAGGCCACCTCGAGGGTCCGCCCGTAGAGGTCCCCCGTGAAGTCGAGCAGGTGGGCCTCGACGAGCAGCTCGCCGTCCTCGTAGAACTGGGGTCGGCGCCCCACCGAGGCGGCCGCGGCCACCCAGCCCTCCTCGAAGTGGGCGGCCGCCGCGTAGACGCCGTCGGCCGGGATCGCCTGGCGCGCCGGGAAGTGCAGGTTGGCCGTCGGAAATCCCAGCTCCCGTCCGCGCCGGTCCCCCGCCACCACCGTCCCGCGCACCACGAAGGGCCGTCCGAGCAGTTCGGTGGCCGCCGCCACGTCCCCGGCCGCCAGGTGACCGCGTACCGCCGAGGAGCTGTAGCGCTCCCCGGCGCCCACCAGGACGGTCGCCAGGACCTCGAAGCGCCCCGCGCCGAGCTCGCGCAGCATCGCCACGTCCCCCCGACGACCCCGACCGAAGCGGAAGTCCTCGCCCACCACGACGAGCCGGGCGTCGAGTTCACCGATGAGGGTCCTCTCGATGAACTCCTCGGCCGACTCGGCGGCCATGGCCGGGGTGAAGCTCAGCAGTCGCACCTGTTCGACTCCGAGGCGCTCGAGGCCCTCGAAGCGCTGGGCCAGCGTGCCGAGGCGCCGAGGGGCCCGCGCCGGGTCGACGACCTCGGTCGGGTGGGGGTCGAAGGTCGCCACCGTCGGGACCAGCTCGCGCCGTCGGGCCTCCTCGAGCAGGGAGCCCACGACCGCCTGGTGACCCCGGTGCAGTCCATCAAAGACGCCCACCGCCACGGCGCTCGGCCCGACACTCCTCGGCCCGTTCCTCCCCGGGGCCGCGGCGGCGTCGGTCACGACCCTCACGGGACCAACCTACCGACCCGCCGGGTCGGCCCCGGCGAGCACGACCTCGGGCGCCAGCGCCTCACCTCGGCGCGCCAGCACCGCCACGAGGGCCCCGTCGGGGTCGAGGGCCGCCACCCATTCGCCCTCGCCCGCCTGGGCCGCGAGGCGCTGGCCCTGGCGGACCCGGCGGACCTCCTCGGGGGTGAGAAAGCGCTGGTCCATCCCTTCCACCAGGCGCAGCGCCGGCTCGAGGAGCTCCTCGCCCCGCGAGGCCCTCTCCTCGAGCTCGGTGAGGGAGTGGGCCTCGGTCACCGTCGCCGCGCCGCTCGCGACCCGTCGCAGCGCGACGAGGTGGCCCACCGTGCCGAGCCGCTCGGCCAGGTCGCCCAGCAGGACCCGCACGTAGGTGCCCGCCGAGCAGCGCACGCGGAAGGCGAGCTCGTCGGGCGCGGTCGCCTCCAACGTGAACTCCTCGATCACGATCTCGCGCGCGGCCCGCTCCACCTCGATCCCCTGACGGGCCAGCTCGTGCAGGCGCCGGCCGCCGACCTTGACGGCCGAGACCATCGGTGGGCGCTGGAGCTGGCGCCCGGTGAGGGCGGCCGCGGCGGCGGCGAGCTCGTCGGAGTGGAGGACGGGCACGGCGGCCTCGGCCACGACCGCGCCCTGGGCGTCGAGGGAGTCGGTCGCCACGCCGAGCCGGGCCCGTCCCTCGTAGGTCTTGAACCCGGCCTGGGCGAAGCGCAGCAGACGCGTCGCCGGTCCGACCGCGATCACCAACAGGCCGCTCGCGAGGGGGTCGAGCGTCCCGGCGTGGCCCACCCGGCGCTCACCGAGCAGACGGCGCACCCGAGCCACGACGTCGTGGCTGGTCGGCCCGCTGTCCTTGTCGACGAGGAGCCGCCCGCTAGTCGTCACGGTGCTGGCGACGCAGGATCTCCTCCACGGCCTCGCCGCTCGACACGGCGGGGTCGGCCACGAAGCTGAGGCGCGGCGTGCGCTTGAGCCGGGTTTGGGCGTTCACCGCGCCCTGGATCTCGCCGCGCCGCTCGGCCAGCGCCTCGCGGGCCTCCTCGTCGAGGCTGTCGAGGAAGACCGTCGCCGAGCGTAGGTCCGGCGAGGTCTCGACCCCGGTCACGGTGAGCATGCCCAGGCGGTCGTCGAGGTCCGCGGCGCGCACCAACTCGTCGGAGATCACCTCGCGCAGGATCTCGTTGACCCGAGCCGAGCGCGGATAGGGGTGGGCCGAGTGCGCCATGGCCTACGCCGTGCGCGGGATCTCGCGCTCTTCGTAGGTCTCGATGATGTCGCCCTCCTTGAGGTCCTGGTAGTCCGAGAGCCCCACGCCGCACTCGTAGCCAGCGGCCACCTCGCGCGCGTCGTCCTTGAAGCGGCGCAGCGAGGTGATCGAGCCCTTCCAGATGACCGTCCCCTCGCGCAGGAAGCGGACCTTGGAGCCGCGGGTGATGACACCCTCGCGCACGAAGCAGCCGGCGATGGCGCCGATGCGCGGGATGCGGAAGACCTCGCGCACCTCGGCCTCGCCCGTGACGACCTCCTCGTAGACCGGGCTGAGCAGACCGAGCATCGCGGCCTCGATCTCCTCGATGAGCTTGTAGATGATCTCGTAGGTGCGGATCTCCACGCCCTCGGACTCGGCCATCTCGCGGCTGCGCCGATCGGGCCGGACGTTGAAGCCGATGATGGTGGCGTTGGAGGCCTTGGCCAGCTGCACGTCGTTCTCGGTGATCCCGCCGACGCCGCGGTGCACGATCACCAGCTTCACGTCGTCGCGCTCGAGCTTGCGCAGTGACTCGCTGCAGGCCTCGAGCGAGCCCTGGACGTCGGCCTTCAGCACCACGTTGAGCGTGGCGGTCTCGCCGCGCTGGATCTGCTCGAAGAGGTCCTCGAGTCGGGCCCCCGCTCCGGCGGCCACCGGCTGGTGGCCCACCAGGCGGGCCCGCTGGGCCCGGGCCTCGGCGAGGGAGCGCACGTGGGCCAGGTCGTTGCCGACGCGCATCTCGTCACCGGCCTGGGGCGGCTCGGAGAAGCCGAGCACCTGGACCGGCGTCGAGGGCCCGGCCCACTTGACCTGCTGACCCTGGTCGTTGATGAGGGCCTTGACCTTGCCGTAGGCGGCGCCGGCCACGACCGGGTCGCCCACCTCGAGCCGGCCACGCTGGACCATCACCGTGGCGACCGGTCCGCGGCCCACTTCGAGGTTGGCCTCAAGCACCGTGCCCACGGCGCGACCCGCGGCGCGAGCCGTCAGCTCGGCGATGTCGGCGACGAGCAGGACCTGCTCGAGCAGCTCCTCGATGCCGAGCCCCTGGAGGGCCGACACCTCGACGCAGATGGTGTCCCCGCCCCACTTCTCGGGCACCAGCCCGTGCTCGGACAGCTGCTGGAGGACCCGGTCAGGGTTGGCCTCGGGCTTGTCGATCTTGTTGACGGCCACGATGATCGGCACCTCGGCGGCCTTGGCGTGATTGATCGCCTCGACGGTCTGGGGCATGACACCGTCGTCGGCGGCGACCACCAGGATCACCACGTCCGTGACCTTGGCCCCGCGCGCGCGCATCGCCGTGAAGGCCTCGTGGCCTGGCGTGTCGATGAAGGCGATCGGGCGACCCTGCCAGGCCACCTGGTAGGCGCCGATGTGCTGGGTGATGCCCCCGGCCTCGCCCTCGACCACGTTGGTCGAGCGGATCCGGTCGAGCAGCTTGGTCTTGCCGTGGTCGACGTGACCCATCACCGTCACCACCGGCGGGCGGGCCTCGGCGGGGATGCGCTCGTCCTCGTCGTCCTCGTCGAAGTACTTGGCCAGCAGCGCGGCCTCTTGCTGCTCACCCGGGTCGACCAGCCTGATCTGGGCCCCCACCTCGGCGGCGTAGAGCTCGATCATGTCGTCGCTGAGGGCCTGGACGGCCGTGACGATCTCACCTTGCAAGAAGAGGAAGCGGATGATGTCGGCGGCCGAGCGATTCAGTTTGGGCCCGACGTCCTTCGCGGTCGAGCCGCGCTCGATGATGACCTCCCCGTCGGGAACCGGCGCCGTCGACGGCTGCCAGGTGGTCATCTGGGTCGGCTCGAGCTCCTCGATGTTGCGACGGCGCCGGCGGGTGGCCTTGCGCTGGCTGCCGCGGGGACCGCCGGTCCCGCGCGAGGCCGGTCCGCGTCCCGGCGCCCCGGCGGGGGCGCCCGGTCGGGCGCCGAAGCCACCGCCACCAGGACGGGCCGGAGCACCCGGACGGGCGGTCGAGGAGGGTCGCGGGCTCATCGGGCGCGCGCCCGGAGCAC
>CAYUZO010000013.1:0-42773 GCA_964449735.1 uncultured Ferrimicrobium sp.
CGCGCTTGCCGAGCAGGTTCTGGCGGAAGCGCCCCTGCTTGCCCTTGAGCATGTCCGAGAGCGACTTCAGCGGGCGACCGCTCTGGCCGGCCACCGGGCGACCCCGTCGGCCGTTGTCGAACAGGGCGTCGACGGCCTCTTGGAGCATGCGCTTCTCGTTGTTGACGATGATGTCCGGGGCGCCCAGGTCGAGCAGCCGCTTGAGGCGGTTGTTGCGGTTGATGACGCGCCGGTACAGGTCATTGAGGTCGCTGGTGGCGAAGCGGCCGCCGTCGAGCTGGACCATCGGGCGCAGGTCCGGCGGGATCACCGGCACGGCCTCGAGGATCATGGCCCGAGGGTCGTTGAGGCGCCGGCCCTGCTCGTCGCGTCGGTTGAAGGACTGGACGATGGCGAGGCGCTTCAGGAACTTGGCGTGACGCTGGGCCGAGAGCGGCTTGCGGCCGTCCTTGGCGTCGATCATCTCGCGCATGACCCGCTCTTCCTCGTCGAGGTCCATGCGGTCGATCAGCTGCAAGATGGCGTCGGCGCCCATGCCGCCCTCGAAGTACTCGCCGTAGCGGAACTCGATCTCGCGGTAGAGGACCTCGTCCTCGATGATCTGGCGCGAGTGCATCCCCTCGAAGGTGTCGAAGGCCTGACGGGCCAGCTCGCGCTCCTCGGCGAAGCGCAGGCGCACCGCCTCGACCTCCTTCTCGGAGGTGCGCTGCAGGGCTCGCAGCTCGGACTCCTTGGCGCCCTCGGCCTCGAGCTTCTCGGCACGGGCCTCGATGTCCTTCAGCTTCGCCTCGACGGCCTTGGCCTCGCGGTCGGCGATCTCGTCGAGCTCCTCGGCGAGGGCCTGGCGCAACTCGGGCAGGTCCTCGTGGCGACGATCGGCGTCCACGTAGGTGACCATGTGGGCGGCGAAGTAGATGACCTTCTCGAGCTGCTTGGCCTTCAGCTCCTCCTTGGGCTGGGTGCCCATGAGCAGGTAGGCGAGCCAGGAGCGGGTCCCGCGCAGGTACCAGATGTGCACCACCGGGGCCGACAGGGCGATGTGGCCCATGCGCTCGCGCCGGACCTTGTCGCTGGTGACCTCGACGCCGCAGCGCTCGCAGACGATCCCCTTGAAGCGGACCCGCTTGTACTTGCCGCAGGCGCACTCCCAGGCCTTCTGGGGCCCGAAGATCTTCTCGCAGAACAGGCCGTCCTTCTCGGGACGCAGGGTGCGGTAGTTGATCGTCTCGGGCTTCTTGACCTCGCCCGAGGACCAGCTGCGGATGTTCTGGGCCGTGGCCAGGCCGATCGAGAGCTCGTCGAACTGGTTGACGTCAATCGGGCTCATGACAACTTCCTCTCTGCGGCGCGGCGGGCGTCCTCCTCGTCACTCCCCCGCTCGTTTCGACTGATGTCGATGCCGAGCTCGCGGGTGACCGAGAAGAAGTCCTCCTCGGTGTCGGCGAGGTCCACGTGCTGCTTGTTCTTGTCGCGCACCTCGACGTTGAGGCACAGCGACTGCATCTCCTTGATGAGGACCTTGAAGGACTCGGGGATCCCCGGCTCGGGCAGGTTCTGGCCCTTGACGATGGCCTCGTAGGCCCGCTCGCGGCCCTTCATGTCGTCGCTCTTGACGGTGAGCAGCTCCTGGAGCGCGTAGGCGGCGCCGTAGGCCTCGAGGGCCCACACCTCCATCTCGCCGAAGCGCTGACCACCGAACTGGGCCTTGCCCCCGAGGGGTTGGGCCGTGATCATCGAGTACGGGCCGGTCGAGCGGGCGTGGATCTTGTCGTCGACCATGTGGGCCAGCTTCAAGATGTAGGCGTAGCCCACCGAGATCGGGTTGTCGTAGGCCTCACCGGTGCGACCGTTGTAGAGCGTGACCTTGCCGTCGAGGTCGCCGGCCAGCAGGCGCTTGCCGTTGGCCCCGTCGACGTTGAGCTTCTCGAAGGTCTCCTGGATCGTCGGCTTGTCCTTGGCCCGGTCCTTCTCGTCCCAGTGGGCGCCGTCGAAGGAGGGCGTGGCCACGTAGACGGCCGGCTCGGTGCGCGGACGGGTCTTGCGGTAGGGACGCGAGGCCGGGTCGGCCTGGTCCGGGTGGCCCGGAGTGCCCACCGCCTGGTTGACGGCCACGCCGTTCCAGCCGTGACGGGCCGCGTAGCCCAGGTGGCTCTCGAGGACCTGGCCGACGTTCATGCGGCTCGGCACGCCGAGGGGCGACAGGATGATGTCGACCGGGGTGCCGTCGGCGAGGAAGGGCATGTCCTCCTCGGGCAGGATCTTGGAGATGACGCCCTTGTTGCCGTGGCGTCCGGCCAGCTTGTCGCCCTCGGAGATCTTGCGGGTCTGGGCCACGTAGACCTTGACCAGCTGGTTCACCCCGGGCTGCATCTCGTGGTCCTCGTCGCGGCTGTAGACCTTGACGTCGATCACCTTGCCGGACTCGCCGTGGGGGACCTTCAAGGAGGTGTCGCGCACCTCGCGGGCCTTCTCACCGAAGATCGCGCGCAGCAGGCGCTCCTCGGGGGACTGCTCGGTCTCGCCCTTCGGGGTCACCTTGCCCACCAGGATGTCGCCGGGCTCGACCTCGGCCCCGATGCGCACGATGCCCCGGTCGTCGAGGTCGGCGAGGATGTCGTCGGGCAGGTTCGGGATGTCCCGGGTGATCTCCTCGGCGCCCAGCTTGGTGTCGCGGGCGTCGATCTCGTACTCCTTGACGTGGATCGAGGTCAGCACGTCGTCGCGCACCAGGCGCTCGGAGATGATGATCGCGTCCTCGTAGTTGTAGCCCTCCCACGGCATGTAAGCCACCAGGAGGTTCTTGCCCAGGGCCAGCTCGCCGTTGCTCGTCGAGGTGCCGTCGGCCAGCAGGTCGCCCTTGGTGACGGTCTCGCCGCCGAAGACCAGGGGCTTCTGGTTGATCGAGGTGTCCTGGTTGGAGCGGCGGAACTTGTTGAGGCCGTACTCCTTGCGCCCCAGGGCCTTGCCGTAGCGGTCGACCACGTGCTTCTCGTACTCGACGACGATCCGGTCGCCCGAGACGGACTTCACCACGCCCTCGCCCTCGGCCACCAGCACGTCACCGGAGTCGAGCGCCGCGCGCCCCTCCATGCCGGTGCCCACGTAGGGGGCCTCGGGCATGAGCAGCGGGACGGCCTGCTTCTGCATGTTGGCGCCCATCAGGGCCCGCTGGGCGTCGTCGTGCTCGACGAAGGGGATCAGCGAGGTGGCGACCGAGATGATCTGGTTGGTCGACACGTCCATCAGCTCGACCTCGTCGGCCTTCACGAAGTCGATCTCGGAGGTCGTCGAGGAGGAGCGGTTGGACGAGCCCACCCGCAGGCCGGTGCCCACCGGGCCCCGGCGCACCAGGACGCGCTCGGCCTTGATGTGGCCGTTCTCGTCGAGCTCGGTGTTGGCCTGGGCGATGACGAAGCGCTCCTCCTCGTCGGCCGTGAAGTAGCGGACCTCGCCGGTGACGCGCCCGCCCTCGACCACCCGGTAGGGGGTCTCGATGAAGCCGTACTCGTTGATCCGCGCGTAGTTGGCCAGGTAGCCGATGAGGCCCACGTTGGGGCCCTCGGGCGTCTCGATCGGGCACATGCGCCCATAGTGCGAGGAGTGCACGTCGCGCACCTCGAGGCCGGCCCGCTCGCGGCTCAGGCCCCCCGGCCCCAGCGCCGAGAGGCGGCGCTTGTGGGTCAGGCCCGACAGCGGGTTGTTCTGGTCCATGAACTGGCTCAGCTGGGAGGTCGCGAAGAACTCCTTGATCGCCGACATGACCGGGCGGATGTTGATCAGGGTCTGGGGCGCGATCGCCTCGACGTCCTGGGTGTTCATGCGCTCGCGCACGACCCGCTCCATGCGCGACAGTCCGGTGCGCAGGGCGTTCTGGATCAGCTCGCCCACGCTGCGGATGCGCCGGTTGGCGAAGTGGTCCTGGTCGTCGATGTGGTAGGTCGTCTCCTTGGCCGTGCGGTCACGGGCCAGGTTGAGCAGGTAGGTCACCGTGGCCAGGACCTCGGCCTTGGCCAGCACGTGAAGCTCGGGGTTCGGGCGCTCGAGCAGGTCGCCGAAGAGCTCGACGTTGCGCTCGATCTCGGTGCCCAGCTTGCGCTCGAGCTTGTAGCGGCCGACGCGCGAGAGGTCGTAGCGCTTGTCGGAGAAGAAGGCGCCCTCGAAGTACTGGCGGGCGGCCTCGACCGTCTGGACCTCGCCCGGGCGGGCCCGGCGGTAGATCTCGAGCCAGGCCGTCTCCTGGGAGGCGCGCGCCACGTTCTCGGGCGAGTCCTCCAGGCCGTACTTGTCGAGGTGCTTGGCGATGTCGAGCAGGGCCTTCTTCCAGTCCGCGTGGTACTGGTCCTCGAGGAAGTCGAAGTGGGCGACGAACTTCTCGAAGAAGGCCTCGTCCATCGTCGTGTCGAGCGCGCGCAGCAGCGTGAAGATCGACACGCGGCGCTTGCGGGCGATGCGGGCGCCGGCGTTGGCCGACTTGTTCTTCTTCTCCTCGAGGTCCACCTGGAGCCACTCGCCGCGGCTGGGGTGGATGGTGCCCTCGAAGGCCACCTTCTCGTCCTTGCCGGGCTGGAAGAGGACGCCGGGGCTGCGCACCAGCTGGGAGACGACGACGCGCTCGGTGCCGTTGATGATGAAGGTGCCCTGCTCGGTCATGATGGGGAAGTCCCCCATGAAGACCGTCTGCTCCTTGATCTCACCGGTCTCGGAGTTGAGGAAGCGGGCCCGCACGAAGATCGGCTGGCTATAGGTGGTGGCGCGCTGACGGCACTCCTCCACGGTGAACTTCGGGGGGCTCTTCAGGTCCGGGTCGTCCGGGTCGAACTCCAGCTCGAGCGAGAGACGCCCGGTGAAGTCGGTGATCGGGCTGATGGCCTCGAAGGCCTCGCGCAGCCCCTGCTTCATGAACAGGTCGAAGCTGTCGCGCTGGATCTCGAGCAGGTTCGGCAGCGGGTGCGCTTCGCCCAGGGCCGAGAAGTTGAAGCGTTCCGGGCTAGTGGACCGAGACGGCAACGGTCATCCTCCAGTTAGGTGGCGGCTAGGGCAGGCGGGCGTGTTCGGGCGCGCGAGACAGGTCAAGGGACAGCACAGCGAGGCGCAGGGACACGGTCATCCGACTCTAATGGCTGCGCCCGGGGATGCGCAAGTAGCGCCCCTCGGGGGGCGCCACCGCGACCGCGGTCGCCTCACCATAGGCAGGTTCCGGGCACCCGGTCAAGTACCGGGTGCGTCCCTGCTGCGGGGGCCCGAGAGGTCCTCTCGGGCCCCCGCCGCGGGCTACTTGACCTCGACGGTGGCGCCGGCGGCCTCGAGCTGGGCCTTGGCCTTGTCGGCGTCGGCCTTCGAGACCTTCTCCAGCACGGGCTTGGGAGCCCCGTCGACCAGGTCCTTGGCCTCCTTCAGGCCCAGGCTGGTCAACGCACGGACCTCCTTGATGACGGCGATCTTCTTGTCGCCGCCGTCGGTGAGGATCACGTCGAACTCACTCTTCTCCTCGGCCTCGGCCTCGCCGCCGCCGGCGCCGCCGGCCGCGGGGGCCGCCGCCACGGCCACCGGGGCCGCCGCGGTCACGCCGAACTTCTCCTCGAACTCCTTGAGCAGCTCCGAGAGCTCGATCACCGACAGCTCGGCGATCCCGTCGAGGATCTGCTCCTTGGTCAGGCTTCCCGCCATGTGTGGTCCTTTCTTAGGGGTTGATGATGCGGCCGGTTACTCGGTCGCGGCGTCCTCGGACGCCGCCTCGGTGCCGGAGGCCTCGGCCACGACGGCCTCCTCCTCCTCGACGGGCGCCTCCTCGGCGCCGTCGTCGCCCGCCGCCGCAGCGGTGTCCTCGACCCCGGCCGGAGTCTCGGGGGCCGCGGCCGTCTCGACCGGGGCGCCGCCGCCCCGCTCGATCAGGGCCGACAGGCCGTAGGCGAGGTTCTGGGGCACGGCCTTCATCAGGCCGGCCAGGGTGCGCAGCGGCGAGGCGAGGAGCCCGGCCAGCTGGGCGAGGAGGACGTCGCGGCTCGGCAGGTCGGCCAGCGCCGTCAGGTCCGAGGCGCTGAGCGCCTTGCCGTCGAGCACGCCACCCTTCACGACCAGGCTCGGGGCGCCCTTGGCGAAGTCCCGCAGGGCCTTGGCCACCGCCGAGACGTCGCCCTCGACGAAGGCGATCGCCGTGGGGCCCTCGAGCAGCTCCGAGAGCGGCTCGACGGCGGTCCCGGCCACCGCGCGGCGCACGAGGGTGTTCTTGAAGACCTTGTAGTCGGCGCCCAGGCTGCGCAGCTGGCGGCGCAGGGTCGAGATCTCGGCCACGGTGAGGCCGCGGTACTCGGTGACGACCGCGGTGCTCGTGGAGGCGACCCGCTCGGCCACCTCGTCGACCACCGCCACCTTCTCGGGGCGAACCTTGCTCATCTGGCTCTCCTTCGCCGGTCCCCCGGCCGCTGGGCCGAGACGACGACTGGCAGAGCCCGAAGGCCAACCCCTCGTCAGGCGGGCCCGAGGGCCCCTTAGGCGGTCTCCCGCACCGGATGTCTACGGCGTTCTATCGATCTGTGGCGCTCTCGCGCAGGCTGGCCATCCTAGCGGCCGGCCGTCGGTCCGTCAAAGTCAGGCCGGGGTCAGGTTCTCCTCGACCTCGCGAGCGCGCGCCGGGTCGATCTTGACCCCGGGGCCCATCGTCGAGGCGACGGTGACGCTGAGCAGGTAGCGGCCCTTGGCGCTGGCCGGCTTGACGCGCACCAGCTCCTCGATGACCGCCTGGACGTTGCGCACCAGGTCCTCGCGGCTGAAGGAGACCTTGCCGACGCCCAGCTGGATGTTGCCGACCTTGTCGGTGCGGTACTCCACTCGTCCGCCCTTGAACTCGGTGACGGCGCGACCGACGTCCATCGTGACGGTGCCCGTCTTGGGGTTGGGCATCAGGCCGCGGGGGCCGAGGACCCGTCCGAGCCCTCCGACCTGACCCATCAGGTCCGGGGTGGCGATCGCCACGTCGAAGTCGAGGAAGCCCTCACGGACCTTGGCGACCAGGTCGTCGGCCCCGACGACGTCGGCCCCGGCGTCGCGGGCCTCCTGGGCGGCCTCGCCGGCGGCGAAGACCGCCACCCGGTTGACCTTGCCGGTGCCGGCGGGCAGCGACAGGGTGCCGCGCACGATCTGCTCGGCCTTGCGCGGGTCGACCCCGAGGCGCACCGCCAGCTCGACGGTCTCGTCGAACTTGGCGTGGGCCAGGGCCTTCACCTTGTCGAGGGCCTCGGGCACCGAGAGGAGCTCCTCGCGGTTCACCTGGCCCAGGGCCTCGTGGTACTTCTTGCCGTGCTTCATGGTCTCTCCTAGCCCGCGACCGCGATGCCCATCGAGCGGGCCGTGCCGGCCACCTGGCGCTTGGCCATCTCGAGGTCCTCGGTGTTCAGGTCCTTCAGCTTGGTCTTGGCGATCTCCTCGACCTGGTCCCAGGTGACCGAGGCGACCGTCTCGCGCCCGGCGATGTGGGCGCCCTTGGCCACCCCGGCGGCCTGGCGCAGCAGCACCGGCGTCGGGGGGGTCTTGAGGACGAAGGTGAAGGTCCGGTCCTCGTAGATCGTGATCTCCACCGGGATCACCGTGCCGCGCATCGATTCGGTGGCCGCGTTGTACTGCTTGCAGAACTCCATGGTCTGGATGCCGTGGGGCCCCAGGGCCGTGCCGACCGGGGGCGCCGGGGTGGCCCCGCCCGCCTCCAGCTGGATCTTGACGATCGCCGTCACCTTCTTCGCCATCGCTGTCCTCCTAGAGCTTCGTGACCTGGGTGAAGTCGAGCTCGACGGGCGTCTCGCGCCCGAAGATGTCGACCAGGACCTTCACCTTCATCTGGTCGTCGTTGATCTCGGCCACGTGACCCGAGAAGGTCGCGAAGGGGCCGGACTTGATCTGGACGGTGTCCATGACCTCGAACTCGTGGGTCGGCATCCGGCGCTTGGCGACCGGGGCCTCCACCCCCTCGACGTGGGGACGGATGATGTTGTCGACCTCGCGCCGGGTCAGCGGGGTCGGGCGGGTCTTCTCCGCGCCAACGAAGCCGGTCACCCCGGGGGTGGAGCCGATGACGTAGAAGATCTCGGGGTCGGGCTCGCAGCGCACCAGCAGGTAGCTGGGGAACATCTTCTTCGAGACGGTGGCCTTCTTGCCGCCCTTGAACTCGGTGACGTCCTCCTCGGGCACGTAGATCTCGTAGATCTGCTCCTGGAGGTCGCGGCTCTTGATGATGTTGTTGAGCGCGCCGATGACCTTCTGCTCGTGGCCGGCGAAGGTGTGCACGATGTACCAGCGGCCCGGGCGGTCGAAGGCCGACTCGACGACCGGGTCGGCCTCCTCCTCGTCGGTGAGGATCTCGACCTCGTCAGCGGCCTCGGCGGTCGGGTCGATGTCGCGCTCGGCGTCGGTGGTCTCGAGGTCACTCATGGGCGGCTCACTTCTGGAAGAGGAAGGTGACGAACTTGGAGATGCCGTATCCCAGGCCGAAGATCAGGGCGGTCATGAAGACCAACACGAAGAAGACGATGGTCGTGTAGTTGATGACCTCGGGGCGGGTCGGCCAGGCGACCTGGCGCATCTCCTCGCGCACCTGCTTGAAGAACTCGCGCACGCTGGCCCGCTGGCCCCGGCGCCGCTGGAGGTCCTGGGTCGTGGTGGCGCGGCGGGAGGAGGGGGCGCCGTCGGCGCCCACCTGGCCTTGTCGCTGCATGAGTCGCTTCTGTTCGCGGTTCATCTCACCTGGTCGTTTCTTGGCACTGCGGGGCAGGGCAGGAGGGACTCGAACCCCCAACCCCCGGTTTTGGAGACCGGTGCTCTACCAATTGAGCCACTGCCCTTCGGGGACCGCCGCAGCGGCTCCGCGAGGGGGAAAGCCTACCACCCCCGGCTGGGGCCGCCTCAGCGGGTCTCCTTGTGCATGGTGTGGCGGCGCTCGAAGCGGCAGTACTTGCTCATCTCGATGCGCTCACGGTCGTTCATCTTGTTCTTCATGGTGATGTAGTTGCGCCGCTTGCACTCCTCGCAGGCGAGGGTGACCTGCACGCGCTTCTCGTTCTTCGCCATGTCTGTCCTCCCACCGGCCGTGGCCGGATACTGCCTGGTAGCGGCGGCGGGAGTCGAACCCGCGACACCACGATTATGAGCCGTGTGCTCTAACCACCTGAGCTACGCCGCCTGGCGAGCCCTCTGTCGGGATTGAACCGACGACCCCTTCCTTACCATGGAAGTGCTCTACCACTGAGCTAAGAGGGCGCTGCGTCTAGGACGCGACCGACGAGTCTACCCCTTCCCCACCGGCCGGTCCACCGCGGCTGACTACCCTGGGCGGGTGCGCACCCGCCTGGTCGAGCTGGCCGACGCCCAGGCCCTCACCGCCATCTACAACCCCGAGGTGGTCGAGACCACCGTCACCTTCGACCTGGTCCCGCGGACCCTCGTCGAGCAGGAGGCCTGGATCGAGGCCCACTCCTCGACCCACCCCTGCCTGGTGGCCCTCAACGAGGACGACGGGGTCGGCGAGCCCGGGGCGCACGGGGAGCTCATCGTGGGCTTCGCGGTCGTCTCGCCCTTCCGCGACCGCCCGGCCTACGCCACCACCGTGGAGAACTCGGTCTACGTCCATCGCGGCGCGCGCGGGCGCGGCGTCGGCGAGGCGCTGCTCACGGCTCTGCTCGCCACGGCCCGCGAGTCGGGCTTCCACTGCCTCATCGCGCGGATCGTCGGGGAGAACGAGGGCTCGATCCGGCTCCACGAGAAGTGCGGGTTCTCCCTGGTGGGAACGGAGATCGAGGTGGGCCGCAAGCATGGCGTCTGGCTCGACGTGGTCGAGTACCAGTACGTCTTTCGCCAGGCCCGCTAGCCGATCGGCGCGGGCGCCGAGGTCGAGCGCTCCGGCCAACTCCACTGGGTCCAGCGGCCCATCGGCGCGATGAGCACCCCGCCGAGCACCAACACGGCCACCGCGATGAGCAGCGGGTTGGAGTGGACGAGGCCGGCCAGCAGGTCACGGCCCCCGGGGATGCCGATGAAGGGGCCGGTGATCGACAGGGCCAGCAGCCAGAAGTGCTCGCGGCCCCGATAGGAGGCGGCCAGCAGCACGAGGCCCCAGGCCAGGTACCAGGGCTGGACGACCGGCCCGAGCTCGACCAGGAGCACCAGGGCCACCCCGAGGGAGTGGACCCAGCCGCGCGCCTCGCTGCGCCACAGCAGCCACAGGGCCAGGGCGGCGAAGGTGGCCAGTCCGATGAAGCGGGTCACCCCGATGACCGTGGTCGTCGAGAGGCCCTGCCAGCCGACCGCGTGGGCGACGTCGGTCACGGCCAGGCCCACCGCGGTCGCCGGGGCCGCCCAGGAGCGCACCGTGCCGTTGGAGAGGAGGTTGCGCACCCACCCGAAGCCGAACCCGGCGATGAGGCTCGAGAGGCTCAGGACGGCCGCCGCGACCGCGCCGGCGGTGAGGAAGGGCCTGACCCGTTCCCGCCAGCGGGCCCCGGGGCCCGACCAGACCCAGGCGACGAACCCGATCCCGAGGGCGGCCGGCGCCTTGATGGCGGTGGCGGCCGCGCACAGCGCCGCCGCCCACCAGTAGCGACGCTCGACGGCGAGGGCCACCCCGAGCACCAGCAGCCCCGCCATCACGGCGTCGTTGTGGGCCCCTCCGATCAGGGTCAACAGCACGAGCGGGTTGAGGGCCGCCAGGGTGAAGGCCTCACCGGGGTCCCGCCCGAGACCTCGGGCCAGGCGGGCGACGCCGTAGCCGATGAGCGCCACGGCCGCCGCCTCCAGCAGGCGCAGCAGGACGACCGTGGCCAGTTGGTGGTGGCCCGTGATCTTGGCGAAGCTGCCGTCGAGGAAGAGGAAGAGCGGTCCGTAGGGCGCGGGGGTGTTGCCCCAGAGGGGGTCGACGGGCTTGGTCCAGGGGTTCGAGCCCGTGCCCATCGAGAAGGGCCCGTAGAGGTAGGGGCTGAGGTGGTGGCTGACCATCTCGCCCTGGGCCGCGTAGCTGAAGACGTCCCGACTGAACAGGGGCGGGGCCACGATCATCGGGACGGCCCAGAGGGCCAGCATCCACCACAGCCGCGAGAGCGGGGCCCCTCCGTGCAGCTTGACCACCTCGGCCAGGCGCAGCCAGACCCGCATGATCAGCAGCAGCCCGCCGTAGACGAGCACGATCGACAGCAGGTACTTCGTCTGGCTCGGGACCCCGACGTAGGAGGGGGTCGGCTCGCCGAAGAACCAGGTCCCGGTCATGTTGAACTTGAAGGGGGAGTTGGTAAAGGAGCAGCCCGCCAGGATCAGCACCATGGCCAGGAGGCCCAGGAGGGCCGGCTGCCAGAGGAAGCCCCAGCCCTCGAAGGGTCCGGGGGTGAAGCGCCCGAGGGGGGTGTAGCGGCGCTCGAGCAGCTGGACGCCCGACTCGAAGCCGGCGGCGGCCCGCTCGTACGTGTGCGCCACGGCCCTGGCGGCGCGCCGCAACTGCCTCACCCCGCTCCCTTCCAACTGACCGTCGCCACCGTACCCCTGGCGGACCCGCCCGGGGCGAGAACGGTCCCGGGCGGGTCCGTCGTCATGGTGGGCCGGGAGGGATTCGAACCCCCGTAGGCAAAGCCGTCTGGTTTACAGCCAGATCCCATTGGCCACTCGGGCACCGACCCGTCGGGAAGCCTACCAATCGCCACCCCGGCCCTTCCAACGGGCCTCCCCTAGCATGGGCCCGTGCCGAGCTTCGACGTCGTCTCCGAACTCAACCTCCAAGAGGTCCGCAACGCGGTGGACCAGGCCAACCGCGAGGCGACGACCCGCTTCGACTTCAAGGGCACCGGGGCCGAGATCGCCCTCGGGGACAAGGAGCTCACCCTGTCGGCCTCCACCGAGGACCGCCTGAAGGCCCTCTACACGGTGCTCGAGGAGAAGCTCGTCAAGCGCGAGGTCTCGCTGAAGACCCTCGACCCGGGCAAGGTCGAGAGCGCCTCGGGCAACACCGCCCGTCAGCGGGTGGCGCTGCGCGCCGGGATCTCCCAGGAGGTCGGCAAGCAGATCAACAAGCTGGTCAAGGAGATGGGGATGAAGAACCTCAGCTCCTCGATCCAGGGCGATCAGGTCCGGGTCACCGGCAAGCAGCGCGACGACCTGCAGGCGGCGATCGCCCGGCTCAAGGAGGCGGACCTCCCGGTCCCGCTGCAGTTCACGAACTTCCGCGACTGAGCTCAGTGGGGGCGCTCGTGCGCCTCCTCGACGCGCAGGTGCTCGTCCATCTCCTCGAGGACGTGGTCCTTGAAGATCCGGTTGAAGACCATGATCTTGAGCACCCAGAACAGCCCGAAGCTCGCGAGGTTGGTGAAGGAGACCAGTGCGGTGTTCGCCACGTGGGCCCAGTGGTGGGTGTGGACCTCGTGGCGGGCCCAGGCCGCGCCGATCATCGACACCCCGATGCCCAGCCCCGACATCAGCCAGAAGGGGAGGATCTCCTTGGTGAGGTGGCTGCGCCCGTGCTTGCCCCAGGTCCACGACCGGTTGAGGTAGTAGCTCGGCAGCGTCGCGATCAGGTTGCCCGTCACGGTCGCCCAGATGACGCCCTTGATGATGTGGAAGCCGTAGAGGACCGAGATCGAGGTGAACGAGACCAGGGTCGAGACCACCGAGACCGAGGTGAAGCGGATGATCTTTCGGCCCTCGTGGGTCTTCGACCAGTCGATCACCTGGCGAAGAGAGGTCGGCACCGGACCAGCCTACCCCTGGAGGGTCCGCCGGCCCCGGTCCCCAGGGCCCGTCGTCCGGCGCCCAGGTGGAAGAATGGCCCGGTGTCCGACGCCCTCGACTTCCTCGTCGACCTGCTGGATCTCGAGGACATCGAGGTCAACATCTTCCGGGGCCGACAGCCCGCCGAGGAGCGCCAACGGACCTTCGGTGGCCAGGTCGCGGCCCAGGCCCTGATGGCGGCGGGTCGCACCGTCGAGGGCCGTCGGGTCCACTCCCTGCACTCCTACTTCTTGAGGCCCGGCGACCCGACCACCCCAATCCTCTACGAGGTCGACCGGATCCGCGACGGCCACAGCTTCACCACCCGGCGGGTCGTGGCCATCCAGCACGGTCGGGCCATCTACAACATGCAGGCGAGCTTCCACAACGACGAGGTCTCCCTCGAGCACCAGATCCCCATGCCCGAGGTCGCCCCTCCCGAGAGCATCGCGCCGCTGGCCGAGCGGGTGCGCGACGAGTGGGGCGACATGGAGGAGTGGATGAAGCGCCACCACCCCATCGACCAACGGTTCCTCGGCGAGCTCCCCTGGAGCCCGGAGCGCTCGCTCGAGCCCCGTCAGCGCCTGTGGATCCGCGCCGACGGCCCCCTGCCCGACGACCCGCTGCTGCACTCGTGCGTGATCACCTACGCCAGCGACATGAGCCTCTTCGACGCGATCCTCGGCCCCCACCAGGTGCGCTGGGACGACGGGACCTTCATGGGCGCCAGCCTGGACCACTGCATGTGGTTCCACCACCCCGCCCGCGCCGACGAGTGGCTGCTCTACGACACCGAGTCCCCCATCGCCCACGGGGCGCGGGGGCTCGCGCGCGGCTTCCTGTTCGATCAGGCGGGCCAGCTGAAGGTCTCGATGGTCCAAGAGGGACTGACCCGCGTGGTCGCGGATCGAGCGAAGGAGGGGTGATGGACGTTCAGAGGATGGTCAACGACTATGCGGCGGCGACCGACGAGGCGCTGCGGGCCATCGCCGAGATCTCCTTCGAGGAGCTCGATCGCCACGCCGACGACGCCTGGAGCGCGCGCCAGATCATCCACCACCTGGCCGACTCGGAGACCAACAGCTACGTGCGCCTGCGCCGCCTGCTCGCCGAGGCGCCGGGGACCGACATCCAGGGCTACGACGAGGGGGCCTGGGCGGAGTGCGTGGCCCTGGGCTACCAGCAGCTGCCTGTCGAGCACGCGGTCGCGCTCTTCGCGGCCGTGCGCCAGGGCTCGCTCGACGTGCTGCGACGCATCAACGAGCGCGACCTGGCGCGCGCCGGCACGCACTCAGAGAGCGGCCGCTACACCCTGGCCGACTGGCTGCGCATCTACACCGAGCACCCGCGGGCCCACGTCGCCCAGATGCGCGAGGCGATCGCCTCCTAGGCCCGCTGGGCCATCGGCACGTAGGCCCGCTCGCCCTCGCCGATGTAGAGCTGGCGGGGACGGGCGATCTTCATGTCCTGGTCGAGCAGCTCCTTGAAGTGGGCCAGCCACCCGGCGGTGCGCGGGATCGCGAACAGCACGGTGAACATCTCGGCCGGGAAGCCCATTGCCTGGTAGATCAGCCCCGAGTAGAAGTCGACGTTGGGGTAGAGGCGGCGCGAGATGAAGTACTCATCAGACAGCGCCACCTCTTCGAGCTTCAAGGCGATGTCGAGCAGCGGGTTCTTCCCGGTGACGGTGAAGACCTCGTCGGCGGTGCGCTTGATGATCTTGGCCCGCGGGTCGTAGTTCTTGTAGACCCGGTGGCCGAATCCCTCGAGCAGGGTCTTGCCCTGCTTGACGGTCTCGATGAAGGCCGGCACGTTGTCCATCGAGCCGATCCGGGTCAGCATCTTGAGCACGGCCTCGTTGGCGCCGCCGTGGCGGGGCCCGTAGAGCGCGGCGGTCGCGGCGGCGGTGGCCACGTAGGGGTCGCCGTGGGAGGAGGCCACCACACGCATCGCGGTCGTGCCGCAGTTCTGCTCGTGGTCGGCGTGGAGCATGAAGAGGATGTCGAGGGCCCGGCTGAGGATCGGGTCCGCCTCGTAGCGAGGCTCGGCGACCTTCCACATCATCGACAGGAAGTTCTGGGCGTAGCCCAGGGTGTTGTCCGGGTAGACGAAGGGCATGCCCACCGAGAAGCGGTGGGCCGCGGCGGCGAGGGTCGGCATCTTG
This sequence comes from uncultured Ferrimicrobium sp., assembly GCA_964449735.1. Classification (GTDB taxonomy): domain Bacteria; phylum Actinomycetota; class Acidimicrobiia; order Acidimicrobiales; family RAAP-2; genus RAAP-2. Next base: position 14,897 of record CAYUZO010000013.1, read on the forward strand.
GCGATCAGGCGCACGATCTGGCGGTTCAGCGTCTCGGGGTCGCCCAGGACCTTGGAGTCCTTGTAGTAGGTCGACAGCGCGGCGATCGCTGAGACCAGCATCCCCATCGGGTGGGCGTCGTAGTTGAAGCCCTCCAAGAAGCGCTTGCGCACGTTCTCGTGGATGTAGGTGTGGTAGGTCACCTCGTGCTGCCAGGCCTCGAACTGCTCGGCCGTGGGCAACTCCCCGTGGAGCAGGAGATAGGCCACCTCGAGGAAGGTCGACTGCTCGGCCAACTGCTCGATCGGGTAGCCGCGGTAGCGCAGGATGCCGGCGTCGCCGTCGAGGTAGGTGATGGCCGACTCCGCGGCCGCCGTGGCCATGAAGCCCGGGTCGAAGAACCACACGCCGGGCACGGCCTTGGTGAAGTCGCGCGCGGCGATCCCGCCGTTGGAGATGGGGATCTCTACCGTCTCCCCACTGCGGTTGTCGGTGATGGTGATGGACTCCGTCACGGTTCCTCGCTTCGGCTAATTGGGGCCGTGTCCACTGTAGGCCAAGGCCAGCGCGAGCTGTCCCGCTACCCCAGCCCGGAGGAGGCCACCACGAGGTGGTACGAGCGCACCACGGTCGACCCCGGAGGGCCGCCGGCGGGGCGCAGCGTCAGACGCAGAGTGCCCCTCTCGCCGGCGACGACACCAAGCGAGCGCGCCACGAAGGCGAAGGACCTCGTTGGGCCCAAAGTCACTTTGAACGCCTGCTGCTGGGCGAGGCCGGTGCTCGAGGTGAACGAGAGGGTGAGCGTGACCGGCTGGTCGGCCCAGGCGAGGTTCGTGGCCACGATCCCGAGCCGGACGCTCGTGACCGGCGGCAGGAGGATCTCCCCGGTCGGGGCGGGCAGGGGTGAGGGCGTCACCTGCACCGCCGACAGCGCGACCGACCTCGTGAGGCGAAGAGACGGGGCACTCGACAGGGTGCCCAGTTCCGTGCTCAGATCGGCCACCCCGGACGAGGTCGTGGTCGCGAGGAGCCGCGCCGTGCCGGGCGCCGTGAGCAGCAGCGACGCCTCGGTGGCCAACTGCCCGTCGAGGGACTGGAGCGACGCCACGGCCTGGGTGGCCGTGATCGCGGTGTGGGACTGGGGCTGCCAGGGCAGGGAGAGCCGGGCCGCCACGGCGTCCACGATCGCCTGGTAGTCGTCCACCCGCTGCTCGAGCACCAGGTCGACGCGCACGTTGAGGCCACCGAGGATGGTGGGCCGACGCAGGAGCTGGGCCTGGGCGGTGAGGGGCGGCAGCTGGCGCGCCAGCTGCTCGAGCCGCGCCCCGAAGGTCTGGCGCGAGAGGGTGGCGCCGTGTTGGAGGAGGTACCCCAGGTGGAAGTCGACCTGGTTCTCCCCCGCGATGACGTCGTTGGCGAGGCTCGCGAAGCTGCGGTCCTCGCCGCGACGCACACCACCCGAGTCGTGCGCCGCCCGCGAGACGTCGCGCGCGAATCCCAGCACCACGACGGTGACCGCGAGGGCCACCAGTAAGAGGGCGTTCTGGCGCCGGCGCTGGGCGCGGGTGCGAGCCACTGGGCGAATCTACTCCCGGGCCCGCGAGGGCCCGGCGGTCAATCCTCGGGCTCCACCTCGGCGTCGATCACCCCGGTCAGCTCCGGCGCGGAGGGTTCCTCGCCCAGGCCGAACCTCTCCCTCGAGGGCGCCTGGGGCACCTCGTGGACCTCGACGAGCTCGGGGATCTCCTTGGCCCGCTGGGCCCCTCCGAGGTGGCGGATGTTCTGGGCAGTGACGATGAGTCGGGACTGGAAGGAGTTGACCATCTTGTTGTAGTGCTTCACGGCGTTCTCGAGGGAGCGACCCATCTGCTCGACCGGCTCGGCGACGAGGCGGATCCGGTCGACCATCACATTGGCCTGGTCCAAGATGTCCTTAGCGTTGAGCTGGCTGGCGTGCTGGCGCACCACCAGCGCGACCGACCACAGCAGCGAGAGAAGGTTCGTCGGGCCCACGATGAGGACGCGGTGGCTGGCGGCGTCACCGAAGAGCAGGGGGTCGGCGTCGAGGGCCGCGGTGATCGCCACGTCACTGGGCACGAAGCAGGCGACGAACTCCGGGGAGGGGTCGAGCAGCTCCCAGTAGGACTTGTCGCGCAGGCTGCGCACGTGCTTGCGCAGGGCGTCGGCGTGCTCGGCGTAGAGCTGGCGGCGCCGCTCGGGGTCCTCTTCCCTCGAGGCCGCCTCGAAGGCGTCGAAGGGGAACTTCGCGTCCACCGCGATGCGCGATCCCTGAGGGAGCTTCACGACGCAGTCGGGTCGACGAGACTGCCCCGCCTCGGAGGTGGAGGTCACCTGTAGCTCGTAGTCGACGTTGACGCGCAGCCCCGACGCCTCGAGGACGTTCTGGAGCTGGATCTCCCCCCACTGCCCGCGCTGGCTCGATCGCCCGAGGAGCTGGTTTAGTCGCTGGGTCTCCTCGTGGGCTCGGCGCTGTGCCTCGAGCAGCTCGCCGGCCCGGTTGCGCACGTCGGCCAGCGCACTGGCGTGCTGCGTGGACAGGTCCGCGAGGTTGCGCTTGTACTCGTCGAGCAGGTCGGTCAGCGGGCGCAGGGTGAGCTCGAGCTTGGCCTCCCGCTCGCGTTCGACCCGCTCCTGACTGAGGGAGAGGCGGTCGAGGCTCTCGGTCATCACCCGGCCCGAGAGGGCCTCGAAGGTCGTCTCGAGCTTGGCCAGCGCGGCGGCGTGCTCCTCGCGCTCGCGTTCCAGGGTGCCGCGCGCCTCAGTGAGGAGGGCGTCGCGCACCGCCAGCTCCCGCTCGGCGTCGGCGCGGGCGCGCGACTCGGCCCCGGCGCGCCGCTGGGCGGCCAACCAGCCGACGAGGACCCCGACCACCAGTCCGACGATCCCGAGCGCTGGCGCCATGCCACCTCCTTGGCCCCCACCCTAGAGAGGGTGGCTGACACGCCGGTAGCCTGGGACCATGTACCGGCTCTTCGGCGGCGCCGGCCGCGACGACTCCCCCGAGTATCCGATCGAGGAGCTCTCCGCGGAGTACCGCCAGCAGTTGGTCCGCGTCTTCGCCCTGGTAGGCGAGGCCATCGCGGAGGCCACCCACGCGCTGCTCGCCGGTGACCGCGAGCTGGCCAAACGGGTGGTCGAGCACGACTCGGTCATCGACGACCTGGTGGACCGGATGGTCTCGGACGCCGAGTCCGAGCTGCTCGCCGGAGCCTCGCTCTCCACCGGGTACCGCTCGACCCTCTTAACCCTGTTGCGGATCCTGCCCGAGATCGAGCGCAACGGCGACCTGGCCGAGCACATCGCCCGGCGGGCCGCCCGCGGCCTCGGCCAGGAGATGAGCCCGCGCAGTCGTGGCCTCTTCGAGCGCATGGGCGAGGTCGCCTCGACCATCTGGCGCGAGGCCACTGACGTCATCCTCGACGGCAAGGAGGAGGCGGCCGGGGCGATCGAGGACATCGATGACGAGCTCGACGACCTCCACGTCTCGCTGACCGCCGAGCTGACGTCAGGCTCGATGGCGCTGCCCGTGGCCGTCGAGGTCGCCCTCCTCGGACGCTTCTACGAGCGCTTCGGTGACCACTGCGTCAACCTGGCGCGGCGCCAGGTCGGGCGCGACGGAGCCGACTGACCTAGCGGTCCGCGCGCCGGCGCACCAGGGCCTCGGCGATCTGGACGGCGTTGAGGGCGGCGCCCTTGCGCAGGTTGTCCCCGGTGAGGAAGAGCGACAGCCCGTTGGCAACGGTGCTGGCCGAGCGGACTCGGCCCACGTAGGTGGGGTCAGCGCCGGCGGCGCGGCGCGGAGTCGGGATCTCCTCGACCACCACGCCCGGGGCCGACGCCAGGAGCTCGAGGGCACGCTCGGGCGAGAGCGGCCTCTCGAAGGAGGCGGTGATCGCCAGGGAATGGCCGGTGAAGACGGGCACCCGCACGCAGGTGCCGTCCACCGCGAGGTCGGGGATCTCGAGGATCTTGCGGCTCTCGTCGCGCAGCTTGCGCTCCTCGCCGGTCTCTCTGGAGCCGTCGTCGAGCAGCGAGCCGGCCATGGGAACCACGTTGTGGGCGATCGTCACTGGGAACTTCACTCCCGGCCCGAGGGGCAGCGCGCCCCCGTCGAAGGTCAGCACCCGCACGTCGCGGCGCATCGACTCCTCGAGCTGGTCGGCCAGCTCGTCGACTCCCTCTCGTCCGGCTCCGCTCACCGCCTGGTAGGTCGACACCACCATGGCGCGCAGCCCGGCCTCGACGTGGAGGGGCTTCAGGACGGGCATCGCCGCCATCGTCGTGCAGTTGGGATTGGCGACGATCCCCTTGGGGATCGACGCGAGCGCGTGCTCGTTGACCTCCGGCACCACCAACGGGACCTCGGGGTCCATGCGCCACGCCGAGGAGTTGTCGATCACGATCGCCCCGGCGGCGGCCAGTCGAGGCGCGATCTCCCTCGAGGAGGTGGCCCCCGAGCTCATCAGGGCGACCTCCACGCCGGTGAAGTCGGCGGTGGCCGCGTCTTCGACCTCGATGGGCTCACCCTGCCAGTCGAGGGTCGAGCCCGCCGAGCGCGAGGACCCGAAGAAGCGGATCTCCTCCACGGGGAAGTCCCGCTCGCGCAGGATCGCCCGCATGACTGTGCCGACCTGACCGGTGGCCCCGACAACGGCGACGCGCATGGTGGGGAGTCTAGGAGGCGGCGGCGTCGAGCCCGAAGGCGCTGTGCAGCGCCCGCACCGCGTCGTTGACCTTCTCAGCCCGCACCACGCAGGAGATGCGGATGGAGCTGGTGGAGATCATCTCGATGTTGATCCCGATCTGGGAGAGGGTCTCGAACATCTGCGCGGTCACCCCCGGGGAGGACTTCATCCCGGCGCCGATGAGAGAGACCCGGCCAATCCCGTCGTCACTGGTCACCTCGGCGGCGCCGATCTCGTCGCGCACCGCTGCGCAGGCCTCGGTGGCGGCCGTCAGGTCGGTCTTGGCCACCGTGAAGGAGATGTCGGTCAGCCCGTTGGCCCCCGTGTTCTGGACGATCATGTCGACGTTGATCCCGCGCTCGGCGAGCTCGCGGAAGAGGCGCGCGGCGACGCCCGGTCGGTCGGGGACCCCGCCGACGGTGATCTTGGCCTCCGACGTGTCGTCGGTGACCGCCGAGACGACCGCTTCTTCCATGGCTGCGTCCTCCTCCACAATCCAGGTGCCCGGCTCCCACGTGAAGCTCGAGCGAACGTGCAACGGCACCCCGTGGCGACGGGCGAACTCGACCGAGCGCAGCATCAGCACCCGACCCCCCGTCGCGGCCATCTCCAGCATCTCCTCGAAGGAGACGCGCGCCAGCCGTCGGGCCCGGGCGACCACCCGGGGGTCGGCCGAGAAGACGCCGGTGACGTCGGTGTAGATCTCGCAGACGTCGGCCTTCAATGCCGCGGCCAGGGCGACCGCGGTGACGTCCGAACCGCCACGGCCGAGGGTGGTGATGTCCTTGTCGGTCGAGACCCCCTGGAAGCCCGCGACCACGGGGACGAGACCCGCGTCCAGGGCCTCGCGGATGCGGTCGGGCCGCATCTCGAGGATCTTCGCCTTGGTGTGACCGGTGTCGGTGATGATGCCGGCCTGGCTGCCGGTGAAGGAGGCCGAGTCGACCCCTCGATCGGCGAGGGCCATGCAGACCAGCGCCATCGAGATCCGCTCGCCGGCCGTCAAGAGCATGTCGAGCTCCCGCGGGGGGCGGGTGGTCGAGACATCCGTGGCCAGGCGCAAGAGGTCGTCGGTGGACTTGCCCATGGCCGACACGACGACCACGACGTCGTCGCCGGCCTGGCGGCTGCGCGCGACGTGGTCGGCCACCGCCCGGATGCGCTCGGCATCGCCGACGGAGGTGCCACCGTACTTCTGGACGACCAGGGCCACGCACTCAAACTACCGGACCGCCAAAGGGGCCTTTGGTGGGCCCACTACTGTGGCACCCATGGCTACGACCAAGCGAGAGCGACAGAAGGCCGCCCGCCGCGAGAAGCTCGCGCGCATGCAGCGAGAGCGCCAGCGTCGGCGCACGATCCGCCGCGGGGTGATCGTGGCCCTGATCGCGGTCGTGGTGGTCGGCACGGCGGCCCTGGTGTTCTCGGGCGGCTCCTCGCCGACCACCACCACGACGAGCTCCACGACGACGACCAACGTCAATCAGGCCGCCCAGGCCGCCGCGGACGCCAAGGCCACCGCGGCCGGCTGCCCCGCGGCCACCACGACCCGAGTGAACACCCTCTCGTGGAAGAGCGCCCCGGCGATGGCGATCTCGACCTCGGGCACCTACTACGCCCACGTCACGACGACGGCCGGCAACTTCGTGATCAAGCTCCTGGCCAGCCAGGCGCCGATCACCGTGAACAACTTCGTGTTCTTGGCCCAGCACAAGTTCTATAACTGCGTCATCTTCCACCGGGTCATCCCGGGCTTCGTCGTCCAAGGCGGCGACCCGACGGGCACCGGCACGGGCGGCCCCGGCTACACCATCGCCGACGAGTACCCCAAGAAGGGCAATCCGACCTACCCGCGGTACTCGGTGGCCATGGCCAACACCGGCTCCGCTCACACCGGCGGCAGCCAGTTCTTCATCGTGACCGGCTCCCAGGGCGAGACCCTGCCGAACCAGTACTCGCTCTTCGGCCAGGTCGTGAGCGGCCAGTCGGTCCTCCAGACCATCAACAACGATGGATCGAGCGGCGGGACCCCCGTCGTGACCCAAAGGATGCTCACCGTGACGATCTCGAGCCAGCCATGACCGATCTCCCCCTCGCCGACGGGTCGAGCGAGCGCCGCGAGCGCTTCGACGGCCCCCCGCCCATGATCATCGACCCCCAGCGCACCTACCGCGCCACGATGGTCACCTCCCACGGGACCATGGAGCTCCTGCTCGACCCCCTGGCCGCGCCGATGACGGTGAACAGCTTCGTCTTCCTCGCCCGCTGGCACTACTTCGACGGGGTGATCTTCCACCGCATCATCCCCGGCTTCGTTCTCCAAGGGGGCGACCCGACGGGCACCGGCACCGGCGGCCCGGGCTACCGCTTCGACGACGAGCTGCCCAAGCCCGGCCGCTACGAGCTCGGCTCGCTGGCCATGGCCAACGCCGGGCCCCACACCAACGGCAGCCAGTTCTTCATCATTTCCGGACCCGACGGCGTCCGGCTGCCCCCGCTCTACTCCCTCTTTGGCAAGGTGGTCGGCGGTCTGGACGTGGTCGCGACCATTGACGCCCTGGGCAGCCGCTCGGGCGCGCCCCAGGAGCGAGTCGTGATCGAGTCGATCACCATCGAGGAGTCCGAGGCCTAGTCCAGGGTCAGGGCCTCGTCGCCCAGGGTGACCTCGAGGCCCTCCGGGCGCAGGACCCTCCAGCGGCCCACCTCCCACAGCACGGCCGAGCCGGGACCGACCACGGCCAAGGGGGCGGTCGACCCGAGGAGCTGACGAGTGCGGGTCAACTGGTCGGGCGGCGCCGCCACCCCGATGACCAGCCCGTCGACGATCCCGAGCCCGGTGGTGGGCGCCCCGCCGCGCGGGTCGACCATGTGGGTGCCCAGCACCGAGGCTCCCGCGCCCACGGCCGCGAGGTAGCGCGCCTCGCGCAGCGCCTCGCCCAGCGGGGTCGCGCGCCACACGCTGCGCGCGTGAAGGGCGGCCCCGTCGACCAGCACCGCGACGTCGGACTCGAGCACACGGCGCGCGAAGTAGGGCTCCTGGGCCGCCGCGCGATCCGGGGCCATGAGGGCCTCCACCGTGAGGTCCGCCCCCTCGAGGGCGCCCGCCACCGCGAGGGCGGCCGCGGCCTCGCCGGTGAAGGCCGCCGGGGTCGTCACGACGACCACGTCAGGACCCGCGGGTCTCGCCTCCTCGCGCAGGCACTGGGCGAGCATCTCGAGCGACCCCGACACCAGAACCCGCTCGAGCACGGGCTCAGTCTCCCACGCCCGACTCCTTACCGCCCAGTAATGTCGCGGGATGAACTTCCCTCGTGTGGGTGTCGTCGGTTCGGGCATCATGGCGAGCGGCATCGCCGAGGTCTGCGCCGACGCCGGGGCCGAGGTCGTCGTGCGCAGTCGCTCCCAGGCCAGCGCCGACGCCCTCCTCGTCGGGCTCGAGCGCTCCCTCGCCAAGCAGGTCGAGCGGGGCAAGCGTGAGGCCGCCGCAGCCGAGGCGTTGCGCGCCAGGGTGCGCGCCACGACGATCCTCGACGAGCTGGCCGACTGCGACCTCGTCATCGAGTCCGTCGTCGAGGAGATGACCGTCAAGCGTGCCCTGTTCAACGAACTCGACCGGGTGGTGCGCCACGACGCAGTCCTGGCGACGAACACCTCGACGCTCTCGGTCATCGAGCTCGCCATGGAGACCTCGCGCCCGGACAAGGTCTGCGGACTGCACTTCTTCAACCCGGCGCCGGCCATGCCCCTCGTGGAGGTCGTGCGCCCGCTCAGCGCGTCGGAGGAGACCATCGCCTCGGCGGTGGCCTTCGCCCAGGCCTGCGGCAAGGAGCCGGTGGTGGTGCGCGACGAGGCCGGGTTCGTGGTGAACGCCCTCCTCTTCCCCTACCTCAACCAGGCGATCTCCTTGCTGGAGCGCGGCGTGGCGACGATGGAGGGCATCGACACCGCGATGCGCGGTGGGTGCGGCTTCCCGATGGGGCCCTTTGCCCTCTTGGATCTGGTCGGCCTGGACACCTCCCTGTCGATCCTCGAGGCGCTCCACGCGGAGTTCGGCCAGCCCCATCTGGTCCCCGCACCTCTCCTGCGCCGCATGGTCTCGGCGGGGCGGCTCGGTCGCAAGTCGGGTCGGGGCTTCTACGATTACCACCGGTGATGGCTGAGCGCTCCGCGCCCTGGGTCATGAGGACCTACTCGGGCCACTCGAGCGCGGCCGCCTCGAATGCCCTCTACCGGGCCAACCTGGCCAAGGGCCAGACCGGCCTGTCCATCGCCTTCGACCTGCCGACTCAGACCGGCTTCGACCCCGACGCGCCCGAGGCGTCCGGCGAGGTGGGCAAGGTCGGCGTGCCCGTCGCCCACCTCGGCCACCTGCGCGAACTCTTCGACGGACTCGACCTCGAGGCGATGAACACCTCGATGACCATCAACGCCACCGCCGCGTGGCTCTACGGGCTCTACCTGGCCCTGGCCGAGGAGCGAGGCGCCGACTGGTCCCGCCTGGCGGGCACCACCCAGAACGACCTGGTGAAGGAGTACCTGAGCCGGGGCACCTACATCGTCGCGCCCGGTCCCTCACGACGCCTCAGCGTCGACCTGATCACCTTCGCGCTGCGTCACACCCCACGCTGGAACCCGATCAACGTGTGCAGCTACCACCTCCAAGAGGCGGGCGCCACCCCGGTCCAGGAAGTGGCCTTCGCCCTGGCGACGGCGATCGACATCCTCGACGCGGTGCGCGATTCGGGCAAGGTCGCCCCCGAAGACTTGGGTGCGGTCGTCGGGCGGATCTCGTTCTTCTTGAACGCCGGGGTCCGCTTCGTCGAGGAGGTCGCCAAGGTCCGCTGCTTCACGGCGTTGTGGGACGAGATAGCCCGCACCCGCTACGGCGTCGAGGACCCCGCCCTGCGGCGCTTCCGCTACGGCGTCCAGGTCAACTCCCTCGGGCTCACCGAGCAGCAGCCCGAGAACAACGTGGTGCGCATCGTGCTCGAGATGCTCGGTGTCACCCTCTCGGCGGACGCGCGCGCCCGGGCCATCCAACTGCCCGCCTGGAACGAGGCGCTCGGTCTGCCGCGCCCGTGGGACCAGCAGTGGAGCCTGCGGGCCCAGCAGGTCCTCGCCCTGGAGAGCGACCTGCTCGAGTACCCGGACCTCTTCGCCGGCAGCCAGGTGATGGAGTCCCTGGTGCGCGAGCTCACCATCCAGGTCCGCGAGGAGCTCGACGACGTCCTGGCGCGCGGCGGTGCCTTCGCCGCGATCGAGGAGATGAAGCGTCGCCTCGTCGCGAGCCAGGCGGATCGCGTCGCGCGAATCGAGTCGGGCGAGCAGGTCGTGGTCGGGGTGAACCGCTTCACCGAGACCGCCCCCTCCCCGTTGACGACCGGCGAGGAGCTGGTCGTCACCGTTGACCCGGCCGTCGAGGCGGCCCTCGTGAGCGAGCTCGGAGCCTGGCGCGCCCGGCGCGACTCCGCGGCGGTCGAGGCGGCCCTCGAGGAGTTACGTCGTGTCGCGGCGAGCGACGACCCGAGCGACAACATCATGGAGCCGACCTTGGCGCTGGCCCGGGCCGGTGGCACCACCGGCGAGTGGGCCGGGGCCCTGCGAGAGGTCTTCGGGACCTACCGTGCGCCGACGGGCGTGGGCGCCCGGGCGCCGCGCACCGAGCGCTTCACCGAGCTCGCCCGACGCAGCCGCGACCTCGCGGCGCGCCGGGGCTCTCCCCCGCGACTGCTCGTCGCCAAGCCCGGTCTCGACGGCCACTCCAACGGCGCCGAGCAGATCGCGGTCGCGGCCCGGGACGCCGGCTTCGAGGTCATCTACCCGGGCATCCGACTCTCCCCCGAGGAGATCGTGGCGGCGGCCCGTGACGAGGACGTCGACGTGGTGGGCATCTCGATCCTCTCGGGTTCCCACCTCGAGCTGGTGCCCCAGGTCCTCGACGGGCTGCGGGCCCAGGGGGTCGAGGCGCCGGTGGTGGTCGGCGGCATCGTTCCCCCGGCCGACGAACGGCGCCTGCGCGAGGGTGGCGTCGCGGGCGTCTACACGCCCAAGGACTTCTCGCTCGAGAGGATCGTCGCCGAGCTGCTGGACCTGGCCGGCGCCTGAGGCGCCCGCGGTCCTAGAAGGTGGTGCGCACCGGCCGGCGGTTGTGGAACGGGCCGGCGGAGAACCAGCGGCCTGAGAAGCGCCACGCGGGGGTGGGGTCCGGAACGCGGCGGACCTCCTGGCGAAGCAAGACCTCGGCCGCGGCGATCACCGCCGCCAGCTCCTCTTCGGGCAGCGTGGGCCGCGGGGTGAGGCCGTAGCTCACAGCGGCACGTTCCCGTGCTTGCGCTTGGGCAGCTCCTCGCGCTTGCCGCGCAGGAGGTCGAGGGACTTGGCGAGGACCCGCCGGGTGTCGGCCGGGTCGATCACGTCGTCGATGAAGCCCCGCTCGGCCGCGATGTAGGGCGTGCAGTAGCGCTCCTCGTAGTCCTCGATCAGCTCGGCCCGCATGCGCTCGGGGTCGTCCGAGTTCGCCAGGTCGCGGCGGTGGACGATCTCCACCGCGCCCGAGGAGCCCATCACCGCCAGCTCGGCGGTGGGCCAGGCGAAGGCCAGGTCGGCACCGATGGACTTGGAGTTCATGACGACGTAGGCGCCGCCGTAGGCCTTGCGGGTGATGACCGAGATCCGCGGGACCGTCGCCTCGCAGAAGGCGTAGAGGAGCTTGGCGCCGTGGCGGATGATCCCGCCGTACTCCTGGTCGACGCCGGGCATGAAGCCCGGCACGTCGACGAAGGTCACGATCGGCACGTTGAAGGCGTCGCAGGTGCGCACGAAGCGCGCCGCCTTCTCCGAAGAATCGATGTCCAGCACGCCGGCCAGCACCGCGGGCTGGTTGCCGACGATGCCGACGGTGTGACCGTCGATGCGCGCGAAGCCGACGGTGACCTGCTGGGCGTAGGTGGCGTGGACCTCCATGTAGTCCCCGCCATCGACCACCGCGGTGATCACCTTCTTCATGTCGTAGGGCTGGTTGGGCGAGGCCGGCAGCAGGTCCCGCAGGTTCTCGCAGGAGCGCTCCGCCTCGTCACCGATGAGGATCCGCGGGGGCTCTTCCATGTTGTTCGAGGGCAGGAAGGAGAGCAGGTAGCGCACCTCGTCGAGGACGCTCTTCTCGTCGGGCATCACGAAGTTGGCCACGCCCGACTTGGTGGCGTGGGTCAGCGCCCCGCCGAGGTCCTCCAAGGTGACGTCCTCGCCGGTGACCGTCTTGACGACGTCGGGGCCGGTGATGAACATGTGGCTCGTGTCCTTCACCATGAAGATGAAGTCGGTCAGCGCCGGGGAGTAGACGGCACCCCCGGCGCAGGGACCGAGGATCACCGAGATCTGGGGCACCACGCCCGAGGCCCGGGCGTTGCGGTGGAAGATGCCGCCGTAGGCGTTGAGGCCGCCGACCCCCTCTTGGATCCGCGCTCCGGCACCGTCGTTCAGCCCGATGATCGGCAGACCCATGGTGGTGGCGAGGTCCATGATCTTGTGGATCTTCTCGCCGTGGGCCTCGCCGAGGGCGCCGCCGAAGACGGTGAAGTCCTGGGAGTAGACGCAGACCTTGCGGCCGTCGATCTTGCCGAAGCCGGTGATGACCCCGTCGGTGTAGGGACGCGAGTCCTCGAGTCCCATGCCCGAGGCGTGGTGCCGGTTCAGCATGTCGAGCTCGGTGAAGGAGTCCTCGTCGAGCAGGTACTCGATGCGCTCGCGCGCGGTCATCTTGCCCTTGGCACGATGACGATCGATGGCGGCCTGACCCCCAGCGAGTCGGGCCTCCTCCTTCTTGCGGTTGAGCTCAGCGAGGCGTTCCGACATCGAGTGCTCCATGTGAGGAGAAACTACCCGAGCCCTCAGTTCCACTCCAACGATGACGAGGCTCTAGAGGGGGGCCGCCGCGCGAGGTGCCAGACGCGAGGCCCCTTACCCCGCAGTAGAACTTTCGCGCGCCGCGGCGCTTACTCGTGAGTTGGCCCCTCCTCGACCAACTCGATCAGCGTGCCGAAGGCCGCCTTGGGGTGGACGAAGGCGACCGTCGTCCCTCGGCTGCCCGGGCGAGGGGCCTCATCGATCACACGGCCCCCGCTCGCCTTGACCGCCGCGAGCGCGGCGGCGCAGTCGGTGACGCGGTAGCCCACGTGGTGCAGGCCCTCGCCGCGGGCGGCGAGGAACTTGGCGACCGGCGAGTCCTCGCGAGTGGGGGTGAGCAGTTGGACGTAGGAGTCGGCCACCGCGACCAGCGCCTCCTCGACCCCGTCGGACTCGACGCGCTCGCGGTGCACCACCGTCGCGCCGAGCACCTCCTCGTACCAGGCGGCCGCGGCGTCGAGGTCGCGGACCGCGATGGCCACGTGGTCGATCTCGGTGAGCATCACCCCTCCTTGTCGTGGCGTCGGAAGATCGTCAGGCGGCGCTCGCCCACGCGCGCGCGCAACTCGGGGTCCCTCACACCGAGTCCCTCGCCGGCCGCCGCGCACAGGACGGCGATCTTGCCCTCGTGTCGGTTGTGGTGGACCTCGTAGGTCGCCTCGCCCGTCTGCTCGAGGGGGAAGACCGCCGAGAGGGGCGGGACCACTTTGCCCTCCACGATCGTCCGGTTGGCCTCCCAGGCCTCTCGGTAGTTGGCGAAGTGGCTGCCCTTGATGGTCTTGAGTTTCATCCACAGGTGCCGGTTGTCGTACTCGATCATGTACCCGCTCGTCGCCGCGCAGGTGACGATGGTGCCCCCGCGCTTGGTGACGAAGACGCTGGCGCCCATGGTCGAGCGCCCGGGGTGCTCGAAGACGATGTCGGGGTCCTCACCGACCAGGTCTCGGATGTCGCGGCCCAGCCGACGCCACTCGGTCTCGTCCTGGGTGCCGTCCTCGCGCCAGAAGCGGTAGTCGCGCTCGGAGCGGTCGATCACGTGCTCGCACCCCAGCTCGCGAAGGGTCTCCACCTTGTTGGCGCTCGAGACGACGCCGATCGGGGTGCCCCCCGAGTTGAGGACGTGCTGGACGGCGAAGGAGCCGATCCCGCCCGAGGCGCCCCAGATCAGCACCGTGTCGCCCTGGGTCACCGGGGCACCGTGACGCGAGACCAGCATGCGGTAGGAGGTCGAGTTGCACAGCGCGTTGACCGCGGCCTCCTCCCAGGTCAGGTGGGCCGGCTTGGGCATGAGCTGGTTGGCCTTGACGACCGAGATGTCGGCCAGCCCGCCGAAGTTGGTCTCGAAGCCCCAGATCTTCTGGTTGGCCGAGAGCATCGAGTCGTCGTGTCCGGTCGGGTCCTGGTCGTCGACGTAGTTGCAGTGGACGGTCACCTCGTCGCCGACCTTCCAGTTGCGCACCGCCGACCCGACCCGCACGACGACCCCCGAGGCGTCCGAGCCCACCACGTGGTAGTCCTGGGCGTGGCGGCGGCCCCACACCGAGTCGCGGGCCAGCCGGTCGAGGAACCCGAAGGTCGGCAGGGGCTCGAAGATCGAGGTCCACACGGTGTTGAAGTTGATCGAGGAGGCCATCACGGCCAGGTAGACCTCGTCGGGCGCCAGCTCGGGCACCGGGATCTCCTCGAGGTGGAGACTGCGGCGCGGGTCCTTGTCGCGCGTCGGGATTCCCTCGAACATCCCCTGCTCCTCGCGGCGCACGACGATCGCCCGAGTGCGCTCGGGCATCGGCAGGGCGGCGATCTCCTCGGGGCTGGCTCCGGCGCGAACGGCGTCGAGTATCTCACTCATCTGGGGGAGGTTAGCGGGTCGGTCCTGGCGAACGAGGCCCCTCGGCGGGCCGTCTAACGTGAGCGCAGAAGGTCCCCGAAAGGAGCCCCATGACTCGCAGTGTGATCGTCTCGGGTGCGCGCACCCCCATCGGCAAGCTCGCCGGCTCGCTCGCCTCGCTCAGCGCCATGGACCTGGGCGGCGTCGCCATCGCCGGCGCGCTCGCTCGCGCCGGCGTCACGCCCGATCAGGTCGATGCGGTCGTGATGGGCCAGGTCCTCCAGGCCGGGCAGGGCCAGATCACCGCGCGCCAGGCCGCCGTCAAGGCGGGCATCCCCATGAGCGTGCACGCCCTGACCATCAACAAGGTCTGCCTCTCGGGTCTCCAGGCCCTGCACCTGGCCGACCTGATGATCCGCGCCGGCGAGGCCGAGGTCGTGGTCGCCGGGGGCATGGAGTCGATGACCCAGGCGCCCTACCTGCTGCCCGGCGCCCGCGCGGGGTACCGGCTGGGCGACCAGTCCGTGGTCGACTCGATGATGTTCGACGGACTCACCTGCGCCTTCGACCAGTGCGCGATGGGCCTGTCCACCGAGCGCTACAACGGCGGGCGCATCTCGCGAGCGCGCCAGGACGAGTTCTCCGCCCGCAGCCACCAGCTCGCCGCCGCCGGGGCCGCGCGCCTCGCCGAGGAGATCGTCGCCGTCCCCGTCCCCCAGCGCCGGGGTGACCCCGTGCTGTTCAGCGTCGACGAGGGGGTGCGCGCCGACACGACGGCCGAGTCGCTCTCGGCCCTGCGGCCGGCCTTCGAGCGCGACGGCACCATCACCGCCGGCAACGCCTCGCAGATCTCCGACGGCGCCGCCGCCGTGGTGATGATGTCTGCCGAGCGGGCCGCGGCCCTCGGCATCGAGCCCCTCGGTCAGATCCTCGGCTACGGCCAGGTGGCCGGTCCGGACGCCTCCCTGCTCACCCAGCCGAGCCGGGCGATCGCCCAGGCGGCCCAGCGCGCCGGTGTCGACCCCTCCGGGCTCGACCTCTACGAGATCAACGAGGCCTTCGCCGCGGTGGGCCTGGCCTCGATGGACGACCTCGCCATCCCCGAGGACCGCGTGAACGTCAACGGTGGCGCGGTCGCGCTGGGTCACCCGATCGGCATGTCGGGCACCCGCCTGGCGATCACCGCCCTCTACGAGCTGCGTCGGCGCGGGGGCGGCACCGGGGCCGTGGCGCTGTGCGGCGGTGGCGGCCAGGGTGACGGCGCCATCGTGGCGACCTTCTAGTCCACCTCGGGCAGGAGCTTGGCCGCGAGCTCGTAGGAGCGCAACCCCACCGGCTCGTCCTCATCCAGGGCCAGCACGTAGGCGGCGGCCGTCGGGTAGTGGCCCCGGCGGACCTTGCCCGGCGGGTGGCGACAGATCCGGTAGACGAGCTCGAGCACGGTCGGGTTGTGGGCCACGACGAGCAGCGAGGTCGTCACCGGATCGATCGCGGCCAGCTCGATCAGGAGGTCCTCCGCGCCCACGTCGCGCTGGCCGTTGTAGATCAGGTCGCTGAACTCGACCCGCGCCACGAAGGGCGTCTCGGCGAAGGACCGCTCGAAGGTCTCCCGGGTCCGACGGGCCCCCGAGACGAGGGCGGTCGTCGGTCCGTAGGCCCCGAGGGACTCGGGGTCGAGCGCCCAGCGACGCAGCTGCTCGCACTGGCGCCGCCCCCTCGCCGACAGGGAACGGGTGACGTCGCCGTGACCGGGCGCCGCCGGTTCGGCCTCGGCGTGTCGCACGACGGTCAGGTAGCGCACCGGCTCAGTCTGACGCACCGCCAGGGGCAAGCCGGTGGTTTAGCGTGGGCGCGGTGCACGCCCTGACTTACCTCCAGGCCGCGGTCATGGGTCTGCTCCAGGGGTTGACCGAGCTCTTCCCGGTCTCGAGCCTCGGTCACGGCATCCTGGTGCCGGCTCTGCTGGGGTGGCACGACCTCGTCTCGAGCCAGGCGCAGTCCCAGTCCTTCTTCCTCGCCTTCTTGGTGGCATTGCACGTGGGCACCGCCCTCGGGCTCCTCCTCTACTTCCGCGCCACCTGGTGGCGACTGGCCCGGGGCCTCGCGACCCAGCTGCGCCGGGTCCCCGAGGCCGGGTGGGGACCCCTCTGGCGGCTCCACGACGAGCGCTGCGACCCCGACTACCGCCTGCTCGCGACCCTGGGGTTGGCGACCGTGCCGGTCGGCCTCGTGGGCCTGGCCCTCGAGAAGCCCCTGCGCCTGCTCTTCTCCTCCCCCTTGGCGGCGGCCTCCTTCCTGCTCCTCAACGGCCTCCTGCTCGGGCTCGGCGAGCGCCTGCGCTCCTCGCGGGGGCGCCACGCGCGCCACCTCGCCGTGGCCGAGATCTCACCCACCCGGGCCGTCGCCATCGGCTCGGCCCAGGTGCTGGCCCTGCTCGCCGGCATCTCGCGTAGCGGGGTCACCATGGTGGCTGGCCTGCTCGGCGGGCTCGATCACGAGGACGCCGCTCAGTTCTCCTTCCTGCTCGCCACCCCGGTCATCCTCCTCGCGGGCCTGTACAAGGTGCCCCAGCTGCTCGGCCCCCTCGGCCAGGGCGTCCGGCTCCAGGCGGCGCTCGGCGCCGTGCTCGCCGGGTTCGCCGCCTACGCCTCGACGCGCTTCTTGACCCGGTGGTTCACCACGCGCACCCTCACGCCCTTCGCCCTCTACTGCCTGGTGGCTGGGGCGGCCTGCGTCGTGCGCTTCGCCTGAGTCGCCGCCCACCGGGGGCCCGGTCGGGGCACTATGGACGGATGCGGGTGCTGGTGGTGGAAGATGACGCCGCCATCGCCGCCGCGCTGCTCGCCGGGCTCGAGCGCGAGGGCTTCAGCCCGGTCCACGCGCCCAGCGCGGCCGACGCCCTCAACGCCCTGCCCGCGGACTTCGTGCTACTTGACCTGGGCCTGCCCGATCGCGACGGGATCGAGCTGTTCGCCCAGCTGCGGGCGGTGTCGAGCGCGCCGATCATCATCGTGACGGCCCGCGGCTCGGAGGAGGAGCGCGTGGCCGGCCTCGACCTGGGCGCGGACGACTACGTGGTCAAGCCCTTCGCGGTGCGCGAGCTGGTCGCCCGGATCCACGCGGTGCTGCGGCGCACCCAGCCCGCCGCCCAGGGTTCCCCACTCCAGGAGATCGGCGCGCTCAGTGTCGATCGGCGCAGCCGGGTCGTCTCGGTGGGGGGCGCGCCAATCGCCTGCACGCCCAAGGAGTACGGGATCGTCGAGTTCCTGGCGCGCGACCCCGGCGTCGTCATCACCCGCCAGGAGTTGGTCGACTCGGTGTGGGGGCCCAACTGGTTCGGGTCGACCAAGATGGTCGACGTCCACGTCGCCTCGTTGCGCAAGAAGCTGGGGCCGAGGGTGCGCCTCGAGACCCTTCGCGGCGTCGGCTTCAGCCTGGACGCCTCGTGAGGGCTCGCCTCTTTGGCGCCTTCCTGCTCTTCGCGGTGCTGGCGATGGCCCTGCTGGTCATCCCCGTGGGCTTCACCCTCGACGCCCACGAGAACGCTGCGACCCTCGCCTCCCTCGAGCGCGACACCCGTTCGGTGGCCTCCCTGCTCGACGAGGACCTCGGCGACGGCCGGCTGGCCCTGGCGACGCGCTTCGCCCACTCCTACGCCCACGCCACCGGCCGCCAGATCCTGGTGATCGGCCCCACCTCGACAGTCCTGGCCACTCGTCCAGCTCAGAGCCGCGACCCCCAGATCGCACGGGTCTGGCGCGCCGCGGGGGCCGCGCCAGTCAACGGGGTGATCCCCGGCACCGCCCTCGAGGGCCCCCAGTACTACGTGGCGCTCACCCTGCGCCACGACCCGGCCCAGCCCCATCCCCTGAGTGGTGTCGTGCTCGTCGTCACCTACCCCGTGAAGGTGGTGTCCAAGACCATTCGGGGCAACTGGGAGCGGCTCAGTCTCTTCGCCGGCTTGATGCTCGTCGGGGCCGGGGCGCTCGGTTTCGTCCTCTCGAGCTCGCTCACCCGCTCCGTTCGTCGCATCGGGCGAGCCGTCGAGGCGATCGGCGCGGGTGACCTCGAGACGAGAGCCCCCGTCGAAGAGGGCCCGCCGGAGCTGCGCCACCTGGCCGAGGCCATCAACCGCACCGCCGGGAGGCTCATCGACCTGTTGGAGGTCCAGCGCTCCTTCGTCGGCGACGCCTCCCACCAGTTGCGTACCCCCCTGACTGCGCTGTCGCTGCAGCTGGAGAACCTTCAGCACGCCTCGCGGGTCCTCACCCCCGAGGACTTCGCGCCGGTCCTCGCCGAGCTCGACCGACTGAGCCGCCTCGTCGGCTCGCTGCTCCAGCTCGCGCGCACCGACGCCGACCCCAGCCCCCCGCGAGAGGTGGACCTGGCGGCGGTCGCCGCCGAGCGTGTCCACTACTGGCAGCCCCTCGCCGAGGAGCAGGGCCTGACTCTGCTCTTCCGCGGCCCCGAGCACGCGCCCGCCCTGGCCCTCGAGGGCGTGGTCGAGCAGGTCGTCGACAACCTCCTGGCCAACGCCTTCGAGGCCACGCCCGCCCCCGGGACGGTGACGGTGACGGTGGGCTCGAAGGGCGCGCAGGCCGAGCTGCACGTGCTCGACACCGGCCATGGACTGTCACCCGACGACCGCCGTCGCGCTCTGTGGCGATTCTGGCGAGGGCCACAGAGCTCTCCCGAGGGATCCGGCCTCGGCCTGGCCATCGTCGAGCAGCTGGTGCGCCTGTCGGGTGGCTCGGTCATCCTCGACGAGTCACCCGAGGGAGGGGTCGACGCCCACGTGACGTTGCCCGGCGCACCCTCGTCGAACGCGTCCTCGGGGCCCTCAGCCCGCCCTTCGTAGGAGGGGATTAAGAGGTAACGAAGAGGAGCACTCGACGCCTCTCGCGAGCGAGGAATCTTTGCCGTTTCTTTGCCGTGGGGCCCCGCGAGGGCCCCAGTCGCCTCACTACCTTGCTGCTCGGCACCACGAACGTCCCCCTCAACCAGTCGAGCCGGTGCCACTCGACACCACCAAGGAGAACCCCATGAACACCAAGATTGCCAAGCTGGTCCTGCCTCTCGCCCTCACCGTCGGCTCGCTCGGTGCGGCCTCGCTGGCCGCCGGCACCGCCGGCGCCTCGACCAAGGCCACCCACGCCACCGCCACCGCTGCGACCACTCTGAGCGGCAGCGTCGTCAAGGCCGACGCCGCGAAGAGCCTGTTCTGGCTCAAGGTGGGCACCAAGACCTACGTCGTCAACTTCAAGAAGGCCACCTTCAGCGCGGGCAATGCGGCCTCGCTCACCAAGGGCGCCTCGGTCAGCGCGACCGGCAAGCTCGCGGGCAAGAAGAAGCTGACGCTGATCGCCACCAGCGTGAAGGCCTGATCGATCCACCCACGCACAGAGGCCCCGGGGCTCCGCCCCGGGGCCTCTGTGCGTGCGCGTCAGCCTTGGGCGAGGATCCGGCGCCCCTCGAGAGCTCGACCGAGAGTCAGGTCGTCGGCGAACTCGAGGTCGCTGCCCACCGGCAGCCCTGAGGCGGGTTGGGACACGGTGAGTCCGGGCACCGCCAGGAGCCGGCTGAGGTACATCGCGGTGGCGTCCCCCTCCACCGTGGAGTTGAAGCACAGGATCACCTCGTGCACCGGGCCCTTCAGCCGCTCCAGCAGCTCGGCGATGCGCAGGCGGTCCGGGGTCACGCCCTCGAGCGGGTTGAGCACGCCGTGCAGGACGTGATAGGTCCCGTGGAAGGAGTGGGAGCGCTCGACCGCCGCCACGTCCGGTGGGCTCTCGACCACGCAGATCACTCCCGGGTCGCGCCGCTCGTCGGCGCAGATCGTGCACAGGCCGCCCACCTCGGCGATGTTGCAGCAGCGCTCGCAGAAGGCGAGGCGGGTGCGCATGTCCTCGAGGGACTCGGCCAGGCGCGCGACGTCCTCTCCGGGCTGGCGCATCAGCCAAAAGGCGATCCGCTGGGCCGACTTCGGGCCAACCCCGGGGAAGCGGCCCAGCTCGTCGATCACCGCTTGGAGGGGCGCTGGATAGTTCACGAGATCTCCTCGGCCCCGGGGAACATCTCGGTGATGAGGTGCTCGGCGACCGAATCGACGACGACCCCCGGTCCCCCGTCGTCCTCGAGGACCTCCTCGTCCTCGGTGACGGGCGTCGCCACCGACGCCGTCCGCGAACGGCTGGGGGCGCTCGGGACGCTCGGGGCGCTCGCGACCGAGGGGTCAACTGCCCACTCGATGTCCAGACCCACCCGGAACTCGTGCTCGATCGCCCGGCGCAGCGCCCCGGCGTAGGCGGCGGCGCTGCGGCAGGCTTCCTCGCTGGCGAGGGCCACCACCAGGGTGTCGCCTCGCAGCGCGCGAACCTGCGCTCCGCGCAGGAGCATCTGAGCGGCTCGCGAGGTCTTGGCGACCACGCGCTCGGCGAATCCCGCGCGCAACTCCTCAAAGGATGCCGCACCGGCCGAGGAGTCCGTCACCGCGCTGGAAGCGGCGGGCGACGCACTGGGAGCGGCGGGCGGCGCGGGGGCGGGGGGCACAGCCTCGGAGTTGGTCGGCGGGGTGGCGAGCCTGGGTGGCTCGGGTGGCTCGGACGTCGAAGGGCTGGCCTGACCGATCGGTCGGCGCGGCGCGGAGTCGGCGACGGGGGTGGCCGCGGGACCGGCGGCCAGCGCACGCTCGACGCGGCTCAGTCTCTCCTCGAGCGCCTCGACACCAGAGTCCAACTCGGGGTGGACCAGGCGCGCCAGCGCCACCTCGAGAACGATCACCTTGTCGGGGGCGCTGCGCATCTCGCGCAGGGCCCGCCCCAGGGTCTCGAGGATGCGGACGGTCCGGGCGAGGCCGAACCGCGGAGCCAACGCACCGAGCCGCCCTCGCTCGGCGTCGACGGCGTCCGAGAGGTCCGGGGCGACCTGGAGCAGAAAGATCTGACGCACTTCGGCCGCCAGGCTCTCGGTGAGCTGCTCGGGTTCCCAGCCTTCGGCCCCGAGCGTCGCCACCGCGCGCAGTGCGCCCGGAGCGTCGAGGTCGGCCAACGCCGCCAACAGGCCCTCGAAGCTCGGACGGACCTCCTGGGAGCCACCGGTGGCGACCAGTTGATCGAGGGCGGAGAGGGCGTCACGAGCCGAGCCACGGCCGAGGCGGACGGCGGCCTCCACCGTCTCGTCGTCGGCCTCGAGATGCGCCGCGTCGCGAATCTCGTGGAGCAGCCCGCTGAGGGTGTCGCCGGGCAGGAGGCGGAACTCCAGGTGCTGGGTGCGCGAGCGGATCGTCGGGAGCACCTTGTGCGGGTCGGTCGTGGCGAGGACGAAGACGACGTGGGGCGGAGGCTCCTCGAGGGTCTTGAGCAGGGCAGCGGCGGCGGCCCGCGAGAGCTGGTGGACCTCGTCGAAGATGTACACCCGCCACCGCCCGGGCGTCCCGTGCCAGGCGGCCGAGGTGATCTCGCGGATGTCGTCGACGCCGTTGTTGGAGGCCGCGTCGAGCTCGGTGACGTCGAGCGAGGTGCCCCGGGTAATGGCGACGCAGCTCGGGCACTGGTCGCAGGCGTCCCCGTCGACCGGGTTCTCGCAGTTGAGAGCCTTGGCGAGGATCCGCGCGGCCGTCGTCTTGCCGGTCCCGCGGGGCCCCGAGAAGAGATAGGCGTGCACGACGCGGTCGTGGGCGACCGCCCCCTGGAGGGCTCGCACCACGTGCTCCTGGCCCTTCAGATCGGCGAAGCGACCGGGCCGAAAGCGCCGATAGAGGGCGGCCGACCCGGGTGGCGCAGGTGCGTCAGTCACCCCCCGAGACTAACGGTGACGTGTTTGAAGCCGAGGCCGCGACGCCCAGGCGATCCGTGGCACCCGGCCTGACCCGCTGAGAGCTGCTGGCTTCCGCCCCTGACTCGGTTCACGAGCGGCCGTCGCACGGGACCCGGTGGCCGCGACC
This sequence comes from uncultured Ferrimicrobium sp., assembly GCA_964449735.1. Lineage (GTDB taxonomy): Bacteria > Actinomycetota > Acidimicrobiia > Acidimicrobiales > RAAP-2 > RAAP-2. The sequence continues at coordinate 37,254 of CAYUZO010000013.1, forward strand.
TCGGCCCGGACAGGGTAGCGCGAGAGCCCCGAGGGGGACCAAGTAGCCTGGTCCTCCGGCTCCTCGTGAGTCGACCGATGGAGGAGTGCGAGAGCGGCCGAATCGGCACGATTGGAAATCGTGTGAAGGGCAACCTTCCGTGGGTTCAAATCCCACCTCCTCCGCCATGGGGTCTTGACGAAAGTCGGACCCACAAGGTGACGAAAGTCGTGGCGGGACGGCCCGGCGACCTGACTGAGGCTCCGGAGACGTCGGCGGGCGGTGCCGGCGCGGGTTCAACTGCTCGCGGCAGCGACCGGCGAGTCGGGCGAGACGCGTAAGAGCCTCGCCGGACGTGTCAGGTCCCGCGAGGCTCAGATCGGCGGTGAGGACGGGCTAGCTGCCCGGTGGGCTGAGGTCGTCCGGCGACGCGACGCGGACGTTGCCCTCAGCGTCGATCTCCTCGGAGCCGTGATCCTCGGGGAAGGGCTCGTGGAGCGGATCGGAGTTCTCGCCCGTGCGCTTGGCCCACTCGCGCACCAGGCGCAGGTTGGCGGCCATCACCTCGAAAGCGAGCATCAGGGTCGTCTTGATCAGACCCATGACGCGACAGAAGCCCCGCCGGATGTTCTGGGTGCTCGGGTTGCGCAGGTTGCCGAAGATGCTCTCGACGTGAGCCCTTCGGCCGTACGAGGCCTGCCACTCGGGGCTTCCCCAGTAGTCGCGCTGGGCGAGCTTGATGAGTCCGGCGCCCGCGACCACCGTCGTCGCCTGCGAACAGGATCGTGGTGCGTAGGGACCGCTTGGCGGGTTTACCACTACGGGCAGGCCCTCCGGGTAGTCCGCCGCCAGCGGACAGTTGGAACACTGGAGCTTTCCCGCCCGGCCCGCGCAGATGTACTGCGCCTTCGACTGATCCTTGGCTCCAACGGGAGCCCCTTGGTTGCGCACCGAGGCGTACTGTTGGCGCTCGGCGATCAAGGCGTTGAAGCGCTCGATCTCGGCGACCTTGCGAGCGTGGACGAGGCGCTCGGCCTCCGTGGCGACCGGGCCGAGCGGCCCCACGCTCAGTTGTGCGGGCCGGGTGATGTTGCGCAGATACTCCGGTGTCCTCTCGCAGTGCGGTACGCCGTCAATCATCAACACACCGTTTGCGTCGCGGGGACCGTGGTCGGCCGGGTGGATGTCCTGGACCTGCGCCAGGCCCAGGGCGCGAAGCGGCTCAGCCCAGTCCTTGGGCTTCTTGTAGGAGTAGCCCCGGTCGGCGATGACCTCGTTGATGTCAAAGCCTCGCTCCAGGAGCTGCTCCAGGGTTGAGATCGCTGGCGTGGTCACATCCGTTGCCGAAGGCTGAACCCGGTGGCGAGCAGGAGCTTCGGTCCGATGTCGGGACCGCCCACGCGCGGCACCGCCACCGCCGCAGTCAGCTCGTAGCCGTGGTTGTACTTCGACTTGGAGTCGTAGGTCCTAGTGCGGTATCCCGTGCGGGCATCGGGGTCGGCCGAGTAGCAGTCGAACTTGGACCGGTCCTGCTCCGCGAGGTCCTCCTCGCCCTCACCCTCGAGCTCGTCGCTCGCGGCGCCGGCAACATCCTTCGCGCGCCGCTTGGACTTAGCGAAGGACTCGACGCCCGAGCCGTCCACGGCGATGGAGACGGCCTTCGCGTAGTTGGCCGGGATCGTCGCGCCGATGAGTTGGTCGATGATGCCCTCGAAGCGCTCGCGCCGGGCGTCGCGCAACGCGTCATCGAGTTCGGAGGCGCTCGCCGAGGTGTAGACGAGGCGACGCTCGATGGCCTCCATGACGTAGCGCACCTGGCGGATGGAGATAGGTCGAGACATCGTCGCCGGATCGTCCTTCACGCGCACGCCGATCGCGTTCTGCAGCGAGGACGACAGTTCGCGAGTCAGCGTCGCGTAGATGTTGGTGAAGGTGAGGGGCAGCGAGCGACTCGCCGTGAGGACGGCGCCCGCGAGGAAGACTTCGACGGACAGACCGCGCGGGCGGCCCTTGCCCTCGGGCGAGAGCAGTTGCTCGATCTCGCGAGCCACGCCGCTGCGCTGGATCGCGCTCGCGACCAATCGGTACTCACAGAGCCGAATCACGAGCTGACCGACCTCTCCCCCGCGGCGCGCAGCGCAGCGAGCACGGCCTCCTCCGAGGGCTCCGGGCAGTAGGGCAGGAGATCGACGAGTGTGCGGGCACTGCGCAGTCCGGAGACCTTGAGCAGGACGCCGAGGGGCAGATCTGCGCTCATGAGGGCCACCAGCCACGTCGAGCGCAGTCGCGCCGGGTCGATCTCGACGCCAACGCCGAACGCGGTGCGTGCGGAGCCGGTGACCGTACCACTGGCGTTGTGGCGATCCACTTTGGTGCCGTACAACGGCTGGTTGGCCCTACGGCCCTGCTCGCGGTGCAGAGTGATCGCCTCGCGCAGCAGGTCGTCGTAGGGCGCGCGCAACACGACCCGACGCGCTCGGGCGCCCGGCACGTCGACCACCAGCACCTTCTCGCCGTCGAGGTCGACCTCGTGAACCCGCTCGTCGCTGACCTCACGCTGCTCCTGAGAGGAGAGCCCGGCCCCGAGGCCCAGCGCCACGAGCGAGGACATCCCCCGACGCGTCGCGGCGGTCGGCTGCAGTCGCGCCAGGCGCAGGAACGCCGCGCACTCGGCCGGGCTGTAGGGGGGGTTTACGGGGTGATAGGCAATGGACCCCGTGGGCAGGGGCGAGAGATTCCGCGTCGCTCGGCGCACTAAGGAGCGCGCCGTCGCCCGGCTCGAGTCCGGCACGTTGACGAGCGGCCCGGCGAGATAGACGTCGATGAGCCCGGCCTCGAGGGTCTCGTCGGCGCGAAGAACCTCGCCGCGCTGGATCCGCTCGGGTCGCGTCGCCACCCAACGACAGAAGCGAGCGATCACCCCGGCCTGGGTCTGAACCCAGGTCGTGCTCGGCGGGCCGTAGGCGCGCAGCAGCGTGCGCGTCGTCTCCTCGACGAGCGACCAATCGGTGTCGGAGAAGCGGTAGGGCCGAAAGGCGGCGATCGCCTCCTCGATGGCTGGAAGAGGCGCCGTCAGTTCGTCGAGGGACTTCGCCGTCGGCCCCACTTCGGCGAGGACTCGGGCTTCTTGACGGCGACGACGGGCCTCGCGTGCCTGGCGCAGCACCGCGGTGCGCGAAGGCGTGCGAGTCGAGGTCTTCGTGGTCCGACTCGGGCGGGCTGTCCGGGAGCTCACCTCGCCTCCCACTGGCTCGCCGTCGGACAGACTCCGTAAGGTCCGAGCGACATCATGAAGCACGCTCACCGTGCCGGTATCGCCCTCTCGCGCACACCCCGCCCCGAGGTCAGCGAGATCGGGGGCCTCCTCGATCAGGCTGCCCGCCACGTCGGTGAAGGTGCGCGGAGTGAGGACTCGCCCGCAGCGCCGGCTGGCCACCACCAGCGCCGTGAGGGGTCCGCATCCGGCCACGGCACGCCAGAACGCCGTCGCACCGGCGGGCGGACGCTTGCTCGGCGTCGTCGAACGCTGGGGCATGGCGCCGACGCATCGTGCGAGGCGGCGTAGCCCAGCCCCAGCGTTTCGGTGCTGAGTTGATGAGGCTACGTAGGTGCCGATGTGGATCGGAGCGAGTAAGGCGGCGAGATCCGGCTCCACCTTCCGGTCCCACAGCGGGTGCCAGGCAAGGAAGTTCGCAAGTAGCGACAGCAGGGAGTGCGCAGTGGCGGGTGTGTCCGCCGTGGCACGTGCGACGAGGGCGACCGCATCAGCTCGAGCGAAATCCCACTGAGCAATGCTCAGGGCCCGGGGCTGGTATCGGTTCAGTTGTGCAGCGGAATGAGCCACGGAGACAACTCGTCCATCGCCAAGTCGGCGCTGCAGTCGCCAGCGAATAGCAGCGCCAGCAGGCTGTCAAAGTCAGGACCGGCCATGAACTCGAGACGCGCTGCAAGCCCGAATATGGTGCGTCAAAGGTGCCCGGCACGGTTAAGCGCGTGCTCGCCACGCAGTAGCCGTGCGCGCGGAACACGAGACGGATTCGGTCTGGGCACAGTGTGATGTCTGGGTGCCCTTGGTGTATTCGGGTCCTCAGATGCGTGAGGGGGTGTGAAATGGCAAGCACGCTACGGTCAGTGAGTCTGGCTGCGATCAAGGTCTCGCCGCTCAACGCTCGAAAGAATCTCGAAGCAGGAAGCGAGGATGCTGGGCTCGCCGAACTGGCAGCCAGCATCGAGGCCAATGGAATGCTCCAACCGCCAAGTGTCCGTGACGTGGGTCACGGCCCGGAAGCCCAGACGGTCAACCAGCCGGGACAAGCGAGCCGGGGCTGGCAACCATCACTCGGGACCAACCATCAAACCGGATCAACCCCAAGGCCATTAGAGCTCAGCGCAGTAGGCGCCCCATTGACCAAGTTCCCGCACCGAGCGCAGTTGGTGACGTCGCACCGCGGTGGCAACATTGAGTCAATAGGGGTGGAGTTGCCATGACGTCGTTACGGGAGACCTTTCCCGAGATTGCGGCTGAGGCCGAGGGGTGGGACCCGTCAATGGTGGCGCCCAAGTGCAACAAGAAGTTGCCCTTTCGCTGTGGGGCCGGGCACTCCTACGAAATGATCGTCGCCAACAGAACACGCAAGGGTTACGGCTGTCCCTACTGTGCGGGGCGCTACCCCGTCGCGGGTGTCAACGACCTGGCCACTTCCCATCCCGAACTCGCCGCCCAAGCTGTCGGGTGGGACCCCACGTCGGTGCTGGGCGGTAGTGGGTCTTCTCTACTCTGGCGCTGCGAGGTTGGTCACGAATGGGAGGCCGTCGTCGAAAGCCGGGCGCTGAATGGGGCGGGATGTCCCTACTGCTCGGGGCGCTACCCCATTGTTGGCGAGACCGACCTCGCCACCACGCACCCGGCACTAGCCGCACAGGCGCATGGCTGGGACCCCACCACCGTCAAAGCGGGGGCGGGCAAGAAGGTGGAGTGGCGCTGCGCGAGGGGCCACCTCTGGCGCGCCACCGTGTCAAGCCGGGCGTTACAAGGCGGCGGCTGTCCGGTGTGCGGGAACAAGGTCGTACTGGCCGGTTTCAACGACCTGGCGACTATGCACCCCGCCCTGGCCGCCCAGGCCTGGCAGTGGGACCCCGCCACGGTCCTGGCGGGCACCCACGCGTCTCGTCAGTGGCGCTGTGAGCGCGGTCACATCTGGGTGGCTTCAGTGGCCAATCGGGCGTTCGGCGGCCGGGGATGTCCGGTGTGCGCCAACAAGGTCGTGTTTGCTGGATTCAACGACCTGGCGACGACGGATCCCGACATCGCCGCCCAGGCCGACGGGTGGGACCCGACGACCTGCACTCGGTCCAGTAATGCCGTCCGCCAGTGGCGATGCACGAAAGGGCACGCATGGCTTGTCTCTCCCGGCGGCCGAACGAGCAAAGGCGGCACAGACTGTCCCGTCTGCGCCGGGCGAGTGGTCCTCGCTGGCTTCAATGACCTCACCACTACTCACCCGGATCTCGCAGCCCAAGCGGCAGGATGGGATCCGACCA